>NZ_JAPEPF010000001.1:5214713-5521461 GCF_026340595.1 Streptomyces sp. NBC_01363
CTTCGACAGCGCGGACGCGACGGTCGAGACCGCGTTCATTCTCGGGGAGCTCTACCGGCGCCAGGGAGCCTGGAAATTCCGCGCCGTCGGCCAGGGATACGACACCGGCCTCGAAGGCCTCGCGACCGACTTCGGCATTTCCGTCGATGAACCACAGCAGGCCCAGCGGACTCAGCCGTATCACCAGCCCCAGACGCCTCAACAGCCTGTGAGCGCAACGCGGGTCGACCGCCTGCCACCGGTCCCGCCCGCACCGCCGACGGCACCGCCGACGGCACCGCCGGCACCTTCCGCACCCCCTGCCACCGCGCCCGTCCGCCTGTCCAAGGTGACACTCACCAAAGACGCGCCGTCGGTCTCCCTCGCCAAACAGGGCGGCACTTCGGGAGCGCTTCGCGTCAATCTCAACTGGGAGGTGCGCAAACAGTTCAAGGGCTGGGGAAGCAAACTCGGCAGAGCGGTCGCCAACCACTCGGACCTCGATCTCGATCTCTGCGCTCTCTACGAACTGACCGACGGCCGCAAGGGAGTCGTGCAGGCGCTGGGAAACGCGTTCGGCGCACTCCAGCACCCTCCTTATATCCATCTCGACGGGGACGACCGCACCGGCGCCGTCGCCACCGGCGAGAACCTCACCGTCAACCTCGACCACAAGAACAAGCTCCGGCGCGTCCTGATCTTCGTCACCATCTATGAAGGCGCCCGGAGTTTCGCCGATCTCCACGCGACCGTCACTCTCCAGCCCCAGCACGGCGCACCGATCGACTTCTCGCTCGACGAATGCACCGTCCCGTCCACCGTCTGCGCACTGGCACTCCTGACCAACAACGGGGGAGACCTCACGGTGCAGCGCGAGGCCCGCTATCTCGTCCCCGAGCGAGGAGTGAGCCCGCAGCGCACCATCGACTACGCCTACGGGTGGGGCATGAACTGGACGCCCGGCCGTAAATGACCCCCCGGCGGTCCGGCCGGCCCTGCGGCCGCCGGCCCACCGCCGGCTCCGCTCACCGGTCCGGCGCGGCCTCGGGACGGGCGTAGGTACGCCCCTTCCAGGCCGCGCCACGGCCCCGGTGGTGCTGCACCGCCGAATCGACCGTCATCAGCAGATAGAGCACCGCGGTGAACGGCAGCAGCGGCGCCTGCCACAGCGACTGCCGGTAGTAGCCCAGCATCGGCAGATACGTCCCGGTCATCACCGCCCACGCCGCGCCACCCGCCCAGCCGGCCACCGGATCACCGGTCAGCAGCCCGGTGACGAGCGCGACCGGCGGCACGAGATAGACCAGCGCGAGCCCCAGAACCGTCCCCAGCAGCAGCGGCGGACTGTGTCGCAACTGGGCGTACGCGCTCCGCGACACCATCCGCCACAGATCCGCCAGCCGCGGATACGGCCGCACGCTGTCCACCCGCTCGGCGAGCCCCAGCCAGATCCGCCCGCCGCTGCGCTGCACCGCCCGCGCCAGCGACACGTCGTCGATCACCGCCTGCCGGATCGACTCCGGCACCCGCGCCCGCTCCGCCGCCCCGGTCCGCAGCAGCACGCAGCCACCGGCCGCCGCGGCCGTCCGCGCACCCGCCCGGTTCACCCACCGGAACGGATAGAGCTGCGAGAAGAAGTACACGAAGGCCGGGACGACCAGCCGCTCCCAGACACTCGACACCCGCAGCCGGGCCATCTGTGAGACCAGGTCGAAGCCGCCCGACACGGCGGCGGCGACCAGCTCCCGCAGACTGTCCGGCTCATGCGCGATGTCGGCGTCCGTCAGCAGCAGATAGTCCGGCTCCCGGGTCCGGGCCAGCGCGATCCCGTGCCGCACGGCCCAGAGCTTGCCCGTCCAGCCGGGCTCGGGCTCACCCGGCGACACCACCGTCACCGGCAGTCCTCCATGCCGTACGGACAGTGCACGGGCGACGTCCCCGGTCCCGTCCTTGCTGCAGTCGTCGACGAGGAAGATCTCCGCCCTCCCCGGATAGTCCTGCGCCAGCAGCGACGGCAGACTCACCGGCAGCACGTCGGCCTCGTCACGTGCGGGCACCACGATCGCGACGGACGGCCATCGGTCCGGAGCCTCCCGGCGCGGCAGCCGCTGGCCGGTCCGCCAGAAGAACCCCTGTCCCAGCAGCAGCCACACCCATGCGGCCAGCGAACCCACGGCGATCCAGGCAACGGCACTCATTCGCCGCAGTCTGCCCCACCCGGACGGAACCGCAAGGGCGGTCGACTATGGTGACCGGGTGAAGATCGCGCTCATGGACTCAGGAATCGGCCTGCTCGCGGCAGCCGCCGCAGTACGCCGGCTGAGGCCCGACGCCGATCTGGTGCTCTCCTCCGACCCCGACGGCATGCCCTGGGGACCGCGCACGCCCGAGTACGTGACCGCCCACGCGCTCGACGTGGCCCGCGCGGCCGCCGCCCACCGGCCGGACGCACTGATCGTCGCCTGCAACACGGCCTCCGTGCACGCCCTGCCGGCGCTCCGCGCCGAGCTCGAACCCACGCTGCCGGTCATCGGCACCGTCCCGGCCATCAAGCCGTCCGTCGCCGGTGGCGGCCCCGTCGCGATCTGGGCCACGCCCGCCACCACGGGCAGCCCGTACCAGCGCGGACTCATCGGCGAATTCGCCCGCTCCGTCGACGTCACCGAGGTCCCCTGCCCCGGCCTCGCCGACGCCGTGCAGAACGCCGACGAGAGCGCGATCGACCTGGCCATTGCCGCAGCCGCCGCCCTGACCCCGCGCGATGTCCGGGCCGTGGTCCTGGGCTGCACCCACTACGAACTGGTCGGCGAGCGCATCCGTGCCGCCGTGCGGCAGCCCGGTCTGCCGCCCGTCGCACTGCATGGATCCGCCGGTGCCGTCGCGGCCCAGGCACTACGCCGGATCGGGGCCGAACCCGCTCCGTCGGCCGAACCGTCCGCGGGTCTCGCCGTGCTCCTCGGCGGACGCCCCGCCGACCTGCCGCAAGCCGCTCTGGCCTACGCCGAGGGGCAGCTGCTGGGGGCCGTCAGCCCGGTCCGCTGACCCGTCGGGGGCCGTTGGACCCATCCCCGGCGTGCGGAAATTTAAGTACGCTGCTTGACATGAGGGACCATCCCCGAGAACCCCGACACACCGGAGCCGAACCCCACTCCGCCGTCTGGATCGGCCGGGCCACCAACCGGGCCCAGTGGGTACTCGCGGCCGCGGGCGCGGCCTGTCTGGCGCTCGGTGTCCAGCTGGCCGTCAGCTCCAACTGGACCTCCGGGATCATCCCGCTGCTGATGTCCGTGATCGGCTGTGTCGCCGCCGGACTGCTCATGCTGTTCGGCACCCTCGCCTTCGTGAACGTGGCCGTCAGGATCGACGGGGACGCCCTGGAGGTGCGCTGTGGCCACATGGGCCTGCCGCGCCGCCGGATTCTGCTCACCCATGTGGTGGGCGCGGAGTTCGCACCCGAGGTCACCCCGCGCCAGTGGGGCGGCTGGGGCTACCGCTGGCGCCCCGAGCAGGGCACGGCCGTGGTGGTCCGCAGGGGCGAGGGCCTGGTGCTGCGGCTCGGCGACGGCAGGACGTTCACCGTCACGGTCGACGACGCGGAGGCGGGCGTACGGTTCATCCGCGAGCGCCTGCATCTGCCCGCGACCGGCGCGACGGCCGGAGCCTGACGCCGGGACGACAGCGGTGGGCCGGATCTGTGCGGGAAAGCGACGGAACGATCCGGTACGAAGGGTTCCACCACACGGGCGGGGCTGCCGGACCCACAGCCGGCCACCGTAGACTCCGCCGGGTGAGCGCCACCATCACCCCAGTCGAAGCCGCGCAGCCGGCCTCATTCCCCGTGTCCCGGAAGCGACGCCTGGTACGGCCCGTCGCCGCCATGATCGCGGGTGCACTGCTGTATCTGAGCTTCCCGCCGCGCCCCCTGTGGTGGCTGGTCCTGCCCGGTTTCGCCCTGCTCGGCTGGGTGCTGCACCGGCAACGGCTCCGCGCCGGGTTCGGACTCGGCCTCCTCGCCGGACTGGGCTTCATGCTGCCGCTGCTGCACTGGACCGGCGAGGAGGTCGGCCCGGTGCCGTGGCTGGCCCTCGCCGCCGCCGAGGCCGTGTTCATCGCGGTCGGCTGCATCGGGATCGCCGCCGTCAGCCGCCTCGCCTGGTGGCCGGTGTGGGCCGCCGCGGTCTGGACACTCGACGAGGCGGTCCGGGCCAGGGTCCCGTTCGGCGGCTTCCCCTGGGGGAAGATCGCATTCGGACAGGCGGACAGCGTTTTCCTGCCGCTCGCGGCCGTGGGAGGCACACCGCTGCTCTCCTTCGGGGTGGTGCTGTGCGGCTTCGGTCTCTGCGAAGCGGTACGTCAGTTCCGTGCCCACCGCCGTACCGGCAGGCTGCCGCGGGCGGCCGTCGCCGCCGCGGCGGCGACCGTCCTGGTACCCGTCGCAGGCGCCCTCGCCGCGCTGCCCCTCGTCGACGACTCGGCCGAGGACGGCACCGCGACCGTCGCCGCGATACAGGGCAACGTGCCGCGGCTCGGACTCGACTTCAACTCCCAGCGCCGTGCCGTCCTGGACAACCACGTGCGCCGCACGGAGCAGCTCGCCCGGGAGGTGAAGGAGGGCAAGGTTCCGCAGCCCGACTTCGTCCTGTGGCCCGAGAACTCCTCCGACCTCGACCCGTACCGGAACGCCGACGCCCGGATCCTGATCGACGACGCGGTCAAGGCGATCGGCGTGCCCACCGTGATCGGGGCGGTGGTCGAGCCCGACACCGGGAATCTGCGCAACACCCTCATCCAGTGGGACCCGAAGAAGGGCCCGGTCGACACGTACGACAAGCGCCACATCCAGCCGTTCGGCGAGTACATGCCGATGCGTTCCATCGCGCGGATCTTCAGCTCGGACGTGGACCGGGTGCAGCGTGACTTCGGCCCCGGGAAGAAGGTCGGCGTCTTCGACCTGGCGGGGACGAACGTGGGGCTCGTGACCTGTTACGAGGCCGCGTTCGACGACGCGGTACGGGACACCGTCATGCACGGCGGCCAGCTGATCGCCGTGCCCAGCAACAACGCCACCTTCGGGCGCAGCGAGATGACCTATCAGCAGCTGGCCATGTCCAGGGTGCGGGCGGTCGAGCACAGCAGGTCCGTCGTCGTCCCCGTCACCAGCGGGGTCAGCGCGGTCATCCGCCCGGACGGGACGATCGTCCGGAAGACGAAGCTGTTCACCCCGGACGCGCTCGTGGACGAGGTGCCGCTGAGGTCCTCGCTGACGCCCGCGACCCGGATGGGCACGCTCCCCGAAGGAGTACTCGCGCTGATCGCCGTGGCCGGGCTGGGCCTGGTCACCGTCCGTTCGGTACGCAGCCGGCGCGGCCGGTGACCCACCGCCCGCGCAACGTAGGGTCGCTCCATGGCTACTCCTGATTTCATCCGCGAGATCCGCGCAACCGCAGGTCAACAACTGCTCCTGTTGCCCGGGGTCACCGCCGTCGTCTTCGACGACGAGGGCAGAGTGCTGCTCGGCCGCCGTTCCGACACCGGCAAATGGTCGGTCATCGGCGGCATCTGCGAGCCGGGCGAGCAGCCGGCGGCGACGGCGGAGCGCGAGGTGTACGAAGAGACCGCAGTGCGTTGCGTGGCGGAGCGTGTGGTGCTCACACAGGCTTTGGAGCCCGTGCAGTACGCGAACGGCGACCGCTGCCAGTACCTCGACGTCACCTTCCGCTGCCGGGCGACCGGCGGCGAGGCACGCGTCAACGACGACGAGTCGCTGGACGTGGGCTGGTTCCCGGTGGACGCGCTGCCGCCGCTGAACGAGTTCGCGCTCTTCAGGATCAAGCAGTCCATGACCGATGAACCCACCTGGTTCGAACCCACCGCCCAGCAGTAAGGACCGTTGTCCGCTGGGCGGGCCCGGTTTCCCGGGCCGCCCGGCGGACGGCGCTCAGACGGTACGGGCGTCCGCCGGCAGTGCCCCGGACGCGTCCGGGGCGGCTGTGCTTCCGTCGATGTCCGTGAGGTCCCGGTGCCGGGTCTCCCTGGCGCAGCCGACCGCCAGCAGGGTGATGAGCGCCGCGGCGATGACGTACAGCGAGATGGGCGTCGAGCTGTGGAAGTCCGCGAGCAGCGCGGTGGCGATGAGCGGCGCCGGAGCACCGGCCGCGACCGAGGAGAACTGCGCCCCGATCGACGCGCCCGAGTACCGCACCCGGGTCGCGAACATCTCCGAGAAGAAGGCCGCTTGCGGTGCGTACATCGCCCCGTGGAAGATGAGCCCGACCGTGACGGCTAGCAGCACGCTTCCGAAGTTCCGCGTGTCGATCAGCGCGAAGAACGGGAACGTCCACAGCCCGACACCGATCGCGCCGACCAGATAGACCGGCTTGCGCCCGACCCGGTCCGACAGCGCGCCCCACATCGGGATGACCGCGAAGTGGACGGCCGAGGCGATGAGTACCGCGTTGAGCGCCGTCTGCTTGCTCAGGTCCGCCGCCGTGGTCGCGTAGACGAGCACGAACGCCGTGATGACGTAGTAGCTGATGTTCTCCGCCATCCTGGCGCCCATGGCGATCAGCACATCGCGCCAGTGATGCCGCAGCACGGCGACGAGCGGCATCTTCTCCGTCGTCCCGGCCGCGGACCTGCGCTCCTCGGCCTGCGCCAGCGCGGCCTTGAAGACCGGTGACTCGTCGACGGAGAGACGAATCCACAGACCGATGACCACCAGGACACCGGAGAGCAGGAACGGGATGCGCCAGCCCCACGCCCCGAAGGCGGATTCCGACATCAGCGCGGTGAGCGCGGACAGCACCCCGGTGGCGAGCAGCTGCCCGGCCGGCGCACCCGTCTGCGGCCAGGAGGCCCAGAAACCGCGCCGCTCGGCGTCCCCGTGCTCCGACACCAGCAGCACGGCCCCGCCCCACTCACCCCCGAGCGCGAAGCCCTGCACCAGCCGCAGGACGGTGAGCAGCACGGGGGCGGCGGCCCCGACCGTGGCATGCGTCGGCAGCAGTCCGATGGCGAACGTCGCTCCGCCCATCATCAGCAGACTGAGCACCAGCAGCTTCTTGCGGCCGAGCCGGTCGCCGTAGTGCCCGAACACCAGGGCACCGAGCGGCCGGGCGGCGAAGCCGACCGCGTACGTGAGGAAGGACAGCAGCGTGCCGACGAGCGGGTCGGACTCGGGGAAGAACAGCTTGTTGAAGACCAGCGCGGCGGCTGACCCGTACAGGAAGAAGTCGTACCACTCGATGGTGGTGCCGATGAGACTTGCGGCGACGATGCGTTTGAGCGAGCGGGTGGTAGGCGGGGCGGATGCCGAGGCAGCCATGAACACCACTTCCGGGCGGTTGGCGGGGACGGTTTCGTGTCGCCACACCGTAGGAATGGGCAGGTCAGAGGCACATGTGGCGGGACACCATAGTTCTCGGGCCGGGTGTGCGGGGGGCCACTATGACAGGCACGTCGAGACTGCTTCGAGGACCGTATTGAAGGCCGGCAGGCGCCTGTCAGGATTGCGCTATTAGGCATGGTTTATTGCCCTGGTGCTGACTCCCGTGCTGGTTTGGTGCTGACCTGAAACCGCATGTCAGCACCCCTGATCACCTGTCCCGTGCTGACTTGGTGCTGACTACGCAGCGTTGAACTTCGGCATTCGGGGCGGATCGGGCGGGTAGTGTTCTCCCCTTCCGCGCGCCTGCGGTCAGGCCTGGCGGGTTTCTGCGGAGCCGGCCATGGTTGGTGGCACGTGGTCCCGCACCGGCAGGCCCCCGCACCGTGAAACCCATCCATAGGCGGCCGGATGAACCCACGCGACCACACCCCTGCCCCGCCAACCGCCGCTTCACCACCATCGACCCGGAACTCTCCACGGCCGGAACGCCCATCTCCTCGCCGTACGCCAATGTCAACAACGCCCCCCAACCAGTCCGCCCCCTTCAGCCGCTGCCTCCTGTGCTTCTCCGCAGTAATCGGCGAACCGTCGCCACGCGGTGTGAGACCAACGCGGCTGGTTACCGGAGCCACCAAGCAGCCGGGCAGCGGCAGCGCATCGGACAGGCCATCGACTACGCCGACGTCCCCCGCGACGACATCGCCCCGTCCTTGCCGAACTCGTGCGCCAGCCCGGCATCCGCCGCCGCATCCTCGAACTCACCGCAGGACCCACCCCCGTCGCGGACGCCGTTGCCTGCGCAGTTGCGGCTCCAGGTCGCAGGTTCCGTGGTGGCCGATGCCCGTCATGTCCCCCGTGAAGCCGGGGATGAGGTCGACCTCTTTCGGGGCGGCTTTGAGGTAGACGAGTGTGCGAAGCCGCGGCAGTGGCAGGCGGAGCGCAGGGATGGCTTCCATGTGCTGAGGCACACGTACACCTCGATCGTCCTTGAGGGTGGGGAGTCCGTGGTGACACTGGCCAGGTGGCTGGGGCACTCGTCTGCAACCATCACGCTGGACCACTATGCCCACTTCGTGCCGGAGGCGCGTTGCCCGATCGACAGTCTGCTCGATGGTCAGGCCAACGGAGACATGGTTCCAAGCTCCGCAGATTTTCCCCCGGCTCGTCCGTGAGCGCGCTATCTGCGCGTCTGCACGTGTTCAAGTGACAAGGATTCAGGGCATGCTCACTGCTTGTCCCAGTCTCCAGAGCACCTTTGTCATGGAGGCCCCTAGCGCAGGGCGCTGACCTGCTGATTCGCCGCCAAGGGTGGTGCTGACCTGCGGTGATTCATCTTTCGTCGCCTTTCAGTGTCGTATGGGTTTGTGCAGCTCAAACTCCCCACGAGCTCCCCGCCTCGCCCGGGGACCCCCCAGCCGCTCCCCAGGGGGAGCGGCTGGGGGCGGCCGGCAGAGAGGCGCTCATCTGCGGCTTTTCCTGGCGGGGAGGGCTCTGGAGACCATGAGTTCGGGCTGCCTGGCGCGGCAGGCTGTCTGCTGCGGTTGGGCGGTTCCTGCCGGATGGGCGTCGTGGGCTGTGCCAATCGGTGGTGCTCCACTTGGTGTGGGTGTTCAGGAGCGTCGACATAGGCGCCGCCTGCAGATGACGCACGCCAATCGCAGTTGGGGCATCAAAGCGATGAAAGGTCCGTGGGCATACCGAAGCTCCGATACCGCGAGCACCTGCGCACCCGGCGCGCGGCCGAGCCCGCGGTGACCGTCACGCAACTGTTCCGCGAGATCAAAACCCAGGGCTATACCGGCAGCCACAACCTCCTGGTCCGCTACCTCACCCAGGGACGAGCCGAGGGCAACCGGCTGGTGACCACCCCACGCCACGCGACCCGGCTCCTGCTCACTCACCCCGAACACCTGTGGACCAAGGACACCGCGCTCCTGTCGACCCTCACCACCGCATGCCCCGAGATGATCGAACTCCCCAGACTGGTCGCCGAGTTCGCCCAGTTGCTGACCCCGGCGAAGGGCAACGGTACCCGGCTCACCGAGTGGATCACCGCCGCCCGTACGGCCGGCCTACCCCACCTGCACAGTTTCTGCAGCGGCCTGGAACTCGACCGCGCAGCCGTCAACGCCGGCCTGACCCTGCGCTTCCACAACGGCCGCGCCGAAGGCGTCAACACCCGCACCAAGAGGATCACGCGCCAGATACGCGGCCGAGCAGGATTCGACCTCCTCCGCCACCGCATCCTTCTGTCGTGACAACGGAACGTCACCACCGACTACGGAACGGAGCCGAACGTTTTACAGTCCCTCGTCGGGCAGGGGCGCTCCTGCCGTCTGCGTCTGCTCACGGACGCCCTGGCCGTCAGCAAGTGCCAGGGCCTCGCCCTTGTGGTTGAGGACCTGGTCGCCGTCGTAGTCGCCCTCGCAGTCGGCGAGTCCCTCTCGACGTGCCGCTCCCCGTCTCGACGTGCCGCTCCCCATCGTCGTACAGCAGCTCGATCAGCTGGTCCCGGTCCGCGCCCCGCGACGCCTCCAGAAGCACCTGCGCCTGTGGTCCCGGCCAGCCTCTCCGACGCCTTCCCGTGGGCGACCGACGCCGACGGGAAGGTACGTGAGGTCGCCCACGTACCTGATGTTCGGCGGCCGTGCGGGGAAGCCGCGCTGGAGGAGGTCCGGCACCTGGGGCGTCATTTGACGACCTTGCCGGGGCACCGAGCCCCGGCCCCGGCCCCCGATCAGACTGTCGGATTCCTGAACTCCCGATCGATGAAGTCAAGGATCTCGTCGGCGTCCGCGTCCGCGAGTGAAACAACGGCCGCACCTTCCGGCCGTGAAATCTGCTGCCATTTGTTGAGCGCGGAGGCCAGCCGATCCGCGACCGTAGATGCCTGCTTCTCATCGAAGGTGACAGACTCGAACATCTGCTCTATTCGGTCGAGTTCGGCAAGCAGGGTCGTTGACGGAATCCGTGGATCGAGGAGGTCGTCGAGCCGGGTGGCCAGCGCGGTCAGGTTCGGGTAGTCGAACACCATCGTTGCTGGCAATCGCAGGCCCGTGCTCTTGCCCAGGCTGTTGCGCAGCTCTACGGCGGTCAGTGAATCCAGGCCCAGGTCCTTGAACGCGGCAGTCGCGGGAATCGAGTCAGTACCGGCGTGACCGAGCACCGCTGCCGTGCTGTCACGTACCACCTTGAGCAAGGCTTGCTTGCGCTCTTCGGGTGCCAGGCCGGCGAGCCACTGTGCCGACGACGCGTCACCGGCGGCAGTGCGCCGTGCGGCCTTGGGGTACAGCGTGCGCAGTAGGGCGGGTACGTCGCCTTCGCCGTCCCGGACCGGGTTTATCGGGGCAGCGAGCACAAGCGACTCGCCGGAGCGTGTCGCGGTGTCGAAGAGCCGCATGCCGTGCTCGGCGGTAATGGTGCGCAGGCCACTGCGCCGAATCCGGTCCTGGTCGGTGTCGGTCAGCTTGGCGGTCAGGCCGCTGGTGTCTTCCCATAGGCCCCAGGCCAGGGAGAGTGCGGGCAGGCCTTCGGTGCGGCGTTGTTCGGCGAGGGCGTCGAGGAAGGCGTTGGCCGCCGCGTAGTTTCCTTGTCCGGCGGTGCCCGTGATGCCGGCGGCGGACGAGTACAGGATGAACGCGGCCAGATCCATGTTGCGGGTGAGTTCGTGCAGGTGCCAGGCGCCGTCGGTTTTGGGGCGCAGTACGGTGTCGAGTCTGTGTGGAGTCAGGGACTCCACCACGCCGTCGTCCAGTGCACCTGCGGTGTGGATCACTGCGGTGAGGGGCACATCGGCCAGTGCCTGGGCCAGTGCGGTCCGGTCTGAGACGTCGCAGGCCACGGTGTCGACCTGGGCGCCCAGCTCGGTCAGCTCCTTGGTCAGCTTCTCGTCCGGGGTACTGCGCGACAGCAGCAGCAGGCGCCGGGCTCGCTGGCTCGTTACCAGGTGGCGGGCGATGATGCCGGCCAGGACTCCCGAGCCGCCGGTGATGAGGACCGTGCCGTCGGGGTCCCAGACCGTCTCTTCCGCCGGAGCAGGTACCGGGATGGTGGTGCGGGTCAGTCGTGGTGCTTCGTAGCGGTTGCCGTTGATGCGCAGGCGAGGCTCGTCCAGTCCGGCGGTCGCGGCGAGTTGTTCCAAGGAAGCGGCCCTTGTGCTCGTCGATGAACGCTACGAGCGTGTGTGTGGCCGGTCGAGCTCGGCCGCGAAGAAAGACGCCGCGGCCTTCAAGACGTCGTTGGCCCGTTTCAACTCGGCGATCTCCTTCTTCATCGCCTTGATCTGCGCGGACTCCTCCGTGGTCGTCCCCGGACGCTGCCCGGAGTCGATCTCGTCCCGCTTGACCCAGTTCCGCCGACCCGCCGACGCAGATCGCGAAGTGCCTTCTCCGACCGCTGAGGCACTCTGGCGGCCAGTCCAGCCACGAGATTGCCCCACACCAACCCGGCGCCCAGATGCCCGAACAGCCCGAGCGCGAGCACGAAGTACACCCCGACACGAGAAGGGAGGCTTCGCAGTCGTCGCTCGCGTGCCCCAGTCTCGTCCAATACCGCATCCACCAACTCGGGCGGGATGACCTGCGTTAACTCACCGATGTGACCAGGCGCGAACACGTCATCGGTTCCGCCCGTGACAGACTGGGCCACTGGGCCTCTGCTTTCTCAGGAAGATCTTGGTCGATCCCCTGGATAGCAGAGGCCTCTCTCATATCTCGCCCCCCTTGACACCGCCGCTGAGCTCCTGACTTCGTGGCATTGGTCCAGCAACTGCCGGTGACAGTAGCCATCGGGCCGCCCGCCCCGGCCCTGAAGCCAGGCTGGCACCGGCAACAACGGCCGGACGTCCGCCCAATCCGCGTCCGTCATGTCCGACGGATACCGGCGAACCCGATCGGGATGATCGGCCGCGTTGCCGTACACGTGCGCGAGGCAATCGCATGACACGGCGGGCGAGTTGAAGGCAACGGGCTCGGGCGCGTACAACAACGACAACAGGGCCCGGGACAACTCAGCCTCCTGCGACAGCATGCCCGTGAGGGTCCCCCGGCCTCGAGTCTCGCCGCGACCTCGGCCAACTCCGCCCGCAGCCGCTCAACTCGCTCGCGGCAGGCCAGCTCCGTGGCCTCCAGACGCTCCACCCGTCCACCCCTCGGCAACACCGCGACCGTAGAGGCCAGCCACCCCCACCGCAGGCAGATCCCCCTACGCAACTACGCAGAGTGCTCCCTCAAGACGGACCGCACCGAATAGGGTTCGCCTATCCAGCCAGGGCGAGGACGAGCGGGAGTACCTGGTCGGTCAGCGAGGTGCCGTTGCGACAGCGGTGACGACCAGTCCGTTTCCGACCAGCCAACGGCCGTTCATCAGGTCCGGGGCCGACTGCCGACCGAGACTCCGGACCGGGGGCTTCGTCAGTAGCCGAGCAGTGAAGGTACCGGCCATTGGGTCGAAGCGCAGTTCTGCGTCAGAGAACCCCAGCCGTTGCCCGGTGTATGGGTACCACGCCTTGTATACGGACTCCTTCGCGCTGAACAGCATCCTGTCCCAGTGCCTGCCGGGTGGTGCGGATCGTATCCAAGCCTGCTCGGCAGGGCGGGCGATGGCCTCCAGGACTCCGTCTGGAAGTGGCGCATGCGGTTCGGCATCGATGCCAAGCATCGTCAGCTCCGTTCGGTATGTGATCGCCGCAGCCCGGTATCCGTCGCAATGGGTGAGGCTACCGACAACTGCGGCAGGCCAGCGCGGGGCACCGTGCAGGTCGGGCAGCACCGGCCCCGGCGGCAGCCCCAACCGGCTGAGGGCCCGTCGGGCGCAGTACCGGACCGTCGTGAACTCCTGGCGTCGCTTCTCCACCGAGTTACGAACAAGAGCCGCCTCCTCCGGATAGAGCTTCGCCTCCGGCGGATCACAGAAGGACTCAACGACTTCAACGCCGTCGGGCAGCAGTCGCCTCAGCATCCGGACCTTCCTCACGCCAGCGGGGCAGTCGGTAGGATACGGCGGGGTGGCGCGGTGCGCGGGTGGCCTAGCCTGCGCCACTCACGCGGCTAGCCGACCGACACCTCCTCGAAGCGGACCCCGTCGTACACAGTAGTTTGGGGGATGTGCAGATGTCCGTAGACCATCGCCGCGACCGTGAACCGCCGATGCCAGTCAGCCGTCCTTTCCGTGCCGCACCAGAGAGCGCACTCGGGATGGTGCAACACACGCGTCGGATCACGCACCAACGGATAGTGGTTGACCAGGCGCTGTCAAGTTGTTGAGTATGCCGGTGCCTGACGGCGCGTTGGGGCATGGTGGGCTTGCGGTTCGGGCTTGTGGTCAGGCTGTGGTGGGCCGGCTGGCAGCTTGGGTGATCTGGTCCCAGATCGCGAAGCGGACGGTCATCTCGGCTCGGTGGTCGGAGGCTGTCATCAGGTGGCGGTGAGGGCGGAAGTGGGGCGAGATGCCGCTGAACGCGGACAGGAACCGCTGGGCCTCGCCTACGGAACGGAATCCCTTCATCGCGCGTTCACGCTGCCGCGTGGGCTGGTGGGAGTTCTCCGCCCGGTTGTTCGGGCCCTTGTGGGAGCGGTGTTCCGCCGAAGGCATGACCTCGCGGTGTGCCGCGCTGTAGGAGCGGAGCGTGTCGGTGACGACCACCCTCGGCACCGTACGGGTCTTCTTTATCAGGCGGCGGAAGAAGCGTCTTGCCGCGGCCTTGTCCCGCCGATTCCGGACGAGGATGTCGAGGACGTTGCCATTCTGGTCGATGGCCCGCCACAGATACTTCAGCTCGCCGTTGACCTTGATGAAGGCCTCGTCCAGGTGCCACTTGTCCCCGGGCCGTGGCCGACGGCGGCGCAGTCCGTCGGCATAGGCCTGTCCGAACTTCAGACACCAGCGGCGGACCGTCTCGTAGGAGACGCTGATGCCGCGCTGCAGCATCAGCTCCTCCACCTCACGGAATGACAACGGGAAGCGGAAGTACAGCCACACCCCCGGCTTCGAGAGCCGGAGCGACCACCTGCCTCCGCCCGCGACGACCACCGCGTCCGGGAAGCCGCCGAGGGTCACCAGGTCTTCGGACGTATCCACGTCCACCCCGTGCGCGCGCAGCGCGTCGAGTGCCTCGGCGCGCACCCGCTCGTCGACCAGGGTGAGCGGGCCGTCCGGCTGGTGGTACTGCCCGACCTCCACGCCGGACCCGTCCAGGACGAGGATTCGGGTGTGGTGGAAGACGGACCGGGTGACGGCACGCAGGTCACGGAAACCGTGTGGCGAGCTCTGGTATGTCTCCCAGGCGCGCAGGAGCGGTCGTGCCTCGGCGTCCCGGCGCTCCCGCGCGCGGTCACGCTCGGTCTCCCGGCCCCAGGCCCCGCCGGCGGCGCGATGGCTCAGACCGGTCCGTAGCCGGATGGCGAGCCGCTCGGCGAGCGCCCGGCGCAGGCCCTGCTCGACACCGGTCGGGGCCGGCTCCTTCTCCGTGCACCGGTCGGCCTCTTGCCGACGAGCGGCCAGGTACGAGTCCACGAGGGCGCGCACGGTCTGACGCTCGGGCAGCAGGACCCGTACGGAACCGACCGCATACCCGAAGGCCTTCTGCTCCGTCCACGACACCAGCTCGTGGCGGCTGGGTTCCCAGTCCGCGTCGTCCTCGTCCTCGCCATCCCCGTCGTCGTCCTCGTCGTCGTAGAAGCGGCCATCGGCTTCGAGGTCGTGGAGCTCTATCCATCCGTGGCAGCCGACGGGCGTCCCGGCCTTCTCGGTGAGATCGCGGATGCTCTTGCTCGTGACGTGCAGCGCGCTGCTGTAGAGATAGCCCATGTGCCGGTCGAGAACGGACCCGCCGTGGTGGGGCGGGGCCGCGACCGACACAGCGCGCGTGTCGTAGTCGCTGTCGGGCCGGGGGACGAGACCAACGCGTACGGGTAGGACGGCATCGCACTTCGCGTTGGGTGGTGCCGGCCTGACGTTTTCCTTCCGCAGCCAGCCCAGGACGAACGCGCGCAGAGCGGGGACGGAGTCGTCGAAGACCGCGAAGCCCGGGGCGAAGTCCTTCGCCGGATCGCCCGGGATCATGAGGAGACCCGCGTCGGGGGCGTACTGGATCGTGTCTCGGCTCGACATGCGCGAATTATGCCAGGAGCATATGTGTCTCGGCTCTGGGCGGGCGGATCACGCGTAGACGGTGGGGCCCAAGCCTGGTCGCCGGGTAGGGGCCTGCTCCATGTTGTCGTCCAAGCACGGTTCGGCGTCTGACCGGGTGAGCTTGCTACGGTGAGTGACCTTCTTCAGGGTCTGTGGCCGAGTTCCGAACCGGCTTGAGCGTACTTTTCTCGATCCCTCACCCAGCACGAGAATCTCCGGTGCTGGTTCGGTGCTGACTTCGGCGGGTCAGTGGCGGGAAAACAGCAGGTCGTAGCCCTGATCGGATGAGTTGTCGTATCACTCGATGGTGGTCCCGATGAGACTCGCGGCGACGATGCGCTTGAGGTTCGAGGGGGCTGGCGGAGAGGTTGCTGGGGCGGTCATGAGTACCACTTCCGGAGGGTGGGCGGGGACGGTTCCGTGTCGCCACACCGTAGGAAGGGGCAGGTCAGCGGCGTATGTGGTGGGACACCATAGTTCTCGGGCCGGGTGTGCGCGGAGCCACCATGACGGGCGTGCCGAGACCGCTTCGAGGACCGTGCCCACCCGGCACCGGGGCAGGTCGCACGGGGCCGTCGGGGAGCCGGCCACTCCCCGGCCCGCATATGAGCCGACGCGAGCGCGCTGCCGCTGCCCGCTGCATCGGAAACCGTCGTCGCCACCGCCGACATGCCGGGTGTGAACCGGGCCCCGACGAGCCGTCAGACGGGTGGTGCGCTCCCTCACAGCGAAGGCCATGCCGACCGGATCGGAACGAGGACGTACGGATCACGCTGCCCACCGAGCCGAGAAGACTGAACGTCGAGCCGAGAGCACTCGACGTCGAGCTCAGCTTCTTCTCAGCCGGTGTCGCCCAGGCTTGAGACGACCGAGCATCTTTCGCACCGGAGGAGGGGGAGTTCATGGTCTCCCGCACCGCCGCGCTGCCCGATGTCCTGATCGGTGACTGGACCGAATCGAGGAGAACGGGCGACGCGGACAGACTGAACCAATTCTTCGAGGGTGCCTGCGACCGCACACCGGCAGCCGTCGCGCTCGAATGCGGTGCACACCGGTTGACCTACGCCGACCTCGACGTCCGGGCCAATCGAGTCGCCCACTACCTGCGTCGGATCGGAATCGGTCCGGGCAGGCTCGCGGCCCTGCTGCTGCCGCAGTCCGTGGAGACGTACGTGTGCCTGCTGGGTGTCTGCAAGGCGGGTGCGGCGTTCGTTCCGATCGACCCCGCGGCGCCGCCCGACCGGGTTGCCTTCATCCTGCGTGATGTGGGCGCCGACGTGGTGCTGACCACGTCCGCTCTCGCCTCCGGCGCCGTCTGGGCGGGGCCGCACAAGGCGTGCCCGGTGGTCGAGGCAGACGCGCGCGCCGGGGATTTCGATCTGCTGCCGTCCTCGCGCCTGTCCGAGGACCGGCGCGCGGAGGACCCGCTGGCGTACGTCATCTACACGTCCGGGTCCAGCGGCAGGCCCAAGGGCGTGGAGATCGCCCAGTCGAGCATCTGCAACTTCCTGCGGGTCGTTTCCCCGATCTACGGTGTCCGGCCGCGGGACCGGGTGTACCAGGGCATGGCGATCTCGTTCGACTTCTCCATCGAGGAGATCTGGCCGACCTGGGCGGCCGGCGCGACGCTCGTCGCCGGACCGGCCGGCCCGGGACGCCTCGGTGCCGAGCTCGCCGATTTCCTCCAGGAACACGGGGTGACCGTCCTGTACTGCGTACCGACGCTGCTGGCGACGATCCCGCGCGACCTCCCGCGGATCCGCAGCGTCGTCGTGGGCGGTGAGGCATGTCCCGCCGCACTCGTCGAACGATGGAGCAGGCCGGGACGGCGCATGCTCAACACGTACGGACCGACCGAAGCCACCGTGACGGCCACGTGGCAGGAGCTCCTTCCGGGCCGGCCGGTCACCATCGGCCGGCCCCTGCCGACCTACACGGTCGTGCTCCTCGACGAGCGGCGCCGCCCGGTCCCGCAGGGCGCCGTCGGCGAGATCTGCCTGGGTGGCCCCGGCCTCGCCCGTGGCTACGTGGGACGACCGGACCTGACCGCCGACCGCTTCGTCGAACACCCCCTGGCGCCCGGGAACGGCCCTCTCTACCGCACCGGGGACCTCGGCAGGATGAACGCAGACGGGGAGATCGAGTACCTCGGCCGGGCCGACGCGGAGGTGAAGATCCGCGGGTACCGCGTGTCACTGGAGGAGATCGACAGCGTACTGATGGAAGACCCCGGTGTCGCCCAGGCAGGCACCGCCCTCATGGCTGCGGGCGACGGCGAGCGTTTCCTCGCCGCCTACGTCGTGCGCACCGAGGACCGCGAAGGCTCCGATGACGATCTCACCGCCCGGGTGCACGAGCGCCTGCGCCGTGCACTGCCCGCCTACATGGTGCCCTCGACCCTGGACTTCCTCGGCCGGCTGCCGGTCATGCCCAGCGGCAAGACAGACCGCAGACGACTGCCGCCACCGGTCGGCCACCGGCTCGCCGGTACGGGACACGTGGTGCCGGTCCGCGGCGACCTGGAGACGGGAGTGCGTGACGCCTGGGCGCAGGTGCTCGGCATCGCCCCCGGGGAGTTGTCGGCGGAGGCCGACTTCTTCACGGACCTCGGCGGACATTCCCTGCTCGCCGCCCGTGCCGTGTCATTGCTGCGTGACCAGGACGGCACGGCAGGACCCACCCTGCGGGACCTGTACGAGCACCCCACCGTGCGGGCGCTCGCGGCACGGCTGAGTTCTTCGGCGGCCCGCCCCGCCCCGACGGCGCGGCCCCGCCCCGCCCCGCTCAGGCACGGCCGTGGGCGGATCGCGCGTGCCGGGCTGGCCCAGCTGGTGGCGATGTACGGGTTGCTCCTGCTGCTCACCGGGCCGGTGGCTTTCTCCTACTCGGTCCATCACGGCCAGGAGTCGGGCTGGGGCGCGGTGTGGTCCACCCTCACCGTGCTGGCCGGCTATGTCGCCGTGCGCTGGATCGTTCCCGTCGCTGTCGCCCGGCCGTTGGCGGCGGGCATCAGGCCCGGCCGTTACCCGCTGTGGGGAACGACCTATCTGCGGCTGTGGGTGCTGGACGTGCTCGTGCACGGCATCAGTCCCCTGCGGGTCCTCAGCGGATCTCCCCTGATGGGCCCCTACCTGCGGCTCCTGGGCGCGCGCATCGGCCCTGACACCACCATCGCCACCGGTCTGATCGGCCTGCCCGCGCTGCTGCGCATCGACCGCGACGCCGCGATCGGCTACGGCGCCGTGCTGCGTCCCTGGCAGGTCGCCGACGGTTGGGTCACGATCGCCCCGATCACCATCGGCGAGCGGGCCTTCGTAGGTGCCAACGCGGTCTGTGAGCCCGGCGCGTGCCTGGGACCCGGGTCCGCGCTCGGCGAGCAGTCCGTGGCGGGCCCGGACGATCCGGTACCCGCCGGGGCGCGCCGCGCCGGATCGCCCGCACGTCCTGTCACCTCGCTGTCGCCCTCTGTCGAGGCGATGCTGGGAACCCGCGGCGAGACGGACCGCTGGCAGCCGAGGCAGCTGCTCGCCGTCCTGCTCGGTCTGGTCCTGCTGGAGGCAGTCGCGGTCGCCATGGCCCTGCCGAGTGTCTCCCTGCTCTGGTGGGCCTGGCTGCACGGCGGCCCGGCCGCCGGGCTGGCCGCCGCCGTGCTGTCCGGCCCGGTCTTCGTGATCACGGTGTGCCTGACCGTCGCGGTCGGCAAGCGCATGGTCCTCCCGAGGACACCCCCGGGAACCCACCCGGCGCGTTCGGTACTCGGCGTACGCAAGTGGATCGCGGACAAGCTGCTGGAGTACAGCCTCATGTTCACCAACTCGCTGTACGCCACGCTCTACACGGCCCCGTGGCTGCGGCTGCTCGGCGCCCGCATCGGCCGCCGCGCCGAGGTGTCCACCGTGTCGCACATCGACCCGGACCTGCTCACCCTCGGCGACGGCAGCTTCGTCGCCGACCTGGCCGGCATCGGCGTCGCCTCCTTCGCGGCCGACCGCATGACCTTCGAACCGACCGAGGTCGGCGAACGTTCCTTCATCGGCAACGCGGCGCTCGTTCCGGCCGGAACACGGCTTGGCTCGGGCTGCCTGATCGGCGTGGGCACGGTCCCGCCCACGGACCGTGTGCCTGCTGACAGCACCTGGCTGGGCTCGCCCGCCCTGCGGCTTCCCGTACGCCAGGACAGCGGGACGTATCCCGAGAGGCTGACGTTCTCGCCTTCCCGCAAGGCCGTGCTCGGCCGTCTGGCCATCGAGTTCTTCCGGACCACCATGCCCGCCTCGGTACTGGCCATCAGCGGCTGCCTGTACCTGCTGGCCCTGGCCGACACCGCACACCGGACAGGGCCGCTCGTGCCCCTGCTGGTGTCCCCGCTGCTCGCCATGGGCGCCGCGCTGGCCGTCATCGCCTACTGCGTGCTGGCCAAGTGGGTGGTCGCCGGAAAGTACCGGCCGCGCATCGAGCCCCTGTGGAGCCTGTTCGTGCGCCGCACGGAGTTCGTCACCGGACTGTTCGAGGCGGCCGCGATCCCGATCGGTGTGGGCCTCCTGGTGGGGACACCGTTCCTGCCGCCGGTGCTGCGCCGGTTCGGAGCCCGCATCGGACGGCGTACCTGGATCGGAACCACGTTCCTCACCGAGTTCGACCTGGTGGAGGTGGGCGACGACGCCGAGATCGGCATGCGTGTCTCGCTGCAGAGCCATCTCTTCGAGGACCGCGTGATGAAGATGTCGACGGTGACCGTCGGCCCCGGGGCGAGCATCGGCCCGCGAACGGTGGTGCTCTACGACACGGTGGTGGGCGCCGACGTCCGGCTCGGAGCGCTGTCGCTGGTCATGAAGGGCGAGCGGCTGACCTCGGGCACGAACTGGCAGGGGCTCCCGGCCGAAGGAACCGCCGTGGCATCCGCCGGTCCTGCGTCCATCGGTCCTGCATCCGTCGGTCCTGCATCCGTCGGTCCTGCGTCCGTCTGTCCGGCCCGGTCCACGCACTGAGGGAGAGCGCCATGACCCACACCGAGGCGTTCGCCGGGCATCGTCGCCTGGCCCTCGTCTACCGAGGGCCGGCCTCACAGCCCGGCTGCCCCGAGGCGGTCGCGGGGCTCCTCGCCTCGGCTCGATGGAGTCTGGACGTCCGATTCACCGGGCCCGACGAGGCGCTTCCGCTGACGGCCCGGACCTTGTCCCACGCCGCGCTGTACGCCCAGCCCGGTGGCGGCACGCTCTCGTCCGCCTACCGGAGACTACGAAGGCAGCGCCGGGCAGTACGTGACTTCGTCCACCGAGGAGGGAGCTATCTGGGCTTCTGCCTCGGCGGCTACCTCGCCGGAGCCACCCCGGGCTTCGGTCTGCTGCCCGGCGACACCGACCAGTACATCTCCTCCCCGGGCGCCACGGTCCATGACGAGCGCGACACAGTGATCCAGGTGACATGGCGCGGCCGTCCGCGCACCGTGTTCTTCCAGGACGGCCCCCTCTTCGTGCTCGACGAGAACGCCGACGCTAGGATCCTCGCCACCTACGACAACGGTGCCCCCGCCGCCCTCGTGACCCGGTTCGGCCATGGCCGCGTGGCAGTCACCGGACCGCACCCCGAGGCCACCGCGGACTGGTACACCGACCACGGCCTGCCGATTCAGCACACCCTGGACCTGGCCGAGGAACTGGTGGAAGCCGTGATGCGGGAGTGACCCGCGAGCCCTCGTCGCCCGCGTGCTCGATGCCGCACCGTACCCGCGGTCCTACTGGAAGCGCACTCGGCCGACCCGAGGTACGGGCCGGCCAAGTGCGCTTCTCGATATCGGTAGTTGCTTTCTCCGCCATTCAGCCGAGTGGCTGATCGGTGACACGTGAGGCACGAGCCAGACGCTCACGTTCCCCGGTGCCGGGCTCACGTCGTCCTTCGGGCCGCCTGTCGTCCCGCCGCTCGTCGGATTCCCGACGGTCGCCGTTGTCGTACCGCCTGCGCGCCGGGGCGTCCTCGTCCCTGCCTCGGCGTCCTTCCCTGAGGTCGCTCATCGTTCCTCTCCTCGACTGACCATTTCCGATTGACGACTCCAGCCTGTCGCCGCGGCACTGAGAAGAGACTGAGAACCGGCTCGCCCCTCAGCGTCCTTTCAGGAAACAGCAACTTCGGCCCGGGGCTATGGTGGACGGAGAGGTCACCATGCGGATGCTGATCACCGAGGACGAGCCCGCACTCGCGGATGCCATCGCCGACGGACTGGCTGCAGAGGGGTTCGTCGCCGACATCGCGTACGACGGAGCGGACGGACTGTGGCGGGCCCTGCACGAGCCCTACGACGTCATCGTGCTGGACATCATGTTGCCCGAACTGTCCGGATACGAAGTCCTGAAACGGCTGAGGGCAGCCAGGGTCTGGACGCCGGTGCTGATGCTCACGGCGAAGGACGGCGAGTACGACGAGGCGGACGCCCTCGACCTCGGCGCCGACGACTATCTGAGCAAGCCGTTCTCCTACGTGGTGCTCGTCGCCCACCTGAGAGCCCTGCTGCGCCGCGGCGCACCCGCCCGGCCCGCCGTGCTCACCGCCGACGACCTCACCGTGGACCCCGCCTGCCACCGCTGCCGCCGCGGGGAACGGGACATCAACCTGACAGCAAGGGAATTCGCTCTCCTGGAATACCTGCTCAGGCACGCCGACGAGGTGATCAGCAAGACCGACATCCTCACCCACGTCTGGGACGAGAACTTCGACGGCGACACCAACATCGTCGAGGTGTACGTCGGCTATCTCAGGCGTAAGATCGACGCCCCGTACGGCCGCCGGACCATCGAAACCGTCCGCGGTGCCGGCTACCGACTCCACAGCACTGCGAGATGACCGATGGCCGCCGTCCGCTCCTGGTGGGCCCGCCGGTCGCTGCGACTGAGGCTGACCGCCGCCGCGGCCCTGGTCATCACAGCCGGACTGGCCGGAGCGGCCCTGCTGCTCGTCGTCTGGTTGCACGCCAGTCTGATCAACGGCCTCGATCAGACCGTACTGCAACGCGCCCAAGTCGTGGCCGCTGACGTGGACAGCAACCAGATCGGCGCAGAAGTACCAGCCACCTCCCACGCGGAAGCCGCCGTGCAGATCGTCGACGGGAAGGGAGACGTACTCTCCAGCTCGGCCAACCTGCGCGGTCTGCCACGGCTGTTCACCTTCCCGGCAAGCCGGTCAGGGACCCCGCACGCCCACACCGTCCACGACATCCCCGAGCACGGGAACGGAACCTGGCGCGCCGTCGGCGTACCCGCAGGCACGCCCCACAATCCCGTGACCGTGTACGTGGCCGTGCCCACAGAGAGCGTCGACCACGGATTGGCGCAACTCTCCGCAGGCCTGGCCACCGGCGTACCCGCAGTCGTCGCCCTGCTCACCGGAATTGTCTGGCTGCTCACCGGACGCGCGCTGCGACCCGTGGACGCCATGCGCGCCCAGACGGCCGAGATCACCGGGTCCGACCTGAGCCGCCGTCTCGACGTGCCACCTGCCAACGACGCGCTCGGCCGACTGGCCACGACCTTCAACGACCTGCTCGGCCGCCTGGACGCCGCGACCCGACGACAGCGGAGGTTCATCGCGGACGCCGCCCATGAACTGCGCAGCCCCCTCAGCACCCTGCACACCCGCCTCGAAGTCGCCGACCACCACCCGGAATCCGCCCACTGGCAGACCCTCGCGCCCGACCTGCTCCGGGAGACCGAACGGCTCAACCGTCTCGTCGACGACCTCCTCCAGATCGCACGACTCGACGCCCGGCCCCGGCTGCGGACCCGGCCCGTGGACCTGGACGAGATCGTCTTCGCCGAGGTACGAGAGGCCCGCAGCCGCACCCGCCTCGTCATCGACCAGCACGCCGTCGGCGCCGCACGCCTGACAGGCGACGAGGACGCCCTCGCCCGCGTCGTACGCAACCTCCTCGACAACGCGCTGCGCTACGCCGCGACCCGCATCGACATCAGCCTCCATGCGCTGCACAACACCGCATACCTGGTCGTCGCCGACGACGGCCCCGGCATTCCTGAGGCCGACCGTGAGCGCGTCTTCGGCCGATTCACCCGTCTGGACGACGCCCGTGCACGGGGCACCGGCGGCAGCGGGCTCGGCCTCGCCATCGTCCGCGACATCGTCACGGCCCACCACGGCAGTACCCACATCGAGGACAACCATCCCGGTGCTCGGCTGGTCGTCCAACTGCCGACAGGAGAACCGTAGTCGCCATGCCGGGACGGGCCCGGCAGGAGTCCGCGGGGCATGCGGGTCATCAGGTCGCTCATCGCGGGACGGACGACCGACGACGGTCGTACCGCTGCACCCCGCGCGTCCTCAGACGGGGTACGCGTGGGTCTGCGTCGCCTTCACCGTCGCCCAGACCTCCGCCCCCGGGTGCAGGTCGAGTTCGGCGGCTGCGACCGTGGTGAGATCGGCGGCGAGGGGGAGGTCGCCGGTGAGGGCGGCGCGGATCTGGTCGCCGTGGGTTTCCAGACCGGCGACCTCGCAGCGCCAGACGTTGCGGGCGCTGGAGCTGGTGGGGCAGCTGCCGTGGAGGGTGATGGCGCTCGGAGGGAACGCCACGAAGACCGGTCCGGACAGGACCTCCGCGACGGTGATGGCGGGGCCGGTGTCGAGGCGGACCATATGGCCGTCCGCGTGACCCCGGTGGAGGTTGAGACCGACGAGCTGCGCGATGTAGTCCGTACGCGGATGGCGGGCGATGTCGGACGGGCTGCCCTCCTGGACGACTTCGCCGTGCTCGACGACGACCAGGCGGTCGGCGAGGACCATGGCGTCGAGCGGGTCATGCGTGACGAGTACGGCGACCGCTTCGAACTCGGCCAGATGGCGCCGGAGTTGGGTGCGGACCTCCAGGCGGGTACGGGCGTCGAGGGCGGCGAGGGGCTCGTCCAGGAGGAGCAGGCGCGGGCGGGTGGCGAGGGCGCGGGCGAGGGCGACGCGCTGCGCCTGGCCGCCGGAGAGCCGCCGAGGCCTGGCGCCGGTGTGCTCCGCGAGACCCAGGCGGTCGAGCCACTCGGCGGCCTGCGCACGTGCCTCCGCCTTGGTCGCCCCCTGACAGCGCGGCCCGAACGCCACGTTGTCCAGGGCGGTCAGGTGGGGGAAGAGCAGGTAGTCCTGGAAGACGACGCCGACGGGGCGGGACTCCGGCGGCGTACGCTCCAGCGTCGCGCCGTCCAGCCTCAGGTGACCGCCGGTGAGAGGTGTCAGGCCGGCGAGCGCGCGCAGGGCCGTGGTCTTGCCGGCGCCGTTCGGGCCGAGCAGGGCGACCACCTCGCCGGGCGCGACGGTCAGCGCCACGTCGAGGCGGAAGGCGCCGCGGTCCACCACGAGGCGGGCGTCGAGCCCGTCCGGGGCGGTGTTGGTGCGGTCGTCGTGGGTCTCGGTCATCCGGCGGTCATCCAACGGTCACGCAGCCCGGCCAGCACCGCGATGGACACGGCCAGCAACACCAGGCTGAGGGCGATCGCCGCCTCCGGATCGCTCTGCAGGGCGAGGTAGACGGCGAGGGGCATGGTCTGGGTACGGCCGGGGAAGTTGCCGGCGAAGGTGATGGTCGCGCCGAACTCGCCGAGTGCGCGGGCCCACGCCAGGACCGCGCCGGCCGCGATGCCCGGCGCGATCAGCGGGAGCGTGACCCGGCGGAACGCGGTGAAGCGGGACGCGCCCAGGGTGGTGGCCGCCTCCTCGTAGCGCGGGTCGGCGGCCCGCAGGGTGCCCTCGACGCTGATGACGAGGAACGGCATCGCCACGAACGCCTCCGCGACCACGACCCCCGCCGTGGTGAACGGCAAGGTGACGCCGAACCAGGAGTCCAGCCACTTACCGACGATGCCGTTGCGGCCGAGCGCCGTCAGCAGCGCCACACCGCCCACGACCGGCGGCAGGACGAGCGGGAGCGTGACGAGAGCGCGGACGAGGCCGCGCCCGGGGAACTCGACCCGGGCCAGCAGCCAGGCCAGCGGCACCCCGATGACCAGGCTCACCGCGGTGGCGGCGGTGGCGCAGATCAGGGACAGCTGGAGCGCCTGCCATACCTCGGCGCTGGTCAGCTGCTCGGGCATGCTGCGCCACGGGGCCCGTACCAGCAGGGCGACCAGGGGCACGACCAGGAATGCCAGGCCGATCAGCGCGGGCACGAGCAGCGGCAGCGGTACGCCGCGGACGCCACCCGCCCGGACACGCCGACGCCGCGGACCGCCCCGGGGGGCTCCGGTCGCGGCGCCGGACTTCGCGGTCGAGGTCACGGCTTCAGGAACCCGGCCCCGGTCAGGACCTTCTGGCCCTCGGCGGACTGCACCAGCGCGATGAACGCCTTGGAGGCATCGGCGTTGGGGGCGTCCTTGAGCAGTGCGATCGGGTAGTCGTTGACGGCCTTGGCCGACTCGGGGAACTCCACGCCCTCCACCTTGTCACCGGCCGCCTTCACATCGGTCTTGTACACGACCGCCGCGTCGGCCTCCTTCAGCTCGACCTTGGTCAGGGCGCTCTTGACGTCCTGCTCGTACGACACCGGGGTGAGCTTGAGTCCGCTGGCGTCGAGGGCCTTCTGGGCGGCGGCGCCGCACGGCACCTCCTTGGCGCAGAGCACGACCTTCAGGCTCGACCCGGTGAGGTCCTTGAGGGAGGAGATCTTGTCGGGGTTGCCCGGCAGAGTGGCGATCTCCAACTGGTTGCGAACGAAGGTGGCGGGCGTGCCGGAGGCGTCACCCGCGTCGGTGACGATCTTCATCGTCTTGGGACTGGCCGCGGCGAAGACATCGGCCGGCGCACCGCCGGTGATGCTCGCGGCGAGAGAGTCGCTGCCGCCGAAGCTGAAGGTCACCTTCGTACCCGGGTGCTGCTTCTCGAACTCCTTGCCCAGGGCCGTGAAGCTCTCCTTCAGTGAGGCCGCGGCGAACACGGTCACCGTGCCGGACAGCTTGTCCGACGAGGAGGCCGGGGTGGAGGAGTCCGACTTCACCGACGAGGAGTCGTCGGACGAGGAGCAGGCGCTCAGGGCCAGCAGCGCGACGGCGCCTGCACCTGCCGCCTGCAGGGTCCGGCGGGTCCTGCGCGCAGTACGGGTTATCACGGGTCCACTCCCTCTGGTCCTGACGGACACATCTACGGTCTGTCGACGACCACGTTGGTCGACTTGATCACGGCAATCGCCGGAACACCGGGCTCCAGCTTCAGTTCCTCAGCCGACTCGCGGCTGACCATCGCCACCACCCGGAACGGCCCGGCCTGGATCTCCACCTGCGCCGAAACGTCCCCGAGGATCACGTCGGTGACGATGCCGGAGAGGCGGTTGCGGGCCGAGGACCCGGTGGAATCCCGCTCCGTACGCCGCGACTGCCGGGCGTAGGCCGCGAGGGCCGGCCCGGGGATGATCCGGCGGCCGGTCCCGTCGCGTTCGGCGGTGATCTTCCCGCCGTCGACCAGACGCCTCACGGTGTCGGCGCTGACGCCGAGCAAGGCGGCAGCGTCCCCGATCCGGTAGGTGTGCATGTGCTGATGATACTGCCGCAGATGCAAGGGAAAAGTCTTCTGTGGCTTTGCATGAGCCGGATCATGGATCTGCCTGGATCGCATGTGCGTTTGTACAGGATGACTGTCCGGGTAGGGGCATCCGGGAGGTGATAGCCCGTGAGTCAGTCCCCCGCAGCGGCGGACCCGGTGGCGGAATTCGCCCTTGCCGGCGATCTGACCCGTCCGGTCCGCCTGACGGTGCCCGACCTGCTCGTCTGGCCGCAGCACGAGGCCGACGTCTGTTTCGAGTGCGCCACCAGCGGCATCCAGCACCACCGCTTCACCGGGCCGCTCCTGCACGACGTCCTGTCGGCGGCCGGTCCCGTCTTCGACCCCGCACGCCGCAAGGACCGCCTGCGTTTCCTGATCGCGGTGTCCGGCGCGGACGGCCACCACGCCCTGCTGTCCTGGGCGGAGATCGACCCCGATTTCGGCCGCGCGCCCGTACTGCTCGCCGTCACGATCGACGGCACTGCGCTCGACCGCGCCGGCGCCCAGCTCGTCCTGCCCCAGGATCGCTGCGGGGCCCGGCACATCAGCGGCATCAACGCGATTCGGGTGGACGGCGGCTACGCCTCCTGGGCGTGACACCGGGCCGTACCTGTACGGCATGGACGGAGGGCGCGCTGTGAGCCGTGCGGAACCGAGGGCGTCCTGACCGTCCGGAACCGCCGCCGCGGGGCCCTCACCGGCGGCGGTGGACTGCGTGGCCCGCCCCGGCGATGCCCGGCAGATCGGCGGATCGCCGCTTCCGACGGAGGGTCGACGGAAGCCGCCCGCACAGGAATCGCGTTGCCGGAGGTGAGTGGCATGGCTACGGTCGGTTCCATGGCGGATGACGAACCCACACGCTCGGCACGGCTGTTGGACGCCCAGGCGAAGGGAGAGCGGCTCTTCGCGGAGATCGAGGAACGCGGGCTGGTCGCGCCCGGCGAGGGGGAACGGGCGGTCAGCGACCGGATCCGGGACCTCGCGAACGAGCTGTTCGGCACGACCCGGCACTGGCACAAGCGCATCGTGCGCTCCGGGCCGAACACGCTGATGCCGTACCGGGAGAATCCGCCGGACCGGCTGATCGACGCGGACGACATCGTGTTCGCCGACTTCGGGCCGATCTTCGAGGAGTACGAGGCCGACTTCGGGCGGACCTTCGTCCTCGGCGACGACCCCGTCAAGCACCGGCTCCACGACGACCTGCCGAAGGTCTTCGCGGCGGGCCGGCGCTTCTTCGAGGCCGACCCGGAGATCACGGGCGCGCGGCTGTACGCCGAAGTCGAACGGCTGGCGGCGCAGGCCGGTTGGGAGCTGGGCTGCTGGCACGCCGGGCACCTGGTCGGGGAGTTCCCGCACGAGCGGATCGACGGCGCGGACATGGAGTCGTACATCACCCCCGCCAACGACACCCCGATGCGGCGCACGGACAAGGCCGGGCGCCGTTGCCACTGGATCCTGGAGATCCATCTCGTCGACCGGGAGCGGGAGTTCGGCGGCTTCTACGAGGAACTGCTCACGCTCTGATCCGACAACGCCAGCCACACCCGGTCGCGGGTGAGGGGGAGCCGGGTGAACCGGATGCCCGTCGCGTCCCGGAGGGCATTGGCGAAGGCGGGGGCGACCGGGTTGAAGGGGCTCTCGCTCATCGACTTGGCGCCCGGGGGCCCGATGGCGTCGGCCGTCTCCATGAGGTGGACCTCGGTGCGCGGGATGTCGGCGTACTGGGGGAGCCGGTAGCGGCGGAAGGCAGCCGTCTCGACCTCGCCCCGCTCGTCCACATGGACCGTGCAGGCTCCGCAGTCCCCGGAGTCGCAGCCCTTCTTCACGCCGAACCAGCCGCGCGACCTGTGGGCCGCCCTGCTCTGCCACGAGGACCCGGCGGGCGATCGGGCCCCTACCGACACGCGATGAGCACGCTCGGCGACTTCACGCGTGCGGTGACCCCGACGACGACCACGGGACCGGGTGTTCGGAGCGGTGACGATGCGGGTGAATGCGTTACGCACGGGGAGGCCGGCGCTTCTCGGTCAGACGCGGTCGATATGTACGTTCGTCGACTTCACCCGGGCCGTGGCCTCTATCCCGACCTCCAGCCCCAACTCCTCCACGGCCTCCCGTGTCAGCAGCGACACCAGCCGGTGCGGGCCGGCCTGGATCTCCACCTGGGCGGCGACGTCACCGAGCTTCACCGCGGTGACGATCCCGGGGAAGGCATTGCGGACCGAGGTGTACGAAGCGTCCTCCTCGCCGCCACCGCCCTTGGCCAGCTCCACGGAGAAGGCGGCAAGATCCTTCCCCTCGATGAGCCGCCGTCCGCCCTCGTCCCGATGGGTGGCCACCCGGCCTGCGTCGGCCCAGCGCCGCGCGGTGTCGGGGCTCACACCAAGGAGACGGGCGGCCTGGCCGATTGTGTAGAACTGCATACGCGCCAAGATAGGCCCATCCGCGGATGCCCTGCCCACCGCACTGGTCCGGTCGGGTCGGAAGCCTTCCGGGCGGTCATCTCCGGTCGGGTCGGAAGCTGTCCGGGCGGGCGGCGGTATCCGGCATCGGGTGCGGTCACCACCGCCGGCTCGTCGTCGTTGGCCGGCCGGATATCATCCGTTGATGATCAAACTTCGCGCCCGCACACTGGTTTTCGACATCGACGGCACGCTCTGCTTCGACGGACGAACGATCGATAATCGGATTCTCGCGGCGATCGGCGAGTGCGAGCGCGTCGGCCATCACGTGGTGTTCGCTTCCGCCCGGCCTGTCCGGGACCTGCTGCCCGTCCTCGACGGAGCCTTCGCGTCCGCCGAACTCATCGGCGGGAACGGGAGTCTCGTCTCGGTCGACAGCGAGGTTCGGGCTCGGGCCGCATTCGATCACGCCGGACTCGGCGCGCTGCTGGAAGCGGTCGGGCAGTACGAGGCGACGTACCTCGCCGACGGCCCCTGGGACTACGCCTACACCGGACCTGCGGACCATCCGATCCGGGGCCGTGTCGATCAGGGCAACCTCGCGAGAATGGTGGACATCGCCGAGCTTCCCGAGGTCGTGAAGTTCCTCGTCGTCGGTGCGTCGGACATGGCGGCACTCGCCGAGGTCGGCCGTGGGCTGGGGATGACGGTCAATCACCACCTCGACGAGGCGATCATCGATTTTGCGCCGGGTTCGACGACGAAGTGGGAAGCCCTCCGGTGGATGGGGATCGGCGAGTACGTCGCATTCGGCAACGACATCAATGACGTCGATCTGCTGCGGAACGCGGAGCGGGCAGTGCGCGTCGGCTCGCACCCGGGTCTGGACGAGGTCGCCCACGTCACCGTCGCGGCCGACCCGGAGGCGGTCGCGGCCGAGATCTCACTGCTGGCCGAGGCGGCCCAGGACATTGTCCGGGCGGTGTGATCGCGGGCGTCACGCGTGCCTGACGGCCTCGGCCCGTCTCGCGATGAGTCCATCCCGTGCCGGCAAGGTACGGAGCCCGCGGTCAGGCGCCCGAAGGTCCGTCGCGCGGGCCGTCGCCTTCGGATCCGCCCCGGCATCGCACCCCGCGACCCGGTGCGGCCGACACACTGACGAGGCGCGGCGACCCTGCGCAAGGGCCACGCCTACGAGCTGACGGGCGTGCAGAGCGGCAAGGATCCGACCGTCGCCGACGACGGCAGCGGGCTCGTCATCAAGGCCGGCGCCTCCGCCGCGGACCGGCAGTGGCAGCTCCGGCAGATCAGCGGAGACGGGGCGGACAACCGCAAGCAGTACGTGTTCACCAGCGCGGCGAGCGGCAAGCGTCTTGCCGTACGCGACGGTACGGCCGGCGGATCTGCGCACGCTTCTGCTGCCGCGCACCGTGTGTCGCGCCGGGGCCGGGGCGCTCGTGGGCGCCCCGGCCCGTCGGGCGCCTGCCCTCAGGACGCGGGCAGTTCCCCGCGTACCGTGCGGGCCGCGGCGACCAGGTTCTCCAGGGATGCCTTGGTCTCGGGCCAGCCGCGTGTCTTCAGACCGCAGTCGGGGTTGACCCACAGCCGTTCGGCGGGAATGGCCTTCAGCCCCTTGCGGAGCAGGGCGGCGGCCTCGTCCGCATCGGGCACGCGCGGGGAGTGGATGTCGTAGACACCGGGTCCGGCCTCGCGCGGGTAGCCGTGTGCGGCGAGTTCGCGGGCGACCTGCATGTGGGAGCGGGCGGCCTCCAGGCTGATGACGTCGGCGTCGAGGTCGTCGATGGCCTGGACGATGTCGCCGAAATCGGCATAGCACATGTGGGTGTGGATCTGGGTGTCCGGACGCACGCCGCTGGTGGTGAGACGGAACGACTCGGTGGCCCACTCCAGGTATGCGGCGTGGTCCGCCCTGCGCAGAGGGAGGGTCTCGCGCAGGGCGGGTTCGTCGACCTGGATGACCGATGTGCCACTGGCTTCCAGGTCGTCGACCTCGTCGCGCAGGGCGAGGGCGACCTGCCGGGCGGTGTCGCCGAGCGGTTGGTTGTCGCGGACGAAGGACCAGGCCAGCATGGTGACGGGCCCGGTCAGCATGCCCTTGACCGGACGGTCGGTGAGCGACTGGGCGTACGAGGTCCAACGCACCGTCATCGGTTCGGGGCGGGAGATGTCACCCGCGAGCACCGGCGGCCGGACGTAGCGGGTGCCGTAGGACTGGACCCAGCCGTGCTGCGTGGCGAGGTAGCCGGTGAGCTGTTCGGCGAAGTACTGGACCATGTCGTTGCGTTCGGGTTCGCCGTGCACCAGGACGTCGATGCCGGCCTTTTCCTGGAAGGCGACGACCTCGCCGATCTCGGCCCTGATCCGCTCCTCGTAGCCGGCCGTGTCGATCCGGCCCGCGCGCAGGTCGGCGCGGGCCGTGCGCAGTTCGGCGGTCTGGGGGAAGGAGCCGATGGTGGTCGTTGGCAGCAACGGCAGCCTGAGGTGGGCCCGTTGGGCGGCGGCGCGCTCGGTGTACGGCTGGGAGCGGCGGCCGTCGAGGTCGGTGACGGCCGCGGTCCTGGCGCGTACGGCGGGGTCGCGGGTGAGGGGGGAGTGCGCGCGTGAGGCGAGGTCGGTCCGGTTGGCGGCGATCTCCGTGGCGATGGCGCCGGTGCCCTGGGCCAGCCCCTTGGCCAGAGTGACGATCTCGGCGGTCTTCTGCCGGGCGAAGGCGAGCCAGCGAAGGACCTGGGGGTCGATGTCCCGTTCGGGTGTCGTGTCGAGGGGGACGTGCAGCAGGGAGCAGGAGGCGGCCACGTCGACCCGGCCGGCGAGGCCGAGGAGTGTGGCGAGGGTGGCCAGCGACTTCTCGTAGTCGTTGATCCAGATGTTGCGGCCGTCGACCACGCCCGCGACGAGCCGTTTGCCGGGCAGCCCGCCGGCGGCGGCGAGGTCCGCGAGGTTGGCGGCGTCGTCGTCGGTGAAGTCCAGTGCCAGTCCGTCCACCGGGGCCTTCGCCAGTACGGGGAGCGCCTCGCCGAGCCGGTCGAAGTACGAGGCGACGAGCAGCTTGGGCCGGTCGGTCAGGCCGCCGAGTTCACGGTACGTACGGGCAGCGGCGTTCAGCTCGGCCGGCGTCCGGTCCTGGACCAGTGCGGGCTCGTCGAGCTGGACCCACTCCGCGCCGGTGGCGCGCAGATCGGCGAGCACCTCCGCGTAGACCGGCAGCAGACGGTCCAGCAGGGTGAGCGGTTCGAAGTCGGCCGCCACCCCGGGGGCGGGCTTGGCGAGCAGCAGGTACGTGACGGGGCCGACGAGCACCGGCCGGGCGGTGTGTCCGAGCGCGAGGGCTTCCCTCAGCTCGGCGACCTGCTTGGTGGAGTCGGTGGTGAAGACGGTGTCCGGGCCGAGTTCGGGGACGAGGTAGTGGTAGTTCGTGTCGAACCACTTGGTCATCTCCAGCGGCGCCACGTCCTGGGTGCCGCGGGCCATCGCGAAGTAGCCGTCGAGCGCGTCGGATTCGACGGCCTCACGGTGCCGGCGGGGGACCGCGCCGACCATGACGCTGGTGTCCAGCACGTGGTCGTAGTAGGAGAAGTCGCCGGTGGGCACCTCGTGGACACCGGCGTCCGCCAGTTGCCGCCAGTTGGACCGGCGCAGGCCGGCCGCCGTTTCCCGGAGGGCGTCGGCGGTGACCCGGCCTTTCCAGTAACCCTCGATGGCCTTCTTCAGTTCCCGGTCCGGTCCCTGGCGGGGGTAGCCGTACACGGTGGCTTGTGCTGCCGCGGCTGCGGGCTGTGCTGTCACGGAAATCTCCTTCGCGAGATGACTCCTTGAGATCCCGGGACGGGACACGGACGCGAAGGGATGACGAACCGAACGGATCCTGTGCACGACATGGGTGCGGTCTTCCGTCTGGTGTGTACGCCGACCCGCCCACGAGGTCACCGGGATATCCGCACACGAGGGGTCGCGTGCGGGCAACGGGCAGGTCTTCGGACTCGCGGGCACATCTGCCGAGGGCAGACACCTACTGGCCGTCGCTTCCCGGATCCGACCGGATCCAGTGCGTATGACGGCGGTCGTTCCCGCTCACCGCTGCGGGGCAGTCCCGGATTCCCACCGGGTTCCCTCTTACGACGCGCCTGCCTGGCGGACAGGGCGAACCAGCTGCACCGGCCAGACTAGAGGGCGGATCGCTCTCGGGGCACCGCTGTTCACATTCCGGAACGTGACATGAGACACGGGATCGGTCCGGCCGGGCAGGCTGAAGGGGCGCGCGACGGGCCACCGTCCGCACACGCCCCTCCGGCGTCGCACCTTCCCCGACGCGGCGCGACACCGCCACCTCGGTGATCTTCGACCCGATGGCTGGTTCTCAGCCGCGCCGCGCCCTTGGGCGCGCTTCCGAAGCGCTCGTCGGCTCTCTACCGTGGGAGGAGCAACCTCACACGCGCGCAGCGCGACGGCGACACAACGGGGGAATCGTGGAAGCGGAGTTGGCGGCGCTGGCGGAGACCGGGGCGACGACCTTGGTGGGGCTCATGGTCTCGGACGCCTGGACGCAGACACGGGCACGAGTGGCACGTTTCCTCGCTCGGGGCGAGGAAACCGGTGGCGTGGACGAAGAGCTCGAAGCGTCCCGGGAGGAACTCATCTCGGCCCGTGACGGTGAGGCGCCGGATGTCGCGGAGGACATCGAGGACGAGTGGCGGCTCAGGCTGCGTCGAGCGCTGCGGGCGGACCCGGCGGCAGCACAGGAACTGCGACTGCTGCTGGATGAACTCGCCCCCGCAGCGGCGGGTGTGCCGACCGTGACGGTTCACAACAGCGTCAGCGAGGGCGCCCGGACCGGCCCGGTCATCCAGGGGCAGCAGCAGAATTTCTCCGACACGACTTTCAACTGACGGGCGCACGCACGCCCGAGAGGGACCGGAGACAGCGTGAACGGCGCGGGATGTGGTACCGGCGCCGAGCACACGTACGTCGGCAACGATGTCGGTCCAGGACGCGCGTCGTCCGGGAGTCGCCGTGGCAGGTCCGGGTCCGTCCGGCTCGGGCCGTGAGGCGCGGCCGATGTCTCCGGGGGCAAGGTGGTCCGGTTCGAACCGGACCTGCTCCGGGGCGCGGGCGCCCGCGGGACCGCCCCGGCCGATGGGGACGTCCCGGACCGACCCGCGCCCCGGAGCGAGCTTCAGGACTTGGGGGAGAAGCGCAGCCGCGTGGCCGCCAGTGCGCCGACGGCCAGCAGGACGATGGACACCCACAGGCCGGACAGGTGGTTGCCGGTGGCGTCCTCGGCGTAGCCCATGATGTACGGGCCGACGAAGCCACCGGTGATGCCGATGGTGTTGAGCAGTGCCAGGCCGCCGGCGAGGGTCTTGCCCGAGAGCCGGGTGGCGGGGAAGTTGAACAGCAGGGGCTGGACGACGAAGAACGCCAGGCCGGTGAAGCAGAAGCCGAGCAGGGCGATCACGGGACCGGCGACGGCGGCGACGATGAGGCCGGTGAACATCATCAGCAGACCGACCACCACGAAGTTGCGGGAGCGCCCGGGTGTCGTCGCGCGCGGCGGCACCAGTACGGCACCGACGGCCGCGGTGAGCCAGGGCAGTCCGGTCAGCAGGCCGATGGCGAACGGCGAGAGATCGCCCCAGCCGCCGATGATGCCGGGCAGGAAGTAGACGACGGAGTACAGGGCGACCTGGTGGGTCCAGTTGGCGAAGATGGCCAGCAGCATCTGCTTGTCGCGCAGCACCGTCAGCAGGGATCCGGATCCGGAGCCGTTTCCGGCCGCCTCGGCGCCCTCGGTCTGTTCGCGGGTGACCGCGTCCTGGACCAGCCGGGCCTCCTCCGCCGTCAGCCAGGGTGCCTTGGCCGGGCCGTCGGGCAGGAACCGGAAGATGGCGAACGCCAGGAAGAGGCAGGGGACCCCCTCGATGACGAACATCCACTGCCAGCCGTGCCAGCCGCCGAGCCCGTCCATCTCCATGAGCAGTCCGCCGAGCGGGTTCCCGACGACGCTGGCGATGGAGGCGCCGAGCAGGAGCAGTCCGATGGCCCTGCCGCGGATCTCGGAGCGGAACCAGTAGGTGAAGTAGAGCAGGATGCCCGGCAGCAGCCCGGCCTCGGCGGCGCCGAGCAGCAGCCGCATGGCGTAGAAGGACTTCTCACCCTGTACGAAGGCCATGCAGGCGGAGACGACGCCCCAGGTCAGCATGATCCGGGTGATCCACCAGCGGGCGCCCACGCGGTACATGATCAGGTTGCTGGGCACCTCGGAGATCGCGTAGGTGAGGAAGAACAGCCCCGCGCCCAGCCCGTAGGCCGCGGCGGAGATGCCCAGGTCGACCTCCAGGCGTTCCTTGGCCAGGCCGATGTTGGTCCGGTCCAGGAACGACATGATGTAGGCGGCCAGCAGCAGCGGCATCAGCCGCCGCAGATTGCGCTGGTCCAGCTCGCCGAGCGCATCGCGCGGGGTTTCGTTCGGTATGGCCGCACTGGGCGTGCGGGAACCGCGGATCAAAGACATCGGTGTCCTCTTGGAGTGCTCTGGCAGCCGTCGGGCGCGGACTGCGGCCTAGGGGGGAGGGGTCGGGCGGCCTGCGACGGTGACGCCGTGGGCCGCCCGGCCGCCGGGGTGGGTTCAGACGACGAGCCGGACCGGGTTCTCCACGGCCTCGGTGAAGGCCGCGAGCCAGCGCGCCGCCACGGCGCCGTCCACCGGACGGTGGTCCACGGACAGGACCACGCCGAGCACCTTGGCCGCGATGACCGCACCGTCGCGGACCACCGCCTCGTCGCGTGCGGCGCCGATGGCCAGGATCGCGGCCTGTGGCGGGTTGATGATGGCGGCGAACTCCTCGACCCCGTACATGCCGAGGTTCGAAACGGTGATCGATCCTCCTTCGAGGTCGGCGGGCCGAAGCCCCCCGGAGCGCGCCTGCTCCGCGTACGCGCGGGTCCGCGTGGCGATCGCCGACACCGACAGGTTCTCGATCCCGCGCAGCACCGGGGTCACCAGGCCCGTCCCGGTGGCGATGGCGACCGAGACGTCGACGGTACGGAACCGGCGGACGGCATCCGGCTGCCACACCGCGTTCATCTCCGGCACCTGTGTGTGTGCCGTGGCGACGGCCTTGATCAACAGGTCGTTGACCGAGACCTTGACCGGGCTGACGGCGTTGATCCGCTGCCGCAGGGCGAGCAGCTCGTCCACGGCGCAGGTCGCCCGCAGATAGAAGTGCGGGGTGTGTTGCTTGCTCTCTGTCAGGCGCCTGGCGATGGCCCGGCGCATCCGGCTGTGCGGGATGTCCTCGTGGTCGCCGGTGTCGGCGGGGGCGACGGCCTGCGGCACGGTGGTGGGTGCCGGGGGGACCGGGGCCGGGGCCACGGCCGACTCCGGCGCCGGTGCCGGCCGGGCCGCGACTGCGGCATCGACGTCCCGCCTGACGATGCGGCCGCCGGGCCCGGTGCCGGTGAGGGACTCGATGTCGAGGCCCGCCACCCGGGCCAGCCTGCGGGCCAGCGGACTGCTGAAGACGCGCTCGCCGCGCTCCGGCTCACCGGCGGAGGGGGACGCCGAGGGCGCCGGAGCGGCCGGGCTCGCTGCGGCCGGTTCCTCCGGGACGTCCCGGCGCACCGCCTTCGGGGCCGCGACGGGCGCGCCGACGCCGAGCTCCGCCAGCAGCGTGTCGAGGTCGCCGACCTGCTCGCCGACGGCGCCGAGCACGGCGATCGGGTCGCCGACCTCGATCTCGACCCCGGCCTCGTACAACGTCTTGAGCAGTACGCCGTCCTGCTCGGCGGCGACATCCACCTCGGCCTTGTCGGTCTCGATGGAGACCAGCGCGTCGTCCTTCGTGAACGACGCCCCCTCCGCCACCTGCCAGGCGGACAGCACGGCCGTTGCCGCGTCGGCGGCCACGGCGGGCATTCGGAACAGTTCTGCCATGATCAACCCTCCTGGGTGTTCTCTCGTACGGGGAGGGTCAGTTCCCGGTGACCCGCTGGAGCGCGGCCACGACCTCTTCGGTCCGTGCGATGGCCGCCCGCTCCAGCACCTTGCTGATGCTGGGCGAGGACTCGCCGGCCTGGACGCGCTCCACCGGCTGGTCGAGCCAGTCGAAGAAGCGGCGCTGGATCTCGTCGGACAGCCAGCCGCCGTAGGAGGTGCCGATGGGGCCCTGCTCGGCGATGAGCACGTTGTTGGTCTTGCGGATGCTCGCGCCGAGGGTGTCCCAGTCGAGACTGGCGCGGTCCAGCCAGCGCAGGTCGATGACCTCGGCGTCCAGGCCCAGCTGTTCGACGGCCTCCAGGACGTAGTTGGTCATCGCGAGGTACGACACGACGGTGATCCGCGATCCGGCGCGGCGCACGGCCGCCCTGCCCACGGGCAGGCAGTAGTCGAAGTCGTCCACCGGGCCCGGACCGACCGAGTTGTACAGGTCGGTGTGCTCCAGTACGACGACCGGGTCCTTGCAGGTCAGCGCGGAGTTCATCAGGCCCACGTAGTCGAAGGGCGTGGACGGGGCGACGATCCGCCAGCCGGGGGCCGTGGCGAGGATTCCCGCCGGGTCCATGGAGTGCTGGGAGCCGTAGCCGGTGCCCATGGCGACCTTGCTGCGCAGGACGAGCGGGACGCCGGACCCCTGTCCGTCGCCGCCGAACATGTGCCGGGCCTTGCCGATCTGATTGAAGATCTGGTCGGCCGCGACCCACATGAAGTCGGCGTACATGAACTCCACCACCGGCTTGTACCGGCCGTCGAGCGCGATGCCGCCGGCGAGCCCGGCGAAGGCGTTCTCGCTGATCGGCGTGCCCAGGACACGGTCCGGGTGGGCCTCGGCCAGGCCCTTGGTCGCACCGTTGGTGCCGCCCTTGAGCCGGTGCACGTCCTCGCCCATGACGACGACCGACGCGTCCTCGGCCATGCGCCGGCTCATCACCTCGGCCACGACGTCGATGAACTTCCGCTGTTCCAGACGTCCTTGGAAGGCATCCGGTCCGGTGCCGGTGCCGGTGCCGGTGTCGGTGTCGGCGAGGCGCACGTCGTCGAACTCGCTGAGGTCGCCCCGCACACCGACGTCGCGGAAGGACGGGTCGGGCCATTCGGAGGGCCTGATGCGGCGGGTGCCCGGCTTGCCGTCGGGGTCGGGCTCCAGCAGTTCGTCGCCGATGGCGGCCATGACCGCCTTGGCCCGCGCGGTGCACTCCTCGATCTCGTCGGCGCCCAGGACGCCGTTCTCGACGAGCTGCCGCGAGACGAGGGCCAGCGGGTCGCGGGCCCGCCACTCCTTCTCCTCGTCCTTGGTGCGGTAGCCGAAGGCGCTGCCCGGGAACGGGCCGTTCTGGTGGAAGAAGCGATAGACCTCGGCCTCGACGATGGTCGGTCCCTGACCGGCCCGCATGTGGTCCACGGCCTCGCTCATGGCGAGGTACACGGCGAGCGGATCCATGCCGTCCACGCGCCAGCTGGGGATGTTGAAGCCCAGGCCGCGCGCCGAGAGCCGGGGCTCGGCCGTCGCCTCGTCCACGTGGGTGGAGACGGCGTACTTGTTGTTCTCGATGAAGAAGCAGACCGGAAGCTTCCAGGCGGCGGCGAGGTTCATCGTCTCCAGCACGGAGCCGATGTTGACCGCGCCGTCCCCGAAGTAGGTCACCGAGACGGCATCGGTGCCGGCCTGCCGCGCCGACCAGGCGAACCCGGCCGCCTGCGGCACGCCGCCGCCGACGATCGCGTTGGTGCCCATGGCGCCGGCCTCGCGCCACTGCAGATGCATGGATCCGCCCCGCCCCCGGCAGAAGCCCCTCGCCAGGCCGCAGATCTCGGCCAGGCTGCGTTGCAGGACGGTGCGCACCTCCGCGTCGAGGGGGCGTCGCAGGTCGATGCCGCCGGGCGCGACGTATCCCAATGCCTTGGCCAGGAACTGGTGATGTCCCCGGTGCGAGCCGCCGACGAAGTCCGCGCCGGTCAGCGGGAGCACGGAGCCGACGGCGCCGCCCTCCTGGCCGATGCTGGAGTGCGCCGGCCCATGGACCAGCCCCTGGCCCGCGAGGTCGAGGACGTACTCCTCGAAGGTCCTGATCAGCAGGGTCTGGGTGAACATCGAGGTCAGCAGCCGCGGGTCCGCGCCGTGCCAGTCCTTCTTGGTCGCCGTCACCTCGGTCCACGGTGAGGCGGGGGCCAGTTTCCGGTGTGTGGGCATGAGCACTCTCCTGTGTGATTCGGTGAGCACTGTCGCAGTGAATGGATCCATAGCCAATACCTCGTTACCGGAACGTTACGTTCAGATTTCGGGAATATCCATTGACTACGGCACCTATGGCGGCGCAATGTGAGGTGCATGGCGGATAAATGGATCCATTCCACAGGTGAACGGGAGCAGGGACTTCCCGGACTGGCCGGTGTCGAACACATCGGCTTCACCGTTCCCGACCTCGAAGAGGCGACCCGGTTCTTCGTCGAGGTGATCGGCTGCGAGCACGTCTACTCGCTCGGCCCGTTCCGCTCCGACGGCACCTGGATGAGCGACCACCTCGGCGTCCACCCGCGCGCCGTGATGCGCGAGCTGCGCTTCTTCCGGTGCGCCGGCGGTCCGAACTTCGAGATCTTCGAGTACGAGGCCCCCGGACAGGAGACGCGACCGCCGCGCAACAGCGACGCCGGCGGCCACCACCTCGCCTTCTACGTCACCGACCTCGACGCCGCCGTGGCGCACCTGCGGCGGCACGGCGTACGGATCCTCGGCGAACCCACGGCCAGCTCCGGCCCGAGCGAGGGACAGCGCTGGGTCTACTTCCTCGCTCCCTGGGGGATGCAGCTGGAGCTGGTTTCCTACCCGGACGGCAAACGGTACGAAGCCGACTCACCGGTACGGCTGTGGCAGCCTTCCGTCTGAACACGCTGCCGAGACACCGCACCAGGGAGAGCCATGTCACGCAAGCCGTCCGCCGGATCCGACCCGTCCGGGGCCAGCACGTCCGGATCCAGTGCCGCCGTCGCCAGCCAGCGCGTCGCGGACCATCTGCGTGCCGCCATCCTGAGCGGTGAACTGCGCCCCGGCGCACGGATCATGCAGGAGCAGGTCGCCGCGCAGCTCGGCGCCAGCCGGCTGCCCGTACGCGAGGCCCTGCGGATACTGGCGGCCGAGGGCCTGACCGTCGTGAAGTCCAACAGCGGCGCCTGGGTCTCCAGAATGGACATGGCGGAGTGCGAGGGCGTCTACAAGATCCGCGAACGCCTGGAACCGCTCGCCCTCGGCGAGAGCATTCCGAACCTGTCCGCCGAGCAGGTCGCCGAACTGGAGACGATCGCGCGGCAGATCGAGCTCACCACCGACGTGGACCGCTTCCTGGCCCTCGACGGCCGTCTGCACCTGCTCACCTACGCCGGATGCCGCGTCACCCAGATCACCGCCATGGTCGACCGGTTCTGGAACACCACACAGCACTACCGCCGCGCCTTCGCCCGGCTCGCGGGCGACAGCGGCTGGGAACTGATCCACGCCGAGCACCGCCTGATCATCGACGCGATCAAGCGGGCCGACACCGTCGACGCCGAACGTTTTCTCACCGGCCACATCCGCCGCACGCGGCTGGAACTGGCCCGACATCCCGAACTGTTCACAGAGGACGACCATGACAGCGACCACACAGCAGACGCAGCAGACACCGCGGACTGACGCCCGCCCCTTCGAGGGCCGCACCCTCCTCCTGTCCGGCGCGGGCGGTGGCATCGCCCGCGAGGTGGCCCGCCAGTTCCACGCGGCCGGCGCCAACCTGGTGCTCGGCGACCTGAACGCCGCGCCACTGGAGGAGTTCGCCGCGACGCTCGACCCCACGGGTGCGACCGTGATCACCCGCACCCTGGACGCGGCCTCGCCGGAGAGCAACAACGCGTTCGTCGCCGCCGCGGTCGAGACGTTCGGCTCGGTCGACTTCCTTGTACCCGCGGCCGGGATCTATCCGGAGCAGGCCGTCGCCGACATGACCGACGAGCAGTGGCACACCGTCATCTCGGTCAACCTCGACGGCGTCTTCTACCTCACCCGCGCCGTCCTGCCCCACCTCAACGAGGGCGGCAGCATCGTCAATCTGACCTCCATGGCCGGTCACCGCGGCAGCGTCCGGCACGCCCACTACGCGGCGACCAAGGGCGCGCTGCTCGCCTTCTCCCGCAGCCTCGCCTGGGAACTCGGCTCCAGGGCACGGATCAACATGGTCTCGCCCGGAATCATCGAGACCTCCATGACCCGCGACTACGTCACCGCCCGCGGTGACAGCGCACTCGCCACCACCCCCCTCGGCCGCCTGGGCAGGCCGGAGGAAGTGGCCTCCGTCGTCACCTTCCTGTGCTCACCCGCGGCGAGCTTCGTGCAGGGCGAGGTGATCCATGTGAACGGCGGAATGCACATGATCTGAGCAGGCCCGAACAGACCGGTGGAGAACGCGGCAGAGCGAGTGGGAACGGAACGGAACATGACGACGGAAGCGGCGATCTACCCCGACCTGAGGGGCAGGTCCGTATGCGTCACCGGTGCCGCGCGCGGCCTGGGCCTGGCGATGGCCGACGCGTTCGCGCGCGCCGGCTGCCATGTGCTGCTGCTCGACATCGACGGCGACGAACTGGACCGGGTGCGGCCCGCACTGGCGGCGGGCCGCCCCGACCAGGTGATCGGGACGGCCACCGCCCCGGTGAGCGACCAGGACGCCGTGACGGCGACGCTCACCGCGTTCACCGCCCGGACGGGAAGGCTGTCCGTCATGGTCGCCAATGCCGGTGTGTCCGCCAACGCGCCCTCCCTCGACCTCGAACTGGACCGCTGGAACACCGCGTTGGACGTCAACCTCACCGGGGTCTTCGTCTGCGCACGCGCCGCCGCCCGCATCATGCGCGAGGCCGACGGAGGTGTCATCCTCACCACCTCGTCGATGTACGGGGTGACCGCCGGGCCCGAGCGCGCCGCGTACTGCGCGACCAAGGCCGCCGTCGCGGCCCTCACCAAGGTTCTGGCCGTCGAGTGGGCCCCGTTCGGCATCCGGGTCAACGCGCTCGCACCCGGGTACGTCGAGACCGACCTGCTGACCCGGCTCTCCGACACCGGGCGGCTCGACACACAGGCGCTGCGCCGCCGCACCCCGCGCGGCCGCCTCGGCAGCCCGGAGGACATCGCGCATCTCGCGCTCTTCCTGTCCTCCGGGGTCTCCGCGAACATCACCGGCCAGGTCGTGGTCAGCGACGGCGGCTGGACCGCCGACGGCTACGCGGTGACGCCGGGCTGACCGGTCCCCGGGCCGGACGCCCTCGACCACTGCTTCACCGGTCCTCCCGGAGCAGTACCCGGAACCTGTCGTCGTAGTCGTTGTCCTTCAGCCGCATCGTCAACGTGGTTCGTTCACCGGTGAAGCGGACATCGACGGAGGCCTCCTTCTCCCCCGGAAGGAAGTCCGCGGTGACCGGGTGCTGGGCGGCGCCGCCCCAACGGGTCACCCAGCGCCGCGCGTCCTCCTTTGTGCCGCCGCCTTTCGCGGCGAGCCCGGCCAGACCCTCGGCATCACGGGCCTTGAGACGGGCCAGGACGTGTTCGGCGGTGGCGAGGGTGCCGGGGGTGGGGCGTCCGGTGACGGTCAGGTCGAGCTCGGCGGTGCCGTCCTTGATGCGCTCGGGCGTCTTGTCCGTGTTGAGGGCGTCGCACCCGCCGACCAGCAGCACGGCGGCCCCCGTCAGGCCGACCGCCCCGTGCGCCCACCTCCGCCTTGCGTCCCCGGGCATCGCACTCGTCGCTCCGTGGCCTCCACCGCTTCGCCTCATCCGCCCATTCTGAGCCACTCGGTCCCGGGGTGATGACCAGCTGATCTAAAGTGCTCAGGCCAGATCCCAGCCCGCGGACCTGAGAAGGAATCACGGATTATGCCCACTGAGACGTTCGAGTTTCAGGTGGAAGCGCGACAGCTTCTGCAGATGATGATCCACTCGATCTACTCGAACAAGGACGTGTTCTTGCGTGAACTCGTCTCCAACGCCTCCGACGCGCTCGACAAGTTGCGACTCGAAGCATTGCGCGACGACTCGCTCGACGCGGACGTGTCCGATCTCCACATCGCCATCGAGACCGACCGGCAGGCCCGCACGCTGACTGTGCGGGACAACGGCATCGGGATGTCTCACGACGAAGTGGTCCAGCTCATCGGGACCATTGCGAACTCAGGCACCGCGAAGTTCCTGCGGGAACTCAAGGAGGCCGAGGAGACCGCCGCGGCCGAAGGACTGATCGGCCAGTTCGGTGTCGGGTTCTACTCCAGCTTCATGGTGGCCGACGAGGTCACGCTGCTGACCCGGCGCGCGGGCGAGAGCCAGGGCACCCGGTGGACGTCGACCGGCGAGGGCACGTACACGATCGAGACCGTCGACGGCGCTCCCCAGGGGACCGCGGTCACGCTCCGGCTCAAGCCGGAGGACACCGATGACCAGCTCCACGACTACATCTCCCCGTGGAAGATCAGGGAGATCGTCAAGCGGTACTCGGACTTCATCACCTGGCCCGTCCGGATGGCCCCCGAGGCGGCGAACGGCGCGGACGACGCGGAGGGGACCGACGACGCCCCGCGCGAGCCCGAGACGCTCAACTCGATGAAGGCCCTGTGGGCGCGTTCGCGCGACGAGGTCGGCGACGACGAGTACCACGAGCTGTACAAGCACATCAGCCACGACTGGAGTGCCCCTCTGGAGACCATCCGCCTGCAGGCGGAAGGCACGTTCGAGTACCAGGCGCTGCTTTTCATCCCGTCGCACGCACCCCAGGACCTGTTCATGCAGGGGTACCAGCGCGGCATCCAGCTCTATGTGAAGCGCGTCTTCATCATGGACGACTGCGAAGCGCTGATGCCGCCGTACCTGCGCTTCGTCAAGGGCGTCGTCGACGCGCAGGACCTGTCGCTCAACGTGTCGCGCGAGATCCTCCAGCAGGACCGCCAGATCCAGTTGATGCACCGGCGTCTGGCGAAGAAGGTGCTGTCGACGGTCAAGGACATGATGTCCGCCGAACCGGAGCGGTACGCCACGTTCTGGCGGGAGTTCGGCCGCGTCCTCAAGGAAGGGCTGCTCAGCGACTTCGAGAACCGCGAGGCGATCCTCGGTGTCTCGTCCTTCGCCACGACCCACGACAAGGACGAGCCGACCACTCTGCGGCAGTACGTGGAGCGGATGAAGGACGGCCAGGAGTACATCTTCTACCTGACGGGCGAGTCCCGGCAGGCCATCGAGAACTCCCCGCACATGGAGGCGTTCCGCGCCAAGGGCGTCGAGGTGCTGCTGTTGACCGACCCCGTCGACGAGGTGTGGGTCGAGGCGGAGCCCGAGTTCGACGGCAAGAAGCTGCGGTCCGTGGCCAAGGGCGAGGTCGACCTCGGCACCGAGGAGGAGAAGAAGGAGGCCGCGACCGAGCGCGAGGGCCGGCAGCAGGAGTACGCGGATCTGCTCGGCTGGATGACGGACCGGCTGAGCGGGACCGTCAAGGAGGTGCGGCTCTCCTCGCGCCTCACCGTCTCGCCCGCCTGCATCGTCTCGGACATGCACGACGTGACGCCGGCCCTGGAGAACATGTACCGAGCCATGGGCCAGGCCGTACCCCAGGTCAAGCGCATCCTGGAACTCAACCCGGGGCACCCGCTGGTCAGCGGCCTCAACCGGGCACACGCCGAACGCGGCGAGGACGCCGGCACCGGTCTCCAGGAGACGGCCGAACTGCTCCACGATCTGGCGCTGCTGGCCGAGGGCGGCGAACTGGGCGATCCCTCGCGCTTCGTCAGGCTGATGGCCGACCGGCTCGAACGCACCCTGTGAGCACGATCGCTCCCGCACGATCGGGGCGGCGCCTCGCCGTCCCCGGGGCAGTGACCGGCCTTGGCGCAGGGGGCGGCGGCTTCGGCCGCTGTCGGTGAATCGGCAGCGGCAGCGGCAGGACGGCGACTCCTCGCGGTGGGCCACGCCTCGCGCAGCCGAGGCGTGGCCCACCGGCCGGACCGGCGGGAGGGGCTGCCGCTGGCGGTGGGCCGATCCGGATGCGAACCACGCGGTCCGGAGCGAGGATCGAGGTACGGGCAGTGGCCCGGTTGCGCCCCGGCTCCCTGAGGGCCGGCCCCTTCCCCGGTGCTCCGGTCCGCTTCCCGGCCGCCGTCCCGCCTGCCCACGCGCCGTCCCGCCCACGCGTGCCTTTCCGGCTCACGCGCGGCGGGTGCTCACGGCGCGGTCCGCGGGGCGATCTCGGCGATCAGGCCCTCGACCAGGGTCCTGATCCCGTCGCGGATGGGGCGGACGGCCGCCACGCCCTGTCCGGCCGGGTCGTCGAGCTTCCAGTCGAGGTAGCGCTTGCCGGGGAGGACCGGGCAGGTGTCGCCGCAGCCCATGGTGACGCACACGTCGGACTCGCGAACCGCGTCCACGGTGAGAATCTTCGGGCTCTCGGCGGAGATGTCGATGCCGACCTCGGCCATCGCCTCGACGGCGGCGGGATTGACGGCCCCGTCGGGATCGGAGCCCGCGGAACGGACCTCGACGCGGTCCCCGGCCAGATGGGTCAGCCAGGCGGCGGCCATCTGGGAACGGCCGGCGTTGTGGACGCAGACGAACAGGACGGACGGCTTGCGCGCGGTCTCGGGCATGGACAACTCTCTCGTCGCACGGCGGCACCAGTCGCCAATGACATCAGCCCCCGCTGGTATCAGCGAGTGGTGATGTGAAAGTATCAGTCCATGCTGACTTCAGTCGATCCTGATCTGATCCGGGCGCTGGGCGATCCGCTCCGTCTCCGGATCGTGACCCTGCTGGCGAGCGAGACGCTCTGCACGACGCACCTGGTCGAGGAGACCGGAGCGAAGCAGACCAATCTGTCCAACCACTTGAAGGTGCTGCGCGAGGCCGGAGTGGTGGACACCGAGCCGTGCGGCCGGTTCACCTACTACAGGCTGCGCCCCGAGGCCCTGGCCGGCCTCTCCGAGCAGTTCGCCGCGCTGGCCGAGTCCGCCCGCGCTGCCGCCGGGAACAAACGGTCCTGCCCGTGAACACCACCGGACCCGCCACCGTCGCCCCGGTGGGCGACGACGATTCGATTGTCGGGAAGCTCTCCGCTCTCGACCGCTACCTCGCGGTGTGGATCCTGCTCGCCATGGCCGTCGGTCTGGGGCTGGGGAGACTGGTCCCGGGGATGGACGACGTGCTGGCGAAGATCGAGGTCGGCGGGATCTCCCTGCCGATCGCGCTCGGTCTGCTCGTCATGATGTACCCGGTGCTGGCCAAGGTCCGTTACGACAAGCTCGACACCGTGACCGGCGACCGCAAGCTGATGGTGTCCTCGCTGGTCATCAACTGGATCGTCGGCCCGGCCGTCATGTTCGCGCTGGCGTGGATCTTCCTGCCGGACCTGCCCGAGTACCGCACCGGCCTGATCATCGTCGGCCTGGCCCGCTGCATCGCCATGGTCATCATCTGGAACGACCTCGCCTGCGGCGACCGCGAAGCAGCCGCCGTGCTCGTCGCGCTCAACTCCGTGTTCCAGGTCGTCGCGTTCGGCCTGCTCGGCTGGTTCTATCTCGACCTGCTGCCCCGGTGGCTGGGTCTGGGCGACGGCCAGGGACTGGACGTACCGGTGTGGCACATCGCCCTCAACGTCATCGTGTTCCTCGGCGTCCCGCTGCTGGCCGGCTTCCTCACCCGCCGCATCGGTGAGCGGAGGGCGGGCCGTGAGTCCTACGAGGCGACGTTCCTGCCGAGGATCGGCCCGTGGGCGTTGTACGGGCTGCTCTTCACGATCGTCGTCCTCTTCGCCCTGCAAGGGAGGACGATCACCTCGCAGCCACTGGACGTCGTACGGATCGCCGCTCCGCTGCTCGTCTATTTCGCGGTCATGTTCTTCGGCACCTTCCTGCTCGGCAAGGCTCTCGGACTGGCCTACGACCGCACGGCCACACTGGCGTTCACTGCCGCGGGCAACAACTTCGAACTCGCCATCGCCGTCGCCATCGCGACCTTCGGCGTCACTTCCGGCCAGGCGCTCTCCGGCGTCGTCGGCCCACTCATCGAAGTCCCGGTCCTGATCGGTCTCGTGTACGTGTCACTGGCCTGGCGCAGAAGCTTTCCGGCCACGGCCCCGGCGACCCAGGCCCCGTGACGTGGTGACCCGGCGGGGCAGGGAGATGAACCGGCCGGTCAGGTGGCTGTCGGCCGCCTCGTCCGGATCCGACGGCCGACGGCCGACGGCCCGCGTCTGGAGTGGGCCGGCCGCGGAAAACCTGTGGCACGGGGACATGCGGCCCGCATAGCTTGTGCGTCCGTGACTGATGCCCCCAAGAGCACATCGCCCGACACATCCGTGACGTCCACGGAACCGGCCACGATGAAATGGGGTGAGCGGGCGACGGCGGCCGGGCTTCCGCCCGTAGGGTCCGAAGCCGCGGACGGGCTGTTCTCCCGAACGTACGCGGCGGCCACCTCCAGCTTCGCCGCGGTGATGTTCCTGACCGGGCTCGCCGCGCTGGCCGTGGTACCCACACTGCCGACGGCCGCACAGGATCTGGACGGGGTGTCGCTCTTCCCCCTGGTGGCGGGCTGTTTCGTGGCCGCGAGTCTGCTGGGCGGGGTGCTGGGCGGTCACTGGGCGGACCGTGCGGGGGCGCACCGCCCGCTGGCGGCGGGCATGGTGCTGGCGGTGGTCACCCTGCTGGTCTCGGCCGCCAGCACCTCGATCTGGCAACTGGCCGCCGGGCGCTTCGTGGACGGAGTGGCGGGCGGGATGGTCGCGGTGTCGATCAACGCCGCGATCGGCCAGGCGTATCCCGACCGTCTCCAGCCGCGTGCCCTGGCGTTGATGAGTGCCTGCTGGATCATTCCGTCACTCGTCGGTCCTCCGCTGGCCGGGCTGGTGGCCGACTGGTGGTCCTGGCGTGTGGTGTTCTACGGCCTGGCGGCTCTGACCGCCCTTCCGGCACTGGCGGTCGTGGCCGTGCTGCGCGGCCGTTCCTGGCAGTCCGTGCCCGCGCCCTCGGAGGACAGCACACCGCGCCCCGCGCTGATGGTCGCGGTGGCGGTGAGCGTGGGCGCGGCGCTGGGCCAGTACGGCGCATCGGGCTGGGACACGCGGCATCTGCTGTTCGCGGCGGGCGGACTCGCCCTGCTGGTGCTGTTCGTCTCACGGCTGTTGCCGGCGGGCACCTGGCGTGCCGCGCGCGGTCTGCCGGCCACAGTGCTGCTGCGCGGGCTGAGTTCGGGTGTGTTCTTCACGCTGGAGGCCCTGGTGCCGCTGATGCTCGTCACCGCCCGGGACGTGGCCCCCGTCGTGACGGGACTGGCCTTCACGGGCGCCGCCGTGGCCTGGGCAGCCTCGTCCTGGGTGCAGGGCCGGCTTCCGGAACGGACCCCGCGCCACCGCCTGGTCGTGATCGGTGCGCTGGTGCAGGCGGGGGCGGTCGTGATCGCGGCCGTCGGGTCGCTGCCCGGGATGCCGGCGATCACTGCCGCGTCGTCGATGGTCGTCGCCGCGATCGGCATGGGCCTGCTCGCCCCGTCCCTCACCGTGCTGTCGCTCTCCCACGCACCGACCGGTCGGCAGGGCTATGCCAGCAGCGCGATGCAGACCAATCAGAATCTGGGCCAGATCCTGATCCTGGGAGTCTCCTCCGCCGTTTTCAACGCCTTCCTGGGTGCCGGTTCGAACGACCACGTCGGCTACGCCGCCGCCTTCGGGCTGCTGCTCGTGCCGGGCGTCCTGGCCGCCCTGCTCGCCACCCGGGCCCGCAGCGCGTGAGCCCGAGGGCGGCTCGGGCTCCGAGTATCCGGGCGACGATGCCCGCGCGGCCGGCGAGGTGTGTGTCCGGTTCGCCGGCACGGCCCCGACGGCCGTCGGGGAACAAACACCGGGAACGCGCCGAAATCAGGCGGAAAGTGGTCCTGTGGGCGGAGGGCGAAGATCCCTAGGCTCGGCCCCATGCGTGTACTTTTCGCCTCGACCCGAGGCTCGGGCCACTTCCAACCACTCGTCCCACTCATCGACGCGTGCACGGCAAGAGGTGACGACGTCCTCGTCGTCGCCCCGCCGGCACTCGAAGCGTTACTGGCGGACCGGAAACAGCCGTACCGCATCGGCGGGGAACCGCCCCAGGAGGAACTCGCGCGGGTCATGGCGCGCGGGCTGGCACTGCCCCCGGAGGACGGCGTCGCGATGATGGTCGGGGAGGTGTTCGGCCGGCTCGGGACCGCGGCGATGCTTCCCGCACTGGAGGAGGCCTGCCGCGACTGGCGCCCCGACCTCGTCCTGCACGAGGCTTTCGAGTTCGCCTCGGTGGTGGCCGCCGAGCGTCATGGAATCCCGCATGCCCGGGTCGCGGTCTCCGCCGCGCGGTTCACCGGGGCCACCGACCCGCTCCTCGGCCCGGTGCTAGACCCGTACGGACCCGGCATCGCGCAGCGGCTCCTCGCGTCCCCGTATCTGTCCCGCCTGCCGGCCTCCCTGGACCCCTCGCCGTACGCCGTGACCCACCGCTACCACGAGGCCCTTCGGCCGCAGGCCCTGCCGGACTGGTGGGGCGGAGCGGAGGAACCGCTCGTCAACATCACCCTCGGCACCGAGGCGGGCGCCCTGCCGACCGCGATCGGCCTGTACCGGGCGGTTCTGGAGGCGGTGAGCGTACTGCCGGTGCGCGTACTGCTGACGACCGGGCACCACATCGATGTGCAGGACCTCGGACCGCTGCCGCCCCACGTCCATGTGGAGCCGTGGGTGCCGCAGGCGGACGTCCTGCGCAGTGCCTCCCTCGTGGTCTGCCACGGCGGCTCGGGAACGGTCTACGGCGCCCTGGCGGCCGGCGTCCCGCTGGTCTGCGTCCCTCTCTTCGCCGACCAGCCGGAGAACGCCCGGCTGGTGGCCGCGGCGGGGGCGGGGACGGCCGTCACCCCGACCGGCGGCCCGGTGGACGAGCCGCCGAAGCTGGGCCCCGACGACGTACGGAGCATCCGCGCGGCTGCCGAACGGGTCCTGGAGGAACCGTCGTACCGTGCGCGGGCCCAGTCCCTGGCCGACGAGATGCGGACCACCGCCCGGGCCGCGGAGCTGCTCGGCACCCTCGAACCGTGATCCCGGACCACGACGGGGCCGACGGCCCGCACGTCCGTACGGAGGGAGTCGCCGGGCCGGGGCGCTGCCGCGGCACACGGGCGGGCATGGGAAGGAGATGGCACGAGTATCCGCACCCGTGATCGAGCTCGTCCGGCGTACGACGGAGCCGGTCGGGGCGCAGACCCTGCGTTCCACGGCGGCTGCCGTCATCGCCTACGTCGTGGCGGTGTGGGCCCTGCCCCATCCCGCACCGCTCACGGCCCCGCTCACCGCGCTCCTCGTCGTGCAGGTCACCCTCTACGCGACCCTCACCACGGGCATCCGCCGGGTGAACTCGGTCGTGGTCGGGGTGCTCATCGCCACTGCGCTCAGCGCGCTGGTGGGCCTCAACTGGTGGAGCCTCGGGCTGACGATCTTCGCCTCGCTGATCATCGGGCGGCTGGTGCGCGTCGGCGAGTTCGTACCCGAGGTGGCGATCAGCGCGATGCTCGTGCTGGGCGTCTCGCAGGTCGCGTCGACCGCCTGGGACCGGGTGCTGGAGACCCTGATCGGCGCCGGTGTGGGGCTGCTGTTCAACCTGCTCCTCGCGCCGCCCGTGTGGGTGCAGCCCGCGGGCGCCTCCATCGACGGCCTGGCCCGCGAGATGGGACAGATGTTCCGTGCCATGGGGGAGGACGTGCGCGGTCACATCTCCGTCGAGCGGGCGGCCGACCGGCTCCACGCGGCCCGCCGCCTCGACCACGACATCGTGGAGGTCGATGCCTCGCTGCGGCAGGCGGAGGACAGCCTCACCCTCAATCCGCGCGTCCGGCAGGGACTGCTGTACCGGGTCGTGCTGCGCACCGGTCTGGACACCCTGGAGATCTGCGCCGTGGTGCTGCGGGTACTGTCGCGCACCCTGACCGACCTGGCCAAGGCCCGTACCGACGAGATGCTGTTCCCCGCCGATGTGGCCGAGTCCCTGACCGAGCTGTTCGGGCAGATGGCCGGTGCCGTCGAGAGCTTCTCGGAGCTGATCACCACTCCGCTCGCGCAGAACGCCGAGGAGGCGGAGACCCGGCTGGCACACGCACTCGCCGTCAGCCGTACGACCAGGGACCGGGTGGCCGATCTGCTCCTCGAAGACGTCCAGGAACACCCCAGGCAGTGGCAGTTGCACGGGGCGCTGCTCGCCGAGGTCGACCGGATCCTGGACGAGCTCGACATCGACAAGCGCACGGAACGCCTGGGCAAGGAGCTCGACCGGCGCTCCGCGCAGCTCCACGAACGCCACCCCTGGCTGCGCGCCGTGTCACGCCGGCTGGGCGCCGGGCAGAGCTGAGGGCGGGGCACGCGGCAGAGCCGAGAACGGTGTCGGTGCGGCGTCATCCGGAGGCCGACAGGCGCTCGATGGCGACCAGTGCGGCGTCGTCCCCGAGATGGCCGCCCGCGTGGCGCAACAGGTCGGCGCACAGGGACTCCAGCAGGGCGTCGGGACCCGCTCCGTACTGCGAAGCGGCGCGTTCCCGCAGCGGATAGAAATTCCCCGACCGGTCCCGGGACTCGATGACTCCGTCGGTGTAGAGGAGCAGGGTGTCACCGGCCTCGAAGCCGAACGTCTCCGCCGTGTGCTCCGTGATCACCAGGCGCGCCAGTCCGAGCGGCGGGGCCGGCGTCCGCACACAGAGCGGGATCACCTCACCCGCGCGCAGGAGGAGCGGCGGCGGATGACCGCAGCTGACCAGGTGGATCTCCGCAGCGTCGTCGGGGATGTCGAGAACGGCCGCGGTGACGAAGGACTCCGTGAGGTCCGGGTCGTCCTCCTCGTGCTCGTCGTTCCCGTCGGATGCGGTGCCGTCCGGGTCCGGGGCGATGCTCGTCTCCAGCTGGGCCACCAGTTCGGGCAGCCGCCACCGCTGGCGGGAAAGGGCGTGGAAGGCACCCAGGACGCTGGCCGCCTCACCGATCGCGGCAAGCCCCTTGCCGCGTACGTCGCCGATGATCAGACGGGTGCCTCCCACGGTGCGGGCGGCGGCGTACAGGTCGCCGCCGATCTGCGCCTCCGCCTCCGCGGCCAGATAGACCGAGGCGATGCGCAGGGGGCCGCTCCGTGCGGGGAGCGGTCGCAGCACCACGTGCTGTGCCGCCTCGGCCACCGAGCGCAGCTGGGCCACGGCCTGCTCGTTGCGGACCCTCAGGTGGGCGAAGAAGGTGACGAAGACGGAGATGAGAACGAGCGCGATGATCTGGTAGGTGTGGTTGAGGTCGTTGAGACTGGTGCGGGCGAAGGCCACCAGGGACTGCGCCAGCACGGCGACCGCACCGACAAAGGCAGTCATGCGCGGCCCGGTGAACGAGGCGGCCACCGCAGGCGCCGCCACCAGGAACGGACCGAGATGGACATCCGGCGGCGCGGAGACATCGACCGCCGTGACGACGGCGATCAGCGCGAACGGCATCGCCACGAGCGCGTTCCTGCGCCGCCGGGACTCACGGATCGACTGCAGGAACCGCCGGGAAGCCATGTTTCCGGAATACCTCACCCGGTCCGTCTCCGCTTCTCGTACGGCCGAGCGCCTGGCCGGCCTCCCGCATGGTGTCCCCGGGCTCGACCGAGCCGACCCCGCCCGCACCTGCTCGGCGACCGCCTCCTCGATCCGGGCGTTCTGCGCGAACCGCGGGAAGGGACTGCCGGTCGCCGTCCCGGTGATCTTCTCGGTCCATCCGGTGGTGCAGGCATCGCCCCGGACCTTCGGGTCGGCCGGCCCGGCGGCGGTGGTCGGCGGTAGCGCGAGCTTCTCGAAGTGCTCGGTGACCTTCTCCTTGTCCGACGAGGTGTGCGGCGCGAACTCGGTGGCCGCGTCCCGCCAACTGGCCGCGCGCGACGGCGATGCCCTGCCCCCACGGCAGGGCCCGCGGGATGTCGCCCGTCTTCGGCACCGGCCGGACCACCGGCTGCATCACGCCGACGCGCGTCCTGTCCTTCGTGCCTACACGGGCGCAGCCGGCCGCGGGTTGCTTGTGCGGCCGGCTGCGCCCGTGTCGGGGCGGGGGCCCGGGACGCCTACGGAACCAGCAGGGAGTCCGACAGACGGGGCGACGGCGGCGCGGCGCCGTCCAGCGTCGCGGAGTGCAGTGCGGCGTGCTCCTCGCGGGAGACGACCGCCCGGCCGCCGCGCACCGTGAGCCGGTTCCCCCGCGGGGTCGTCCAGCGGACCTCGGCGCGGTCACCGGCCACGGCCACCTCCGGATCCGGCGTGGGCCGTGCCCCCCGCTCCGTCCCGGACGGGACGAGGGACAGGGTGCCCGCGGCGAAGGTGTCACCGAGCTCCGCCCAGTCCAGCTCGACCGGGGCCGCGCTTTCGAAGAGCACCACCTCGATCCGCACCCCGTCGGCGCGCGGGACCAGCCGGGCCGTCGGCGTACGGCCGCCGAAGGCGCCTCCGGCCAGCCGGAAGTCCAGCCGCGCCGTCCCCAGGTCGAGTTCGACGCCGCCGTCGATCGCGGTTGTCCCCGCCACGGGGGGCGCACCGATCAGGTCCACCACCAGACGCAGCGACCGGGCCCGGAACCGGTCTCCCGGTTCGATCATGTCGAGGTGGTGGTGCCGGTCGCCCGCCGGGCAGGCGAAGCCCGTCAGCCAGGCCACATGGGGACCGCTCTGCACGGTGGAGAGCACACCCGAGGCGAAGTCGAAGTCCTCCGCCCCGTCGTCCTTCATCAGATGGACGTGCAGATGCCCGGAAGTCCCGTCCGGGCGCACCCAGTGGCCGAACAGCGGCCGTCGCTGCAACCAGGTGTCCTGGTGGTTCACGCTGCCCAGGGTGGTGACCGGGTCCAGCCAAGTGGTGCCCGTCTCCGGGGCCGGGCTCTCGGTGAACAGCTCCCGGTGCTCGTGCTCGTTCTCCAGCTCCAGCAGCCGGGGCAGGACCCAGTCGGGCATCCGGTAGTCCACGCAGGAGTCCAGACCGGTCGACATCTCGCCCCGGACCGGTCGGGGCTCCGGCGCGCCGAGCACCCCCCGGACCGCCTTCGCCAGGAACGGTGGCACGCCCAGGTCGTTGCTGTAGCAGCGGGCCATCGGACCGGAGAGCTGGCGGGTCGGCGGGTGCCAGCGGGCCAGGAAGTGCAGCCAGAGGCGGTCGTGCAGCCGGTCGTTGAGCTCCAGCACCTCCTCGTCGTCGACGTGCTCCCTGATCAGGGTCAGGGTCTGGAGCACGACGCCCCAGTAGGAGGGGCTGTTGAACTCGGTGAAGCTGCCGGTGCCGTCGATGGCCCGCGAGAGCCGCACCATGCGGTCCTTGCCGTAGGCGAACAGTTCCTCGTCGTCGAGGAGTTTCCCGGCGGCGAGCGTCACGAACGTACCCATGACGGCGACGTTCGTGTACGTCAAGTGCACGTTCCTGCGGACGATCGAGGCGGCCGCGTGCCGTACCGACTCCCTCAGCTCGTGCCGCACCTCGGCCGGCAGGTCGTCGCCGTGCCGGGCGTGCACCAGCAGCAGGGCGATGCCGAGGAAGTCCGCCCAGTTCCAGTCGGCCGGGTCCATCTCCGCGGCCGGTTCCTCGGCGTAGTAGCCCCAGATGCCGTAGGTGGCGTTCTCCGGCGAGCGGTCCTGGAGCCCGGCGATCCGCAGGATCACGGCATGGGCGCGCTCGGCGTCGCCCTCGCCGCCGCGTTCCAGCAGCAGGAGGGCGTAGTGCAGGGAGTTGCGGGTGGGGTGTGCGGGGCCGCCCTTGATGTTGGTGTGGATGGGGTTGTACGGGGCTTCGACCTGCAGCAGGTTCGCCTCGGCGTCCCAGCAGCGGTCGCCCTCGTCGAGGGCCGCTCGCAGCAGGGTGCGGTCGTACGAGGCGGCCGACCAGGCAGGGTGCACGGGATGTCCTCCAGCTCGCGATCGTCGGTCCGACGATCTTCGACAACGCTTGGGAAGCGTTTTCCAGAGGCTAAGCCGACGTCAACACTCCGGCAAGGGGCATACGTTGAACTCCGGGGCAGAAGTCCGCACCCAGCCCATTGACGCGGCGATATCGGGCGGTGCAAGGTGACCCCGGCTGGAAAACGCTTTCCGGTCAGTTTCCGGTCTGCCCTTGAATGGAGTCCCCGATGAGACCCTCCCTGCGCATCGTCCTGACGGGCGTCACCGCGGGTGCGCTCGTCTGCGTGCTTGCCTCGTGTTCCGGTTCCGGCAGCGACGAGGCTGCCGACGGCACGGTGACGATCACCGTCTCCGGGCGCCCGCCCGCCACCAACGCGGCCGCGCTCAAGACGTTCGACGCGCGGGTGGCGGAGTTCGAGAAGGCGAACCCCAAGATCAAGATCAAGACGAACGAGTACCAGTACGACCAGCAGAGCTTCCAGACCAAGGTGGGCGGCGGCAGCCTGGAGACGATCGTACGGGTACCGCTCACCGAGATGTCGGGCCTGATCAAGCGCAGGCAGATCGCCGATCTCACCGCGGACTTCAAGGGGCTGAAGCACAGCGAGGACTTCAACGACGTAGCGCTCGGGGCCGCGAAGGGCGTGGACGGCAAGCTCTACGGCATTCCCACCGAGGAGTACGCCCTCGGTCTCGTCTACAACCGCGACCTGTTCGAGAAGGCCGGACTCGACCCGGACAAGCCGCCGACCACCTGGTCCGAGGTCCGTACGGCGGCCAGGGCGATCTCGGAGAAGACCGACGCCACCGGATACGCGCAGATGACCAAGGAGAACACGGGCGGCTGGATGCTGACCGCGATGGCGTACTCCTTCGGCGACAGCATGCAGGAGGAGTCCGGAGGCAAGTGGGTCAACACCTTCGACCGTGCCGGCAGCGGCGCGGAGAAGTCGCTGAAGGCGCTGAAGGACATGCGCTGGACGGACGACTCGATGGGCAAGAACCAGCTGCGCAACATCACCGACATGGAGAAGGACTTCTCCGCCGGGAAGATCGGCATGACGATCGCCGGACCGAGCTTGGTCGGCCACTACATCGCGCAGTACAAGGGCGACCCGAAGACCATCGGCCTCGGCGCCATGCCCGTCGACGGCGGCAACAAGCGGACCCTGGCCGGCGGGACCATCGCGGTGATCAGCCCCAGGGCCACCGCGCAGCAGCGCGAGGCCGCGACGAAGTTCATCGACTTCTACTACCTCTCCACCAAGTACGACGTCGCACTCGCCGAGAAGGACGCGGTGGCCAAGAAGAAGGACGGAGCCGTCGTCGGCGTGCCGTCCGTCCCGTTCTACAAGTCGGCCATCGCCGACCCGGTCGACGCCGCCGTCAACAAGCAGGCCAATGTGCCGGTCGAGCACTTCGCCCCGTACAGCAAGGCGCTCGGCGACTACGAACTGCGCATCGAGCCGTCCGTCGAGGCGCAGAACGTCTACAAGGCCCTCGACAGCGCCGTGCAGGCCGTACTGACCCGCCAGGACGCCGACCCGGCGGAGCAGCTGAAGAAGGCCGCGGCACAGGTCAAGTCCCAGGTGGAGCGGGCGCAGAACTAGAACCACCTCCCGGCAGCCGGAGCGTGTCCGGCACATCAGGCAGTGAGCACAGCACGAGGAGAGGCGAGGAGACGTCAATGAGCAGGTCGCAAGCGCCTGCGGCGCCCGCCGGGAACCGCACCCAGAAGGACCGGACGAAGAAACAACGTTCCGTCGACCCGTCCGCGGCACGTCCGCGGACCCCCGACGGGCCGCCGCACACCGCCTCCCCGCACCGCGGCGGCCCGGTGGAACGCTTCGTCCGCTGGGTCAGGCAAGGAGGTGTCACCACCATCCTGTTCGGCCTGCCGATGGTGCTGTGCTTCGCCTACTTCTCGTGGTGGCCGATCGTCCAGAGCGTGCAGCTCAGCTTCCAGCAGACCAATCTGGTCGACCCAGCCACCTGGGTGGGGCTGGACAACTTCCGCCATGTGCTGGAAGACCCGCTGCTGTGGAAGGCCGTCAAGAACACCGCGCTGTTCGCCGCGCTCGCCCTGGTGATCGGCTTCCCGGTGCCGCTCTTCCTCGCGGTGCTCATCGCCGAACTGCGCCGCGGCGGCACGCTGTTCCGCATCCTCGCCTACCTGCCGGTGGCGATTCCCCCGGTGGTCTCGGTCCTGTTGTGGAAGGTGTTCTACGACCCGGACGCCGGCCTGTTCAACCAGTTGCTGGCCCATGTGGGCCTCGGCCCGTACCCCTGGCTGCAGTCCACCGACACCGCGATGCTGTCGATCGTCCTGGAAGCCACCTGGGCGGGCTTCGGCTCCACGGTGATCATCTACCTGGCGGCGCTCGGTTCCGTACCGGGCGAACTGTACGAGGCCGCCGAGATCGACGCCGCGGGCATCTGGCGCCGGGTCTGGCACATCACCCTGCCGTCGCTGCGCGGGGTCATCCTGATCATGCTGCTGCTCCAGATCATCGGCACCCTGCAGATCTTCACCGAACCCTTCGTGATGACGGACGGCGGCCCGGAGGACTCCACTCTCACCATCCTGATGCTGATCTACAACTACGCCTTCCAGAACGGCGACTTCGGAGCCGCGACCGCACTCAGCGTCATGCTGGCCCTCGTGCTCGGTGTGCTCTCGGCGATCTATCTGCGGGCGACGAGGAGCTGGAGCAACTGATGGCCGTACAGATCCCCCTTCGCACCCGCCGCAGGAACCGCTCCGAGGAGAGCGGACACGGACTGATATCCAACGCCGACCGGCGGCGGACCTCCGTACGCTTCTCGCTCCGCTCCGTACAGACGCTCTCGCTCCTGCTGCTGCTCGCCTTCGGGGCGGCGCCCCTCTACTGGACGTTCAAGGGCGCCGTCTCACCGACCCAGGAGCTGCTGCGCGACCCGCTGGCGCTCTGGCCCGGCCACGCGCAATGGGACAACCTCTCCCGCGCCTGGAACGAACTCCAGGTCGGCCAGTACCTCTGGAACACCGTGGTCCTGGTCACCGGCTCGGTCGTCGCCCACCTCGTCGTCGCCACCACCGGCGGCTACGTCCTGTCCGTGCTGCGCCCCAAGTGGGCGACGCCCGTGCGGTGGATGGTGCTCGCCACCCTCTTCATCCCCGGCTCCATCTCCCTGGTGGCGCTCTACCTCACCGTGCTCGATCTGCCGGGCCTCGGCATCTCGCTCCCCAACAGCCCGTGGGGCGTCTGGCTGCCGCACGCGGCCAGCGCCTTCACCGTACTGATCGTGATGAAGTTCTTCGACGGCATCCCGCGCGAACTCTTCGAGGCCGCCAAGGTCGACGGTGCGGGGCCGTTCGTCATCTTCCGCCGGATCGTGCTCCCCATGTCGCGGCCGATCCTCGCGGTGGTGACCCTGCTGACGGTCATGAACTCCTGGAAGGACTTCCTCTGGCCACTGATCGTCATCCCGGACACCGAGAAGCAGCCCATCTCCGCCGCACTGCCGCGCCTCGCGGAAACGGCGGAACAGTCGCTGCTCATCGCCGGGATGCTGCTCGCCATCCTGCCCCCGGTCGTGCTGTTCCTGATCTTCCAGCGGCAGATCGTACGCGGCGGGGGAGGCTTCACCGGCCTCAAGGGATGAGGACCACCCGGGCACCGGCGCGGACCCGTCCGCGCCGGCCGGCGGCGGCAGCGGTGCGCGCCGACGGAACACGGACCGGTGTGCTCCGCCGGGGTACAGCCGACGGAGCACACCCCCACCCGGGAACCACCGATACGCACCGCGCCGATCCGATCGAGAGGAAGCCTCGATGGAACAGAACGGCACGATCCGGCCAGGTCCTCTGGTTCCAGCCAGAGTAATGGGTCGCCCGAGACGGTCCGCCGCATGGGGCGGTGCGGCCGCCCTGCTCGGCTGCCTGCTGGTGGTGGCACCGCTGCCCGGTACGGCTCCGGCCGCCCACGCGGCCGGAGCCCTCACCGTCACCTCGCCCGACCTGATCTTCGTCAAGGGACAGGCGAAGATCACCCTGGCCTCCGACGAGGCCTCGGTGGCCTGGAAGGCCGTCGACGACCAGGGCCTGACCGTCGCGTCGGGCACCGCACCCGTCTCGGGCGGCACGGCCACCGTCGACGTCACCGCGCTCGGCAGCGGCTACTACACGCTCACGGCCACCGCCGGCGCCACCACCCGCACCGCCAACTTCGGTGTGCTGACCGCGCTGACCGGCAAGGAACAGCAGGACACCCGCTTCGGCACCGGCATCCACTACGGGTGGAACGACGGCGACGACCAGAAGCTCCTGCGCTCGGTCAAGCTGATGGGCATGCACGGGATCCGCTCCGACATCAACTGGGGCGCCATCGAGAAGACACCCGGCGCGTACTCCTGGAGCAGCTACTCCACCGACCAGCACATCCCGTACGCCAAGTCGCAGGGGCTGACCGCCCTGCCCATCTCCGGCTACCGGAACCCCAACTACGACAGCAACCGGACACCGGCCTCCGACGCGGCGCTGGATGCCTACGGAAAGTTCACGGCCGCCGCCGTGGAGAAGTACCAGCAGTCCTCCAAGGAAATCGAGATCTACAACGAGTACAACTCGACCGGCTTCAACAACGGCACCTGCGGCATCACCGCCGACTGCTACCTCAAGCTGCTCCAGGCCAGCTACGGCAAGGTGCACGCCAAGGTCCCGGACGCCACCGTCGTCGGCGGCGGCCTGGCCGGTCTCCAGACCGACTGGCTCAAGCGGCTGTACGCGATCGGCGGCCTGAACTACATGGACGCGCTCAGCGTTCACCAATACGGCTACCCGAGCCCGCCCGAGACCGCGCTGGAGAAGCTGCCGCAGGTACGCGCCGACCTGGACGCGGCGGGTGGCAAGGACCTCCCGCTCTGGATGACCGAGAACGGCTACCCGACCCACAGCGACGGCGTCACCCCCGCCCAGCAGGCCGCGTACGTGCCGCGCGCCCAGATCTTCTCGTTCGCCTCGGGCGTCGACCGCTACTACTGGTACGACCTCACCAACGACGGCACCGATGCCACCAACAAGGAACACAACTTCGGCGCCTTCAAGCGTCCCACCGCCGAGGTCAAGGCCTGGCAGCCCAAGCAGTCCGTGGTCACCGAGGGCGTACTGATCCGGCAGCTCGCGGGCCGCGCCTACGCGGGCCGCGACGACGCCGGTTCCGCCGACGTCCGCTCGTACCGCTTCGGCACCGGGAGCGACACCGTTCGGGCGCTCTACACCACCGCCGCGACGCCGGGAACGGCGGAGCTCTCGGCCACCGGCCCGGTCACCGTCACCGACCAGCTGGGCCACGAGAAGACGTATATCCCGGTCGGCGGCAAGGTGCAGCTCGGCATCGACGGCAAGGTGCTGTACGTCAAGGGCGCGGTGACCGCGGTCAAGACCGTGAGCGGCCCCGTGTTCTCCCTCCGGCTGCCGCAGCACTCCAACACGGAGGAGACCGTCGACGCGGTGCTCCAGGTGGACGGCACCAAGGACCGGAAGCCATTGCCGGTGCGCTACGACTTCCGGATCGCCGGGGAGAAGTACCGGGTGACCGCGCGGCCCGGCAAGGTCGTCCGCCAGACCGTCCAACTGCCCACCTCGGCCCTCACCGGCCCGCGTACCGTCAGCGGGACGGTCGGGCTCGGGCCGCTGAGCCTCGCCCGCCTCACCTCCGACACCGAAGTGGTGCCGCCGACCCAGGTCACCTTCGATCCGGTGGTGAAGAAGGCGGCCCCGTTCGCCGCCGCGCTGAAGGTCACCGTCACCAACAACCGCGTCCACAGCCCGCTCGAACTCACCAAGCTGGACTGGCAGGTGAACGCGGGCACCACCTACCTGGACCGGGGCACCATCGACGGCCCGATCAAGGTCGGCACCGATTCCAGCGCCTCGTACACCGTGGACGCGCGCAACATCAAGCAGTGGCAGCGCTACTGGACCGCCGCCTACATCAACACCCCCGACGGCACCAGGACCGCCGTGGGCGCCTGGAACGGCTGGGGCTCCGTCCAGCCGGCCGGCACCGACACCACCACGCCCATCGACGTCATCGGCGACGGCTCCGTGAGCTACAAGGGCGGCTACAACGGCGCGACCGACCTCTCCGGCACCGTCCGGCCCCAGTACAGCGACGCCGGACTCGTGCTCAAGGGCGCGATCACCGACAACGTGCTGGCGCAGCCCGCCACCACCGCCGAGAACATGTGGCAGGGCGACAGCATCCAGTTCGCGGTCACCCCCCAGGTGCCGGGCCGCAGCAAGCAGTACGTCGAGTTCGGCGCCTCGCTCGTGGACGGCAAGCCGCAGGTCTACACCTGGCGGGCACCGTCCGGCCAGTCCGCCGGCCCGACCCCGGGCGCCACCGCGCAGATCACCCGTGACGGCACCACCACCCACTACACGGTGACGGTGCCGTGGGCCTCGCTCGGCCTGGCCGGCAAGCCCACCGAATCCATCGGACTCGGCTTCGTCGTCAACGACAGCGACAACGACGGCCGGGCGCGCGGCTGGTCGGAGTGGGGCGCCTCCATCGCCAACAACTCCAAGAGCGCCGCCGGTCTGCGGGCCGTCCAGCTGACCGACTGAACCACCCCATGACGGGCGGGGCCGGGTGCACCTGACAGCACCCGGCCCCGCCGCTCCATGCCGTACCACCGCACGGCACACTGTTCGCCATCCCACCGTGAGGAGACCAGCCCCCATGGCCCTGTTCGACATGCCGCTGCCCGAACTCCGCGCCTACCGGCCGCAGATCGACGAACCGGACGACTTCGACGCCTTCTGGGCGAAGACCCTCGCCGAGACCCGCGCCCACGACCCCGCGGTCTCCTTCGAACCTGTCGAGACCGGACTGACCGGCATGCGCACCTGGGACGTCACGTTCGCCGGCTTCGGCGGCCACCCCATCAAGGGCTGGTTCAGCGCCCCCGCGGACGCCGAGGGCCCGCTCCCGCTCGTCGTCCAGTTCCACGGCTACAACGGCGGCCGCAGCCTTCCGCACTGCTGGGGCATGTGGCCGCTGGCCGGATTCGCCCACTTCATCATGGACGTGCGCGGCCAGGGCAGCGGCGGCAACGTCGGCGACACCCCCGACCCGGTCGGCTCCGGCCCCTCCCATGCGGGCTTCATGACCCGGGGCATCGAGGACCCGGAGAGCTACTACTACCGCCGGGTCTACGCCGATGCGGTACGCGCCGTGGAAGCGGCCCGGTCCCATCCGCTGGCCGACCCCGCCCGCACCGTCGCGCTCGGCGGCAGCCAGGGAGGCGGCATCACCCTCGCGGTCGGCGCACTCGTCCCCGACCTGGCCGCCATCGCCGCCGACGTCCCGTTCCTCTGCCACTTCGGTCGGGCCGTCACACTCACCGACGCCAACCCGTACGCGGAGATAGCCCGCTACCTCAAGATGCACCGCGGCAAGGAGGAGACCGTGCTGCGCACCCTGTCGTACTTCGACGGGGTGTCCTTCGCCGCCCGGGGCAGCGCCCCCGCGCTCTTCTCCGTCGCGCTGATGGACCAGGTCTGCCCGCCGTCCACGGTCTTCGCCGCCCACAACGCGTACCCGGGCGAGAAGGAGATCGAGGTCTACCCGTTCAACGGGCACGAGGGCGGTGCCATGTTCCAGGAGGCCGCTCAGCTCCGCTGGGTGCCGAAGGCGCTGAACCGGACGGCCTGAGCCCCGCCGTGCTCCGGCCGGCGTGGTGTGGATCACGGACAGGGTGTGGACAGCACGTATATCGTCCGTCGGGGCACGTCAATGCCCTGCGATGTGGCTAGGACAAGGGCGGACAGTGCGGCAGAAAGCCTATGCGCAGGCGATGCGTGTCATCGCCTGCGCGCTGATGGTGTGGCAGGTCTGGATGATGTGGTACATCTCCAGCCACGAGGCGGCGGGCGTGCAATGGGCCTGCGACGGGACCGGGGGCTGTGCCAGCGACCAGCTCGCGTCCATGTCCCCGATGCTCGGCGTGGCCTTCGCGGTCGCCCTCGGTGTGCTCTGCGCCCGGTACCTGCACCGAGCCGCGCCGGGCGCGATGATCGCACTCTCCGCCGTCGCGGCCGCGGCCGGCTGGTACGACGCGCTGGCGGAGGGTCAGGTCGAGCGGTCCACCGTCACCAGCTTCCACATCTTCCTTCCGCTGGGCGATTTCTCCGTCTCCCAATGGCTCACCTTCCTGTGGTCCGTCGCGGGCGTGGGCTGCCTCGCCGCCTGGTGGGGCGCGGCGGTGAGCCTGCGGCGCGCCGCAGGACTGCGCAGGCTGTTTCGCCGCTACACCACGGCCGACGCGGTGCTGGAGGGCTGGCGGCCGGTGGGCCGCAGGTACGGCGAGGTCACCGTGGTGTTCGACGACGAGGCCGGGGTACGCCATGAGGTCCCGGCCGTCGTGGAACGCATCGCCCTCAGACGGGACGTCCTCGCCGTGTACGACGCCGACCGCCCCGGCGACCCCGCTCTCACCCGGGTCGCGGTTCCCCACCGAAAGCTGCTGCGCATCTCATGAACGCATCGACATCGTCCCTGCGCAGGCTCTTCAACGCGTTCAGACTGGTGGCCGCGCTCCTCATCGGACTCGCCTTCGCCGCGCTGGTCCAGGGCGCCGTCGACGGCCCCCGCTGGCTGCTGATCACCGGAATTCCCGCAACGGCCCTGGTCCTGACGATCCTCGGTGATGTGGCCGAGCCGATGCGGACGAGCATGGCGATGACGGGGCTGCGCTCCGGCGGGCCGCGGGCCTTCGCGCCCGCCGTGGTCAACGGGGTACGGACCGTCGACAAGAAGACCGGCCGGCCGGTCCGCGACGGACGGTCGGTGGACTCCGTGTTCGCCTTCGATCTGACCGTGATGCCCGATGAACTCCCCGCGTACCGGATCCAGGTCTGTCACCCGCTCGATGTGCAGGGGCTGACGCACCGCTCCAGGGCCGTCGTCGAGTACGACCCCGAACAGCCCTGGCGGGTCGTCGTCCCCAACGATCCGCCGAGCGTATGGCTGGCCCGAGCGAACAGCGCCTCCCCTCCGACCGAGGTCAAGGACCGGACCGGCGGGTTCCCGGCCGGATTCTGGACGCTGGTGATGGGTGTGGCCTGCGCGGCCGTGCTGCTGGTACTGGCGCGGCTGCTCGGCTGACCCCCGCCGGGGCTCAGCCGTTGCGCGGATACTTCTTGAGCACCTTGCCGTTGATGTCGGCCCGCAGATAGGCACCGCCGTACTCGTCCGAGACGTAGACGCTCAGCGTCGGCTGGAAGCCGTCGAACGGGGAGGCCGGGTCGATGTCCACGTAGTGGCTGGTGGGCTCGGCGACACCGAGCTCCTTGTCCGCCCGGCGGATCAGCCCCGGCAGGGCGTCCCAGTTGAACTTCTCCAGGTCCACGGACTTGGCGTCCGGCTGGAGGGTGCCGCCCGCGCGTTCGCGGGCGGCCTTGCCGTCCCGGTAGGTGTAGACGTCGTACAGGCCCTTGTTCTTCGCGACCGGGGCCTCGACGCTCGCGTGCACGTCGAACAGCGAGAACGACGTGACCCTGGTGCCGCCCATCACCGGCTTGAGCGCCGCGATGACGGACCGTGCGGCGGTGGGCGTCAGCAGATTCTTGGTCGGTGCCGCGGCCTTCGGCGCGCTTTCCTTCCCTTCGGCGGGTGAGGACGCGCCCGAGGCGGACGGGGTGCGGCCGGCCGTCTCCGGGTGCGAGTCGGGCACCAGCGACCACACCAGGACGCCGGTCAGGGCGGTTCCGGCGAGCGCGGTGCTGACCGCGACGGCGCGGCCCCGGCGGACCCGGCGGCGGATCTCCTGGGTGCCCAGCGTCGCGGGCTGGGGGCGCGGGGGAGTGGCGACGGGTGGACGTCGCACGGGGGCGGTGGGCAGGACGGTGGTCGGGTCGGCCTGGCCGAAGCCGGGCGGTACCGCGTCCCGCCGGGTGGGCGGGTCCTGGCGAGGAGGTACGGCATCCCGCGATTCCGCACGGCTCGGTCCGGCCGCCGCGGACGGGTCGCCCGTCGACGCGACCACCGACGCCAGCATCCGGTCGAGCTCCTCGGGACCGGGCCTCGCGGCCGTGTCCCGGGTCAGCAGCGCGTCCAGCACCGGAGCCAGCGGACCGGCCTGCCGGGGCGGCGGGATCTCCTCGTCCAGCACGGCCGCCAGCGTCGCCAGTGTGGTGGCCTTGCGCAGCGGATGCCGGCCCTCCACGGCGACGTACAGCATCATGCCGAGCGACCACAGGTCCGACGTCGGGTCGCCCTCCTCGCCGCGGATGCGCTCGGGCGCCATGTAGTCGGGGGAGCCGATGATGGAGCCGGTCGCCGTCAGACTGGTGGACTCGCGGATCGCCGCGATGCCGAAGTCGGTGAGCACCGGACTCCCGTCGGCCCGCAGCAGTACGTTGGCGGGCTTGACGTCGCGGTGCAGGATTCCGGCGGCATGGGCGGCGCGCAGCGCGGACAGCACCCCGCGGCCCAGCTCGGCGGCCTCGACCGGGGAGAGCGTCCCCTCGGCCAGGCGCTCCGCGAGCGAGGCGCCGGGCACCAGCTCCATCACGATCCACGGGTACGTCCCGTCGCCGCCGTCCACGATGTGGTGGACCGTGACGACACCCGGGTGGTCGAGCCGGGCCAGCGCACGGGCCTCACGCAGCACCCGCTCGCGCAGCAGCCTGGCCGACTCGGGGTCGCTCTCGGCGAGCGCCGGGTCCGGGGGCCGCACCTCCTTGAGCGCCACATCGCGGTGCAGGGCCAGGTCGTGGGCGCGCCACACCATGCCCATACCGCCGCTGCCGAGCCTGTCCACCAGCTCGAAACGGTCGTCGATCACACGGCGCACAGGCCCCCCAGCGTTCATGGCAAAAAAGAGTACGGGGCGGGTGCGCGGCCGTAGGCACCCACCCCGTATGCCTCACACGTCGTTGTTCGGTGTGAGCCTGAGCGTCACGATCTGGAAGGGCCGCAGCGCCAGTCGTACCGCATCGCCGTCCACCTCGGCGGTCTCGTCGGCGAGCGGACGCTCCAGCAGATCGGTGACGCTCGCCCCGGCCAGTGCGAAGCCCGCCGTCAGACGGGCCGAGGCCCGTCCGCCGTGGGCTTCGTGGAGCCGGACCACCACATCGCCACTGCCGTCGTCGGCGAGCTTCACGGCGGTCACGACCACCGCGTCGTCGTCGACCGAGACCAGCGGGGCGACCTCGCCACTGCCCGGCACCCGGCGCTCGGGAAGGCTGAAGCACCAGCCCTCACGGACCGCGTCACCGATCGTCGCCCCCGGCAGCAGCGCGTACCGCAGCCGGTGCACGCCCTGGTCGGTCGCCGGGTCGGGATAGCGGGGCGCCCGCAGCAGCGACAGCCGCACCGTGGTCGTGGTCGAGCCGTCCTCGCGGACCGTACGCGTCACATCGTGCCCGTACGTCGAATCGTTGATCAGCGCCGCACCCCAGCCCGGCTCGCCGACGTGCAGGAAGCGGTGGGCGCAGATCTCGAACTTGGCCGCCTCCCAACTGGTGTTGGTGTGCGTCGGCCGCTGGACGTGCCCGAACTGGGTCTCCGCCGTGGAGTGATCGGCGCGCACATCGATCGGGAACGCCGCCTTGAGGAACTTCTCCTGCTCGTGCCAGTCGACCTCGGTGTCGATGTCCAGACGCCGGGCACCCGGCCGCAGCGTCAGCAGCTGGGTGACCCGGGACGAGCCGAAGGTACGCACCACCTCGACCCCGTCGCCGCTGCGGCGCACCACGTCCGCCTCGGTCAGATCGGTCACCGTGTTGCGGTAGAAGGCATCGACGTCCCACGCGTCCCAGCGGTTGGGCAGGTCCGGGTGGACCTGGAGCAGATTCGCCGCGCAGCCCGGGGCGACCGTCTCGCGCCCGGCCACCAGGTCGACGACCGAGACCACCAGCCCCCGCTCGTCCACGGTCACCCGCAGCAGTCCGTTGTCCAGCCGGAAGCCGGGGTCGAGCTCCTCGACCTCCGTCGCCGGCTCCGGCTCCTGCGGAGCGAGTGCCGCGCCCCCCGCCGCGATGCCGGCCCGGCCGTGCGGAGCGGCGTTGAACACGACCGTGCCGCCCTCCTCCGGAGCGCCGGCCAGCGCCCGCTGCGCCGCCCCGATCACCGCTTCGAGCTCACCGGCGATCCGGGCGTACGTCGCCTCGGCCTCATGGTGCACCCAGGCAATGGACGAACCCGGCAGGATGTCGTGGAACTGGTGCAGCAGCACGCTCTTCCAGATCCGGTCCAACTCCTCGTGCGGATACGGGAATCCGGTCCGGACGGCGGCGGTGGCCGCCCACAGCTCCGCCTCCCGCAGCAGATGCTCGCTGCGCCGGTTGCCCTGCTTGGTCCGCGCCTGCGAGGTGTACGTACCGCGGTGCAGCTCCAGATACAGCTCGCCCAGCCATACCGGCGGCCGGTCGTACTCCGCCTCGGCGGCGGCGAAGAAGTCCGCGGGCCTCTCGATCGCCACCCGGGGCGAACCCTCCAGATCCGCGAGCCGCTCGGCGCGCGCCAGCATCTCGCGGGTGGGGCCGCCACCGCCGTCGCCCCAGCCGAACGGCACGAGCGAGCGCGTGGCGTGGCCCTTGTCCCGGAAGTTCTCCTCGGCGTGCGCGAGCTCCTCGCCGGACAGTTCGGCCACATAGGTGTCCACCGGCGGGAAGTGCGTGAAGACCCGGGTGCCGTCCAGCCCCTCCCACAGGAAGGAATGGTGCGGGAACGGGTTCGTCGTGTTCCACGAGATCTTCTGGGTGAGGAACCAGCGCGAACCGGAGAGCTTCACCAGCTGCGGCAGCGCCGCCGAGTAGCCGAACGAGTCGGGCAGCCACACCTCCTCGGTCTCGACCCCGAACTCCTCCAGAAAGAACCGCTTGCCGTACACGAACTGCCGGGCCAGTGCCTCCGACCCGGGCATATTGGTGTCGGACTCCACCCACATCCCGCCCACCGGCACGAACTGACCGGCGGCGACCTTCTCCTTCACCCGGGCGTACAGCGCGGGCTGATGCTCCCGCAGCCAGTCCAGCTGCTGCGCCTGCGACATCGCGAAGACGAACTCCGGACGGTCGTCCATCAGCGCCAGCACGTTGGAGGTGGTGCGGGCGACCTTGCGCACCGTCTCCCGCAGCGGCCACAGCCACGCCGAGTCGATGTGCGCGTGACCCACCGCCGACAGCCGGTGGGCGGAGGCGTGCGCAGGGGAGGAGAGCACGTCGCGCAGCCGCTCCCGGGCGGCGGGCGCGCTCGCGCCCACGGCGTCCAGGTCCAGGGCGTCCAGGCAGCGCTCCACCGCGCGCAGGATCTCCCAGCGGCGCGCCGAGCCGAGCGGCAGCTGCCGCATCAGCTGATCGAGCACCTCCAGGTCCTGGACCAGCTCCCACATCTGCCGGTCGAAGACCGCGAGGTCCATCCGCTCGACGCGGTACAGCGGCTCGCTGCCCGCGGTCTCCCGGTCGCCCAGCGCACTGACGCCGTCCAGGATCTCCGGATTGGCGGCGGCTTCGAGGATGTACGTGAACTCCTCGCCGCCCGCCACCGGTTCGCCGACCCGCAGCCAGGTGTTGCGCGGGTTGAGGGCCTTGACGACGCTGCCGTCCGGCCGGTGGGCCAGCGCCTCCGCGGAGAACCCGGGCCGGTCCTTGGCGAAACCGAGGTCGATCACCGCTTCCACGGTCTCACCGGCCCAGTCCGCCGGGACGCGGCCGGTCACCTTGAACCAGCTGGTGCCCCAGGCCGGCCCCCAGTCGTCGCCGATGGCACCGGGCTTGAAGGGGGCGGCCACCGCCTCGCTGAAGGGCACCGGTTCGCCGGGGGCGTGCCAGACCTCGAACTCCAGGGGCGCGGTTCGGGGGTGGACGGCGGGGCGGATGCGCTCGCGCAGCGCGCGGTCGAGCCGTTCCTCGGTCAGTGTGCGGTCGTCATGCATGAGTGAAGGGCCCCTCTGAATGAAATGTGTGCGACGCGGTAGTGGTTCACGGGAGCTCGTCGAAGCCCACGCAGGGCAGTGACATCCCGTCGGCCACGGCCAGGAGCTTCTCCAGCCGGGCCGGGGTCACATGGTTGGCCTCGTGGGCGTCGGCGACGCAGTGGGCGTAGAGCGTGGTCGCGCCGCCCTGGTCGGCGGTCCGGCGCAGCGCCGCCTCGACGCCGCTCAGATCGTCCCCGTACGCGAGGCTCCCGCGCCCGGAGTCCACCGAACAGCCGGGCAGGACCCGCCGGGCGGGGAGATCGCCGGCCGGGACGTGCAGTTCGTCCGCGAGTGACGGATCGGCGCGGCGGCCGACGGGCACTCCGCCGCGCAGCCGCTCGAAGAGCGTGAGCAGCAGCCGGTCGGTGTCCTCGTCGCGGGCGCTGCACGGGTAGGCGAAACTGCGGGACGGAAAGCCGAGGCGGCGCAGCCCGTCCAGGGCGGGCACCACCTCCCGGTCGAGATAGGCGGCCGGACCGTGCGCGGCGACGAACTCGGGTGCGCGCTCGTGCCGCAGCCCGTGGCAGCCGATGGTGTGGCCGTCGTCCGCGAGCCGGCGCAGCAACCGCACCTCGTCCCGGTCGAGCCGGTCCGGCTCACAGACGAAGAAGGTGACTCGCGCGCCGTAGGACGTGAACAGCGGTGCGGCGGCGGCCCATTCGCGTACGTGCCGGTCGTCGAAGGTGAGCAGGAGGGCGCGGTCGGCGCGGAGCTGCGGACGGGCGGTCATCGTCCGGACTCCTGCGGTGCCCAGCCGGGTACCGAGCCGTGCAGCGCCGTGTAGAAGGGGTCGCCCGGGACGATCTCGCCGGCCAGCACCGGGCGGCCGGTGAGCGCCGCCTTGTACATCGCGGTGATCAGCTCCAGGGAGCGGCGGCCGTCCCCGGCGCTCGCCCTGGGCCGCCGCCCCGCCCGCATGTCGGCCAGCAGGGAACGGAGCTGGGCGCTGTGCGAGCTCGGGACGTCCTCGGCCGGGGAGCTCCAGCCGTCGGCCCGGCCGGGCTCGACACCGGGCGCCGGGGTGTAGGTCCAGTCGCCGTTTCCGTATCCGTAGAGATGGTTCAGCTCGATCGTGGCGTCGCGCAGATCGATCCGCAGATGACTCAGCTGGCTCGGCGAGAGGGCGCTGTTGACCACGGTGGCCAGCGCGCCCGAGGCGAAGCGCACGGTGGCGGTGGTGACGTCGTCGGTCTCCACGTCACGGGCCAGCCGGCCGGCCATGGCCCGGATCTCCGCCCAGTCGCCGAGCAGTTCGAGCAGCAGATCGATCTGGTGGATGCCGAGCCCCATGGCGGGGCCCGCGCCCTCGGTCGCCCACTTCCCGCGCCAGGGGACCGCGTAATAGGCGTCGTCGCGGTACCAGGTGGTCTGGCAGTGGGCCACCAGCGGCGCCCCCAGCTCCCCGGAGGCGATGAGCGCCTTGGCGTGCTCGGCCCCCGAGCCGAACCGGTGCTGAAAGACGATCGGCGCGTACGGACCGTGCTCGCCCTCGGCTGCGGCCATGGCGTCGTACTCCGCCAGGCTGAGCGCGGGCGGCTTCTCGCACCACACCCAGGCCCCGGCCGCCAGGGCCGCGACGACCTGTTCCCGGTGGGCGACGGGCGGCGAGGCGATGACGACGAGATCGGGACGGAGCTCGCTCAGCGACGCGGCGAGATCGGTGGAGTGGTGGGGGAGCGCGAAATCGGTGGCGAAGGAGCGGGCGGCCACGGGATCGGCATCGACGGCGCCGACCACCGCGAAGTCCGAGGGGAGTTCGAGGAACGTCGGCATATGGACGGCACGGGCGATGTTGCCCGCGCCGACGAGCAGTACACGATAAGGAGTCACAGTCACAGAGGGCCGTCCAGGCTGAGGGCGTGAGCCGCCGGGATTGGTAAGCGTTTTCCAGCAGGTCGGGAAGGTGCCCTTCCCGAAGGAAGGGCAGTGGGTGTCAGAGGGTGGCGTAGAGCGCCCCGGCACTGGTCACGGGTCCGGTGCGGAGCCGGTCCGGCCAGTCGAGGGCGAGACCGAGAGAAGTGCTCAACCGGTCCTGGAAGGAGGTGAGCCTGTACTCGCTCCCGCGGACCGCACGCGGCGGCAGCCGGTGCTCCAGGCAGTACGAGACCAGCGCGCCGACGGCCTCACCGATGCTCCACTGGCCCGCGTGCCCGCCGAGCGCGGGTGCGCTGAGATGGGTGGCGCCGATGTTCCGCCCGGCCGGAAGCAGATTCTCCACCCGTACCGGCAGCAGGGTGCCCAGCGGCAGCTGGAACGGCAGGCACTCCAGGTCCAGCCCCGCACCCCCACCGGTCCCGGGGCGCAGTGTGATCCGGGACCGCAGGGTTCCCACGCTGTCCGTGAAGGTCTCGGCGCCCGGCGCCCCGGCCCGTGCCGCGGCGGTCAGATGGTGTTCCAGCAGGGTGAACTCGGCCCGGATGCGGCGGGATTCGCGTACGTGCGGGGCCTTGGCGAAGCCGTCGACGGTGCCCGTGACATCGGGCCTCAGCCGCAGCTCGGGATAGCCGTGACCGTCGTCGTGCCGGGGCGCGCTCGTCTGCATCCAGTACAGGAACGACAGGGCCTGCTCGTGTGCCTCCTGCTCCGCCCCGGCCCGCACCTCGTCCCCGGACCCGGTGAGCGGGAGCCGGGTGTAGGCGGTCTGCTCCCAGTCGACCAGGGTGATGTCGCTGTCGAACGTACCGGGCAGATACCGGCTCCGGGCGAGCGCCCGCAGCTGGTGCCAGCGGTCGTTGGGCGGTGCGGCCCAGTGCGGGACGTCGTCCGGCTCGTGCAGGAAGAGCGGTACGGAGCGGGCCGGGCCGCCGCCCGGTTCCGCGGTGTCCCAGGAGAAGGCCTCGGACCACCGGGCGTAGCCGGCCGGCCGGTCGATGGTGTGGTCCTCGCCGGGGCGGTGGTCCAGGGCGAAGACCCAGGAGACCGGCTGCTGGTCCAGCGGATCGGCGAGGGCGGGCGCGTGCGGCTCGCCGGTCTCCTCGCGGGACTCGGCGCCGGTGACGTGCTCGACACCCGCGAGGCCGAGCAGTTCGCCCAGGTCCGTCGCGTCGACGACGTAGGAGGCGCTGACCGTCAGCGGCTCGCCGTCCGCCGCCTCCAGGGTGACCGCGGCAACCCGGTCCCCGTCGGCCTGGGCCGCGACCGGGCGGTGGCCGAGCAGCAGGGTGAGCCTGCCGGAGGCGAGGTGCGGGGTGAGGAGCTCCTGGACGACCGCGAGTGCGGCGCGCGGTTCGTGGCTGAGGTGGCCGGTGGTACTGAGGCCGGGGTCGAGCAGTGGATCGGCGAACGGCTCGGGGCACAGTGGGTAGTTGCGCCGGTAGAAGTCGCGTATCCGCTCGCGCAGATCGCGGTAGCCGGGGGAGACGGGGTCCAGTTCGATGCGGTGGCCGTCCGCGAGCGGCACGGCCTGCGCGGTGAACAGGCCACCGGGCCAGTCGGTCGCCTCGGTGAGCACGACACGGTGTCCGAACCTGACGGCGGTCAGTGCGGCGGCGAGACCACCGAGACCGGCACCGACCACCAGGACATCGGTCCCGAGTTCGCGGGTACGGGGGGTGGGGGCGGCGAACACAGGAGTCTCCTCCCTCAGGGCCGGCGGGCGGCGACGGTACGGAGCCGGACCGGCACGGACTCGCGCGTCCTGATCCGGACGGGAAGCACGATCTGCTCGGCGCTGCGGTACGGGTCCTCGCCCGCCGTGCGCTCCGCGATCCGGGTGACCAGTTGCTCGACCGCCCGGCCGCCGATCTCCCTGGCGGGCAGCCGGGCGGCGAAGCTGGTCAGCGGCAGCAGATCGTAGGGGCCGGCGTCGTCCATGCCGGCCAGCACGATCTCGTCGGGTACGGCGATGCCGAGCGAGGCCAGATCGGCGGCGGCGGTGGCGACCGCGAAACCATGGGCGCACAGCAGGGCGGTCGGCGGCTCGGGCGAGCCGAGCAGGTCGGTCAGCAGCTGCTTGCGGTCGTCCTCGGGCAGCGCCGTGTACGAGCGCAGGGCGGTCAACTGGGGGAGCAGGGGCTGGCCATGGGCGCGCAGCGCCTGTTTGTGCCCGGTCATCCGGTCGTGGACGCTGGTGCAGTGCGTCTCGCCCCAGAGCGTCGCGATCCGCTCGTGGCCGTCGGCCAGCAGATGTTCGGTGAGCCGGTAGCCGACGTGGTAGTTGTCGGCGGTGACCGCGTCGATGGCGTGCCCCGGAAAGTACCGGTCGACCAGGACCATCGGGATGCGCAGGCGTCTGATCTCGTCGAGGACGTCGGCGTCGGGCGCGTCCTGGACGGGGTACAGGATGATGCCGTCGACCCGGTCCTCGACGGCCTGGAGCAGCGCCTGGTTCTGGCGGGCCAGCGACGCGCCGTGGTCGGCGTGCCCGGTGTCGGTCATGTGCACGGCGGAGTCCGAGAAGAACAGCCGCATCCCGCGTTCCGAACAGCCGGACTCGATCCCGCGCAGCACCTCCGACTGGTACGGCCCCTGGCCGCTGATGATGCAGGCGATCACGCCGGACCTGTGGGACGGAACCGGCTCCGCGGCCCGGTCCCCGGGGTCGGCGACAAAGGTCCCCCGGCCGCGGCGACGCACCAACAGGCCTTCTGAGACAAGGTCGTTGAGCGCCCGGACGGCGGTGGTGGAGCTGACGCCGAAGCGCTCGCGCAGCTGGTTCTGCGTGATGAACGGAGCACCGGCCTCGTACTCGTCACGCGCCACCTCGGCCCGCAACTCATCCTTGATGCGCTGGTACTTGGGCCCGGACGTACCCATCCAGCCACCACCCTCCCGGATTTGACGCGTCAATCGACGCTGAACTCAGTGTGGTGGTGGTTAACGCATTATTTCAAGAGGGTTGCAGCGAAAGGATCGGCAATTTAGCGCGTCAAGCCGAGGTCGTGTCGCTTTAATGCGTCATTTCGGTGTCCCGGGCCGACTTCGGGACCGGCCCGGGGCCGGTCGGTTCTCAGCCGGTCACGCGGGGCGGCGGTGCCGTGCTGGCCCGCACCACCAGACGCGAGGGCACGGCGAGCGTGCGCGGCGAAGCCGTCGCGTCGCCGAGGGCCAGCAGCAGCGCCCGGCGGCCGATTTCCTCGAGCGGCAGCCGTACGGTGGTCAGCGCGGGCGTGACGTCACAGGCCACCGGCAGATCGTCGAAGCCGACGACGGAGACATCGGTGGGTACGCTCCGGCCGAGGTCGTCCCGGAGCGCCGCCAGCGCACCCAGCGCCATGGCGTCGTTGAGCGCGAACAGCGCGGTGATCCCCGGCGACCTGCGGAACAGCCGCACCGCCGCGGCCCGCCCGCCGTCCCGGGTGAAGTCGGCCTCGACGCGGTGGTGTTCCTGTACGACGACGCCCAGTTCGGCGGCCCGCTCCAGGAAGCCGTGCAGCCGGTCCTGCACGGAGACCAGTGCCAGTGGGCCGCAGATGACGCCGATCTCGGTGTGCCCCAGCCCGGCGAGGTGCTCGGCGACGGCCCGGCCGCCCTCGCGGTTCCCCGGCATGATCGTGTCCACCGGGAGATCCTGATGCGCGACCGCGGTCACCCGGCCGCCCTGTGCCGCGAAGGCCTCCAGCTCCTGGGCGAGCGCGGGGCTCCCGTCGGTGAAGCCCGATCCGGCGAGGACCACGGCGCGGGCCCGCTGCGCACGCAGTCGGGCCACGTACTCCGCCTGGAGCGCCGGTTCGTGGAACGTCCCGGCCAGCATCACCAGGAGCTTGTGGTCGCGGGCGACCTCCATGACACCGGCCGCGATGGCGGAGTAGTAGGCGTCGTTCACATCGTGCACGACCAGGCCGACGATGGAGGTCGTGGACTGCACGAGCGCGCGGGCCGGCGCGTTGGACACGTAACGGAGCCGGGCCGCCGCCTCCAGCACGCGCTCCTGCAGCTCCTGGGTGACGTTGCGGTCGCTGTCGCTGAGGACGCGTGAAGCCGTGGCGAGAGAGACCCCGGCGTCCTGCGCGACCTGCTGGAGCGTCACGGCGGACGACGGGCGGGGACGGGCGGAACGTCGATTGACCTGGCTCTGCATAGGGCTACGATAGCCGCACTGAAAGCGTTTTCCCATTGCGCACGCCATAGGAAACCCGCCACCGGGACCGTCCTCCCGCCCGCAGGGTCAGCCCGTGCGCCACCGGCCCGGTTCGGCCGGCGGCATCGCGGTCGCACAGCGGTAGACGGCATCGTCCCGGAATGCGTACCGCCGTTCCATCTCCGGCGTGAGCCGGACTCCGAGCCCCGGGGCCCGCGGAGCGAGCAGACGTCCGCCCTCCAGACGGAACGGCTCGACCAGCAGTTCCGACCGCAGCGGATACCGGGGCATCGGCCATTCGGCCAGCCGCCCGCCGCCGGCGAAGGCGGCGTGGTAGTTGGCCGCTTGGCACACGGCGCTGCCCCAGCAATGCACGACTGCTTCCACGCCGTGCTCCGCCGCGCCCGCGAAGACAGCCAGCGTCTGGCGCAGACCGCCGACGACCGTGGCGTCCGGCTGCACCAGGTCGTAGTACCCCGATGCCATGCGCGCCAGCAGTTCCTGCGCGGTGGTGACGGTCTCGCCGCCCGCCACCGGACAGCCGGCCGCCCGCCGCAGAGCGGGGTACGCGGCGGTCCGAGCAGGTCCGAGCGGCTCCTCCAGAAAGCGCACCGGCCACCGGGTGCCGGTCCTGACCGTGTCGAGGAACGCCAGGGTGTCCGTCACCGACTGGCCGGGGTCCTCGAGATTCTGCGCCATGTCGATGGCGATGCCGATGCCGTGCGCGGCCGCGTGCTCCAGCGTCCACACCGCCTTGTCCGCTTCGTGGCCCCGCGCCCTGATCTTGAAGGTGTCGATGCCGAGGGCCGCCACGGCCGCGATCTCGGCGCCCATCGCCGACGGGGAGGCCGAGTCGCCCCCGCTGGCGTAGAGCCGGATCCGGTCCGTGCGACGGCCGCCCAGTAGCTCGTACGCCGGTACGCCCGCCCGCTTCCCGAGAGCGTCGACCAGGGCCGCCTCCACGGCGGAGACGACATGGCGGGCCGCCCCCTGAAGACTCCAGTAGCCCGTCACGAGCACCATGTCCCGGTACCGCCCCGCCAGGTCCCCGGCCGGACGGCCGACCAGGCAGGGGGCGATCAGCTCGACCGTCGAGACGAAGACCTGCGGCGCGAAGACGGCGAGATAGGCCTCGCCGAGCCCGGTCGTGCCGTCGTCCAGGGTGACCTCCACCAGACCGGTGGTGCGCCACCCCGTCGGCAGCGCCAGGCGCACTTCCAGGTTCTCCGGATCCGCGTAGGGAGCGCTGAGCAGTACCGGCCGGATCGCCGCGATGTGCACCCCGTCGCGGGTCTGTGCGCCGACGTGTGCGGGAGGGGGTTCGGACATGATGTCGCGTCCTCAGAATCCTCTGGACCACTGCACGGGGTTGCGCAGCGGTGAACCGGTATGGAAACGGCGCCAGTTGTCGGTGAACAGGTCGACGACCCGGGTGCTCTCGTGCGTCGAACCACCCGCGGTGTGCTGGGTGAGGACGACCCCGGGGCAGCTCCACAGGGGGTGACCGGCGGGCAGCGGCTCCTCAGCGGTGACATCCAGCACCGCTCCGCCGAGTCGCCCGGAGGTCAGCTCGGACACCAGGGCCTCCTCGTCCACCAGTGATCCGCGGCCGGCGTTCACCAGAACGGCCCCCGGCCGCAGCAGGGCCAGCCGCCGCGCATCGAGCAGTCCACTCGTTTCGGGCGTCCCGGGCAGCAGCCCCACCACCACGTCGAAGCCCGGCAGTTGCTCATCGAGCTCGGCCAGGGTGCGGATGTCGCCGGTTCCGCGTGCGAAGTGCGAAACGGGGCAGCCGAACGGGCCCAGCAGCTCGGCGAACCGCCGGGCGATGGACCCCCGGCCCAGCACGAGGACCCGGGCCCCGGTCAGCAGACGCAGCCGGGACCGCACGGCGGACTTCGCCCAGCTGGCCTCGGCGCGCAGCCCGGAGAGTCGGTCGATGCCGCGATGGAGCGCGAGGATGCCCGCCAGGCACGACTGCGCGACCGGATCGGCGAAGACATCACCCAGGTTGGTGACGGTCAGCCGGCGGCCGAGGGCGGGCCAGTCGAGACCGAGATAGTCGTCGATCCCGACCGAGGCGAGCTGCAGCCACCTCAGCCGGGGCGCGTTCGCCACCCAGGCCGCCCTGGGGTTGCCGAGCGCTGTGCCGGCATCGGCGAGGGCGCGCGCGTCCGCCTCCGACGCGGTCCCCGGCTCGGCGAACCACACGGGCCCGGGGCCGAGTTCACGCAGGCCGACGCGATCGGCCTCGGTGAGTGACAGTTCCACGTACAGGCCGGTGCCGTCCGTGTCCGGGTTCACCACGGGTGATCCGCGAGGTACTCGGTGATCCGCTCCCGGTCCCACTCCCCGTCCGCCACGGTGACCCGGTAGCGGCGGGCCAGGGTGTCGCCCGGGGCGAGCTCCAGTTCCTCGTGGAACGCGAAGGAGGGGGCGACCGCGGCGAAGGGCTCGTCGCGGACGAACCAGTGGGCCGGGTGGGTGCCGCCCGCTCCCGTGTGATCGTTCTCCGGGGCGTGCTGGAAGATCAGTGTGGCGTGACCGTCGGTGCTGTCGTGTTCGCCGCTGTAGGCCAGCCAGGGTGCCTGCGTCCCCATCAGCTCCGGACCTTCTCCGTCCGGGCCGAGGATCCGGCCGCCCCGGAAGGCGCGCGGCCCGCGCCAGAAGAGGCCGGTGTAGCCGGCCGCCTGTCGGCCGTGGGTCGTCGGGCTGCCGAACCGCAGTGGCTCGGTACGTCGGTTGGTGATCGCGCTGGACCAGGTCAGCGTCCAACTGCCGCCGGTGTCCGCGCCCGTGGCGCCGGAGTCGGCTCCGGCGTGCTCGACGTCGTGCAGTTCGACGCGGCGTAGCTCGTCCGCCCAGCGCGTGCCGTCGTTGTGGCGCCAGCTCAGCCGCTCCGCGATGACCGCGCGTCCGGCGTCCGCCGTGATCTCGTCGAATCCGATGTGCGCCATCGACCCGACCCGTTCGGGCAGCGGCTGGTAGTCCTGGCCGTGCACATAGGTGTTGCCTCCCCAGAGGTTCTGCCCGGAGAGGTGGGAGGCCGTCATCTGGAGGCCCTTGTGCCAGCGGTGATCGTTGGGCCGATAGTCGGTGACAACGTTATCGGCCAGTGTGCGCATGGGGTGGATGTACGGCTTGGGGGCCTCCCACGCCGCTTCCGGACGGTAGACGTAGCTGATCAGGTCGATGCCGCCGCGCTCCTCCGTGACCGTGATCCGGTCCCCGTGGGCGTGCGTGATGCGCAGTGGACTGCTCATGTCCCGAGTCTCCTGGGTGCGGCTGGAAAGCGCTTACCGCAACCTAGGGCCTTCGCCTGAGGCACGTCAACAACAACCACCGGGCGTCAGGGGGAGGGCCCGGCCGGGGGATGGCCGGGACCGGGGGCGGGTCGCTGAGCCGCCCCCGGCACAGCGGCCGACGGCTTGCCGCACACTCATGGAAGAGCGGCAAGACGTCGGCCGTTGGCGTGCGGCGGGTGCTACTTGGGCGGACGGACGCTTCCGCCGCCCATGTTGCCCTGCTGGTCGCACTGCTCCTGGAGCTTCCGGGCCTTCTCCTGGAGCCGTTGGCGCTGCTCAGGGTCGGTGGTGCGCTCGGCGGCCTCGGTCATGTGCCGGGCCTTCTCGCGCAGCTGCTGCGCACGGTCACCGGATTCACGTGCAACGCTCATCATCGCTCCTTGTGCGGTTGGGAAGAGCGGGCTCCATCAGAGAACCAGCGCCGTCGGGCCACCGCACCTCGAATCGTCACGCAGAGTCATCGCCTGCAGGGGGGTGCCGCGACGCTGGCATGATCAAGGGCATGAACGAAAGCATCATCGCCGCGTGTGACGGGGCATCCAAGGGCAATCCGGGACCTGCGGCCTGGGCATGGGTCGTGGCCGACGCGCAGGGGCGGCCCGAGCGCTGGGAAGCGGGTCCGCTGGGGACCGCCACCAACAATGTCGCCGAACTCACCGCGCTGCGGGAGCTGTTGGAGTCGACGGATCCCGCCGTGGCGATCGAGGTGCGGATGGACTCGCAGTACGCGATGAACGCCGTGACGAAGTGGCTGCCGGGATGGAAGCGCAACGGCTGGAAGACTTCGGCCGGCAAGCCGGTGGCCAACCGTGACCTCGTGGCCGGGATCGACGCCCAGCTGACCGGCCGGACCGTGCGCTTCACCTATGTTCCCGCCCACCAGGTGGACGGCGACCCGCTCAACGCACTCGCCGACCAGGCGGCCAGCGAGGCCGCTGTGGCGCAGCGTCCGGCCGGAACCGCGCACGGCGCCACGCAGTTGCCGACACCCGCTCCCGCCCGCGCGACCGAGGGCCGGCGCGGCGGCACGGCGACGAAGAAGGCGGGGAGCGCGTCACGCCCCGCCCGTTCCGGCGGAACCATCCGGGCCAAGTTCGCCGGCCGCTGCCACTGCGGAAAGCCCTACGCGGCACAGGACATGATCGCCAAGAACCCCAACGGCTGGGGCCACCCGGAGTGCCGCACCGCACCCGCCTGAGACGCGCCGCCGGCCGGAGCGGGCGATGGGCCGCGCGGGACCGGGTCCGCGTGCCATGATGCGGCTCCGGCGGCGGCGTCCTCGCATCGCTGTGCCGATGCCGACGCCGCTCACGACGGCGGCACGCTGGGGGGCGGATGGGAAACACGGGCACGGTTCTGCGCGAACTGCGCGGTGCGCAGAAGACGGCCAAGGGGGTGTCGCTGTACTCGCGGTACGTGAACCGGCCGGCCGGCCGGGTGTTCGCGGCCGGTGCGTACCGGATCGGACTGACGCCCAACCAGGTCACGCTGACCAGCGCGGCCTTCACCTTCGCCGCCATCGCCTCGGTGGCGCTCGTCCCGCCGTCCGTCGGGCTCGCGGTCGCGGTGTACGCCGGTCTCGCCATCGGCTTCGCCCTCGACTCGGCCGACGGGCAACTGGCCAGACTCACCGGCCGGGGCGGCCCGGACGGCGAATGGCTGGACCATGTCGTGGACTGCGCCAAGATGATCCTCGTCCACACCGCCGTGCTGATCTCGTTCCAGCGGTTCTCCGGAGTGCCCGGCGAGGGCTGGCTGCTCCTGCCGCTCGGCTTCCTGTTCACGGCCGTGCTGACCTTCTGTGCGGGGCTGCTGCGCGAACAGCTGGGAAAGGCGGCGACCGCCCGGTCCGGTGCGGGACCCGGCGCCGCCGCCCCGGTCTCACGGCTGCGGGCCGTCGCACTGCTGCCCGCCGACTACGGAGTGTTCTGCCTGGTGTTCCTGCTCCTCGGCGACCGCACCGCGTTCCGCATCGGCTATGCGGTGCTCGCCGTCGTGCACGCGCTGTTCCTGGTGGCGTTCCTCACCAAGTGGTTCAAGGAGCTCAGAGCGCTCCGGACCGCGGACTGACGAGCATGTCCAGCGCCCGGCGCAGCTGGGTGCTGGACGTGTGCACGGTGTACGGGAAGTAGACGACCTCCACACCGACCTCGGCGAAGTCGCGTTCCAGCCGTTTTCCCCTCTCCGTGTCCCGCCAGTCGTCCCCCTTGAAGATCACGTCGAACCTCACCTGCTGCCAGGTCTCGACCTTGTCGGGCACCGTCTCGACGAACGCCGCGTCCACGTGGCGCACGCTGCGCACGATCTCCAGGCGCTCCGGCAGCGGAATCACCGGCCGGTGGCCCTTGGCGAGCGCGGCCATCTCGTCCGAGACAACCCCGGCGACGAGGTAGTCGCATTGACTGCGGGCATGCCGCAGGATGTTGAGGTGCCCCACATGGAACAGGTCGTAGACCCCCGGCGCGTAGCCGACCCTGTGCGCCATCCGCTCTCTCCCCCCACGGTGAACGCGATGTCCGTGTCCCGCGGCAGTTGTCCGGACATGGCATCCGGTGCGGTGGGATATCGGTATCGGTGTTGATGGTGCAACGACCTTACTGTGAAGGCCACTTGCGCATCACGTGAACGGATAAGCTCGCTTTTGGGGCTGTTCCTTGGGGGGAACACGGATTGTTCCGGGGGGAAGGCGAGCGTCCATGTCCGATGCCGAGCAGCACAAGCCGTTCGAGGGCCGCACCCTGCTGGTCGTCTCGACGAACTATGCACCGGAGCTGACGGGCATCGGCCCGTACGCCGCACAGCTCGCCGAGCACTGGGCCGCGGCCGGGGCCGACACGCACGTACTGACCGGGATGCCGCACTACCCGTCCTGGCGGACCGACCCGGCGTACCGGGGTGTGTGGCGGGTCGCCGAGAAGCGGGCCGGGGTCGCCGTGCACCGGCGAAGACACTATGTGCCGACCCGTCAGACTGCCCTGCGCAGAGCCGCGTTCGAGGCGACGGTGCTCGGTCACGGGCTGCTTTCGCCGCCCGCCTCGCGCCCGCCGGACGCGGTGGTGTCCCAGATGCCCAGTCTCGCCGGCGGTGTCATCGGTGCCCGGCTGGCCGCCCGCCACCGCGTCCCGTACATACCGGTCGTGCAGGACCTGATGGGTGCCGCCGCCGCGCAGAGCGGCATCCGGGGCGGGGGCAGGGCGGCAGCCGTCGCCTCGGCCGCCGAACGGTACGCGCTGCGCTCCGCGGCCCTCGTCGGCGTGATCCACGAGAGCTTCGTGCCCCGCGTCACGGCGTACGGAGTGGACCCTGGGCGCATCCGTACCGTGCCCAACTGGTCGCATGTGCGGGCGCCCTCCGCCGACCGGGCCGACACCCGGGCGCGACTGGGCTGGAGCGAGGGCACCCCGGTGGTCCTGCACTCCGGGAACATGGGGCTCAAGCAGGGCCTGGAGGTCCTCGTCGACGCGGCCCGGCTCGCCCCGGAGATACGCGTGGTGCTCATGGGGGACGGGAATCAGCGCCAGGCGCTGCTGGGGCGCGCCGCGGGCCTGCGCAACCTCGACATCCTGCCCCCGGCCGACGCGGCCGAGTTCACGGACATCCTCGCCGCCGCCGACGTGCTGGCGGTGACGCAGCGGGCATCCGTCCTCGACATGAGCGTCCCGTCCAAACTCACCTCCTACTTCGTCTCGGGCCGGCCCGTCGTGGCCTCGGTCGCCGACGGGGGAGGCACCGCACAGGAGGTCCAACGGTCCGGCGCCGGGCTCCTCGTCGCCCCGGAGGACCCCGCGGCCCTGCTGTCGGCCGTGCGGAAGCTCGTCGAGGCGCCGGCCGGGGCGGACGCGCTCGGGGCCAACGGACCGCAGTACGTCGCACGTCACCTGAGCCGCGAGGCGGGCCTGGCCCGCTTCGACGCCCTGCTCACCGAGGTCCTCGCGGACGCACAAGGGAGACCACGCCGATGAACCAGCCGATCCGCGCCCTGGAGGACCAGGACGAACCCGCGCTGCTGAGGGACCAGTTCCGCCAGCTTCTGCGCTACCGGGCCCTGCTCGCCTCCGGCGTGGTCGTCGGGCTCCTCGGCGGCGGCTGGCTCGCCCTGAGCGGCGAGGAGAGCTACACGTCGACGGGCGAGGTCGTCGTGCGCTCCGCCACCTCGGACCCCTTCGCCGCCGGTGCCTCCGCCGACAAGGGCATCAACATCGGCTCGGAGAGGCAGACCGCCGTCAGCGACACCGTGGGCACCCTGGCCGTCGCCACCCTGGCCAGACAGGGGGACCGGGTGGAGCTCCGGCCGCTGTTGTCCGGCCTCCAGGTCACCAACCCGCCGAACACCCTCGTACTCCGCTTCTCCTACACCGGCCGCACCCCCGCGCTGGCGAAGGACCGGGCCCAGGCACTCGCCGACGCCTATCTGGAGATCCGCAGACAGCGCACCGAGGACAGCATCGCCAACATGGTCGAGGGCTACCGCGCCCAGCTGAATCCGCTCACCACGCAGCGCGACCAGCTGGCGCAGCAGGCCACCGGGAGCGACGACGTGACCAGCGCACGGGCCAACCTCGTGGTCGCGATCTCCGAACTCAGCCGGAAGATCTCCGAGTTGCACGCTCTGGACACCACGCCCGGATACCTGACGAAGAAACCCGTCGCCCCCGGCGGGCCCACCGGCGCCGGACTGCCCCTGCTGCTGGGGCTCGGCGGTGTCGTCGGCCTCGCACTGGGACTGCTTCTGTCCTGGGTGCGCCTGGTCTTCGACCCGGCCGTGCGCTCGACCCGGGAGCTGGTCCGTTCACTCGGCGCGCCCCTGCTCGGCAGCCTGCCCAGGGAACGCGCGTCCGCCGGGACGCTGCTGGCCATCGGGCGGAGCGGCAGCCGGCTCGCGGAGGAGTACCGCGCGGTGGCCTTCCGGCTCGCTTACGATCCGTCGTTCGCCCAGCGCCGCAGACTCCTGGTCACGGCCCCGCGCGGGGACGGCGCCGGGGCGGCCGCCGCCGCGGCCAACCTGGCCGCGGCCTTCGCCGAGATGGGACGTGACGTCATCCTGGTCGAGGCCGATCTGCGTACTCCCGCACTGGCCAGGGACCTGGGCCCGGCGGTGCAGGGTTACCGGCCCCGCTGGGCGACCCGTGGCGAACGCGCCTGGCCGTCCGAGAGCCGGATGAACGTGGATGTACCCGGGTCGGGTGCCTTCACCCTGATAGCGGGCCGGCGCACGGACAATGTGCCGCGTGCCCTGACGTCGGCGCCCGTCGGCGTGATCGTCGCCGAGGGCGACCGGCCCGGCGCCGTCGTCATCGTGCTGGCCCCGCCCGTGCTGTCGTACGCCGACGCCGTCGCACTGATCGACCGGGTGGAGGGCGTCGTGGTGGTCTGCGACCCGCGCGAGGTGCACCGCAGCGACCTGGAGCGGATCCGGGAGATCATCGGGGCGGCGGGCGGCACCGTACTCGGCGCCCTGCTGCACCCCGGCCGGAGCCGCCACGAGCGCCGGGCCCTCAGGAAGGCTGCCAAGCGCCACACGGGCGGCGGACGTCCGGGCCGGGGGAGCGGAGCGGTCAGCGGGCCGGAGCACACCGGTGACCCCGCCGAGACGCTGGGACTGCGCCCCTACGACTCCACCGCCGGACACAGATGAGGGCACGGACCGCGATCGGCTGCTCGGTCGCGGACCAGGGGGTGGCCGCGCTCACCAACATCCTGGTTCTGGTGACGGCCGCCCGGCTCTCCACCGTCGCCGACTTCGCCCGCTTCTCGGCGGTCTACCTCGTCTTCACGGTGCTTCTGGGCGTGTCCGGCGCCTACACCGGGCAGCCGCTCGTGCTGCGGCGCGGCGGGAGCGACGAGGTGCGCGGCGCCTGCCGGTCAGCGGTCGTCTTCACCCTGCTCGCGACGGCAGTGCTCGGCACCGTGCTGGCCGGAGTCTGTCTGCCGCTGCCGGGAGCCACCGCGCATGCCCTGATGGCTCTGGGACTCGTCCTGCCCGTCGTCCTGGGCCAGGACACCATGCGGTACGTCTTCTCCACCCTGCACCTGCCGCACCTGGCGCTGGCGGCCGACGTGCTCAGACTGGTCTGTGTGCTGGGCGCGCTGGCCGTCCAGCCGCACGGAACCCCGGCCGCCCGGCTCGTCATCGTCTGGGGTCTTTCCACACTGCCGGCCCTGCTGCTGTCGACCGCCCTGCTGCACCGCAGGGTGGCCGGATCGCCCTTGCGGCTGAGGGTCCTGTTGCAGCGAGGCCATCTGGGGCGACGCTTCGTGGTGGAGTTCGCGGTGGGCAACGCCACCGGACAGCTCTCCGTGCTCGGTCTCGGCGCGGTCGGCAACCCCCTGGTGGTCGGTGCCCTGCGCGGCGCGACCACCCTCTTCGGACCGCTGAACGTGCTGTTCACCTCGGCCACCGGCTTCGGACCGCCCCTGCTGGGAAGGCTCGCCGACGAACGGCGCAGGGTACGGGCCGCGGCGACGCTCGCGGGCGTCCTGGCGGCCACCGCCGCCGTCTGGGCCACCGCACTGGCCCTGCTGCCCGGCGGAGTCGGCCGCCACCTGCTCGGCGACACCTGGCCCACGGCGGCCGCCCTCCTCCCGGCGACCGGCAGCCAGTACGCGGCGATGGCCGTCGGCACCTGCGGCCTGCTGGCCCTGCGCATGCTCGACCCGCGCACCACCCTCTCCATCCAGGTGGTCTTCTCGCTCGCCGCCGTCGCCTTCCTCACCGGCGGCTATCTGCTCGGCGGGGTGTCGGGTGCTGCCTGGGGCCTGTGCCTGGGCTCCGTGTGCAAGGCGGTGGCCACCTGGACCAGGGTGGCCGGGCTGACGCGCCGCACCGCCGTCGAACGGGCACCGCTCAGCGCGGACGCCGCCCGGCCCGGCTCCGGAAGCTTGTGACCAGCAGCAGACAGAGCGCCGCGACGGCCGGCTTTCCTGCCGCCTGCAACAGCGGCCCGCGCAACAGAATGAAGGTGTACCCGGCGATCAGCGGCGCGGTGACGGCCAGCACACTGCCGGGTCCCGGACCGTCGCGGGAGACGGCCCGCGCGTACCGCCGGTCGGTACGGGCGGCGACGTACCCGATCAGCGCGAAGGCACCGGCCATGCCCGGCGCACCGAAGTCGACCCAGAGTTCGGTCCACAGCGGTGCCGACAGGTTGGTCATGCTCATCCCCATCCACTGACCGACGCGCACCCCCGTGTCCTCCGGCTTGCCGTTCCACACCGAACGAGGCACGAAGAAGAGGGCGGAGCCCGCCAGTTGACGCCCGTAGGTGTGGCCGTGGGTGTCGACCCAGGTGATGGTGTTGGCGAACATCACCGTCTGGTCGTAGTCCTTGGTGGCCAGCGGCTCGAACACCGACGAAGAATCCACCGGCCGGTACCCAGCGCCGTCGTAGCGGAAGCGGTCCGCGTACGGGAACAGCACCAGGGCCCCGACCACCCCCATGGCCAGTACCGAGCGGTACATCGCCGCGCTGCTCGGGAACGCGGTGAACAGCAGTGAGACCAGTACCGTCAGGAACCAGTAACGGGCGTTGGAGACCGGGTTGTTGACGATCGCGTTGAGCCCGATCAGCCCGGCCCAGACCAGCACCGTCGACGGGGCGCGCCGGGCCCTGCGCGAGGTCACGAGGCGACGGGTGAAGAAGAGCAGCGCGAGCAGCGCGGGCACCGTACCGAAGCCCTTGAGGAAGGCCGATCCCACATTGGACTGACCCGACACCACCCCGCTCGCCGCGACCGACGCACTGATCTCCTGGCGGCTGGTGAAGAAGACGGCGGGCCCGCCGAGCTTCAGGACGTAGTAGCCGCTCGCCGCGAACGCCAGCAGCACCAGCAGCCCGAGCCGCCCCCGGTGGGCGACGGCCGGACCGCTCCCGGAGCGCGCGGCGACCCGTCGGCGCAGCGGTCGCCGGGAAGCCAGCAGAGCCCCCAGGTCGAACGCGGCACAGCCCACCAGGATCAGCGCGACGGCCGTCACCAGATCCGACCGCGGCCCGACCATCGGCGTCGGTGTCTGCCCGATGACGGCCTGGGCGAACGGCGCCACCCCCATCGCGATGTAGACGAACATCCAGAAGATGCCCTGGAGCAGCCGCCGCCGAGTGGAGAGGATCATGGTCGCGAGCCGGGCCCCCGCATAACAGGTCAGCACGAGCTGGAGCCAGTACGCGGTGTCCCGGACGCCCGTGCCCGGCTGCGCGGCGATCACCGCGGGCAGGAAGCAGACCAGGGCGAGGATGAGAGGTACGGCCAGAGCGCGCGAGAGCATCGCCCACGACATGGGCTTCGCCGGCGAATGGACCGGCTCTCGCGGGCCGTGCTCCGGTACGGGCGCGGACGGCACCGCCTCGTGCACGGACGTCATGTGCTCCCCGTTTCCGTGGACCTGTGAACACTCTAACGAATCAACCCACTTGGGGTGTTTGGATGACTAGTCTGTGAGGGTCGGCCGAGGTCGAGGGGAACCTGGTGAAGATCCTGCACGTGGTCACGCTGCACACCCCGGACCATGCGTTCGGTGGCCCGACAAGGGTGGCGCTCAACCTGTCGAAGGTCCAGCGGGCCGCCGGTGACGACGCCAGGATCATGGCGCTGGGCGACGGCTTCGAGGGGCCCCTCCCGCGCGAGGTCGAGGGAGTGCCGGCCCATCTCTTCCGGGCCCGCCATCTGCTCCCCGCGTTCGAGGTCAGCGGAATCACCTCCGGTGCGCTCCTGCACACCGCGCGCCGCATGATGCGCGGCGCCGACCTCGTCCACGTCCATCTGATGCGCGACCTGGTGACACTGCCTGCCGCGCTGCTCGCACTGGCCTCCGGCACACCCCTGGTCGTCCAGACGCACGGCATGGTGGACCCCACCGAGAACCGGGTCGCCCGGCTGACCGATCTGCTGGGGGTGCGCAAGGTGCTGCGCGGGGCCGACGCCGTACTGCACCTCACCGAGACGGAACGCCTCGATGTGAACGCCGTCGCCGCGCCGGTCCCATTGACCCGCACGGTTCGGCTGGTCAACGGCGTACGTCCGCAGGAGATCAAGCCCACCCGGGAGCCGGGGCGGCCGCCGACGGTCCTCTTCCTCGCCCGGATCCAGGAGCGCAAGCGCCCGGAGGACTTCGTCGCCGCGATGCCGGCGGTCCTGGCCGAGCATCCGGACGCCCGCTTCGTGCTGGCCGGTCCCGACACCGGCGCGTTGCCCGCGACCCTCGAACTCGCCCGCAGGCTGGGGGTGATGGGATCGCTCGACCACGTGGGGCCGCTCGGGCACGAAGAGGTCCTGGCGGCGGGACGGCGCGCCGACGTGTACGTACTGCCGTCGATCGAGGAGCCCCTGGGCGTGTCCGTCCTCGAAGCGATGTCGGTCGGCACCCCCGTGGTCATCACCCGCACCTGCGGACTCGGCCCCGATGTGGCGCGCGCGGGCGCGGGCCGGGTGATCGACAGCCGGGTCGGCGAGGACGGGAAGAACGCCCTCAAGGTCGCCGCCGCCGTCCTGGAACTCCTCGAACCGGAGGCCAACACCCGGGCGGGCAGGGCGGCTTGGCGCCTGGTCAATGAGGACTTCACCATCGGGGCCGTGACCGCGACCCTCCGGCGGACCTACGAGGACGTGGTCCGCCGGAGCGGCCGACAGGTCAAACGGTCCTTCCCTCACGGGACTTGAGCGCGATCTGCCAGCGGTAGAAGCTCATCGCCAGCGCGAAGTCGAACCCCGCCCGCCCGTCGAGGAAACCCCGTCGGTACACATACATGTAGGCGAACGACACCAGGGGCTTGAACGGTGCCTTGTGGAACAGCTGCCCCTGGCGCGATTTCACCCTGCGCACCTGCTCCTTGACCTCGGGGTGGTGCTCCAGCCACGCCTCCCAGTCCGAGTAGCGGTTGTGCCGCTCGAACCAGGCGGTGACCGGGTCGAGATCCTGGTGCTCGATCGGATTGCGGAGCGATCCGGCCGATGCGGCGACCGGCTGGTAGTGGCCCTCGACCTCGCCGATTCCCGGCGCGTCGAGATCCCCCACCTCCGGGTACCGGCAGCGGGTGCGGTCGGTCAGCGACCGCTTGCGGATGGTGTAGCCGTGCCGCAGCCGCTTCCCGGAGAACCAGTAGCCGAGCGGAATGTCGTACGCGGCGGGCTTGGGCGCACCGGGGTCGGCGAAGATCCGGCGCAGTTCGGCCAGCAGACCGGGACTGATCCGCTCGTCCCCGTCGAGCAGCAGAATCCAGTCCAGGTCCGTGCGGACATGGTCCAGACACCACTGCTTCTTGCGCGGGTGACCGCCGTCCCAGGTATACGTGATCACCTCGGCCCCGCAGTCCTCGGCGATCTTCGCCGTGTCGTCGGTGCTGTGCGAGTCGACGACGACCACCGCCTCGAAATGGCCGAGCACCGACTTCACCGCCTCGGCGATGTTGAGCCCCTCGTTCTTCGTGGGGATCACCACGGCTATCGGCAGCTTGCTCATCCGAGGTCTCCTTCGGGCAGCCAGGCGTAGCAGCCTGTGGAGGTGAAGGCGCGGGCCTCCCGGGGGACGGTGATCGCGGCCCGTTTCCCGGCGGGGGCGGAGCCGGAGACCAGGGCCCTGCCGTCCGCCCCGGTGATCTGCCAGGTGCAGCTCCCGGTGGGGGAGACGTCGTGGTAGCGGCCCGGCCGGAGCCGTCCGTCCGTGTGCGTGCCGTCCGCGTAGCCCCGGGCGGCCTCCCGCAGCAGGTCCCTGTGCTGGGTGCACAGGTGCTCGACGGCGGGCTCCGCATCGGCGATCTCGCCGGTCACGATCGCGCCGACCGCCACGTCCCGGTCGGCCTTCACCAGGAAACCCAGCCTGTCGCAGGTCTCCTGGCCGGTCTGGAGCACGGCCGCCGGGTCCATGCCCCTGGGCACCCGGTCGACCAGATAGTCCCTCTGCTTCTTGGTGAACGAGCCGGTGGCCGGGGTGAGTTCATCGGAGGGAAGCTTCGGCGGATCGCTCGTGCGCGGAGCCGAGGGGCCACTGGACGCGGTGGTGCCGGGCCCGGCCGACGGGGCGGTGAGCGGGGCCCGTACCGCCGACGGCCCGGCGCCGCTCGCCCCCTTGTCCCCTTCGGAGGACGAGCCGCAGGCGGCCAGCGCCGCCGTCAGTGCGACGACGGCGGCGCCGGCCCGGAACGGATACCTCATCCAGTTGTCCTCAGCGCGTAGTGGGCACTGACCTGCGAGCTGCTCAGCGCGGTCGGGTAGACGGCGGTCTCGTCGATCTGCCCGGCGAAGAAGTCGCTCGTCGGCCTGCTGGGCCAGCCGTTCAGGTTGTCCCCGCCCACTCGCCAGTAGCCGTCGTACTTCTCGTTGCCGGTGTACAGGGCGGTCGAGGCGCGGAGCTTCCCGTCGACGTACAGCGCCATGCCGCCGGAGCCCTGCGTGGCGACGACGTGGTGCCAGGCGCCGTTGTTGTAGGCGGCGGGTGTGGTGATGGTCCGGGCGCTGCCGCTCTTCACGCCGAAGACCAGCCGGCCGTCGTCGCGCATGTAGACGTGCTTGTCGTACTGGGTGCTGTTCTGCATGGTCAGACTGCCGAAGCCGATGATCTTCCCTCCCTTGGCGGTCGTCGTCCTGATCCAGGTCTCCACCGAGAATTTGGCCGGCTGCGGATGGCGCTTGTTGCTGTAGACGTACTGGTTCGAACCGTTCAGGCCGACCGCGGTCGAGGCTCCGGTCACCGCGGCCGGGGTCACCCGCCGGGCGGGCGAGTTGCGCGCGAAGCCGCTGTCCCGCCCGGCGCCGGTGTCTCCCGCGAAGGTCGAGGCGTCGTCGTACCGCCAGTAGAGCGAAGCACCGTCCGCGAGGACCTTGGCGGGATACTTCTCGGCCGCGGATGCCACCGTCGCGGAGACGGCGGTCGACTTGGCGCTGGTGTTGGTGCCGTCGCTCGCACTGATCCGGTACGAGTGGGTCTCGCCCGCGGCCACGTCCGTGTCCGTCCACCTCAGCTGCGGCCGGTCCCAGAACATGGAGCGACCCGTCGTGGTGTGCACCGGGGTGCTCGCACCGTCCCGGTAGATCCGGTAGGTGAGTTCACCGTCGTCGGTGTCGAAGCTCGCCTGCCAGTTGACCTCCACCTTGCCCGGGGCGACCGTGGACAGGCTGACGTTCGGCACCCACGGAGCCCCGGTGTCGGGACCGTCGGCGAACCGGGTCAGGCCCTGCTGGGCGGCGCCGTTGACGGTGGTGAACTCGCCGCCGACCCACAGATAGTGGTGACCGCCCTTGTCGGCCTGGGCCATCACCCGCGGCCCGACCGGCTCCCCGATCCCGTCGTTGGTGTCCGGGAACCAGGGAAGCAGTTTCGGATCGTCGACGGACTGGGCCAGCAGATGCTTGCGCGGCTGGTTCGGGAACTCGCCCATGGTGGCGCAGTCATGGGCGTGACTGCCGCTGTACAGCACGCCGTTGTGCACGAGCACGGCCTGGGTGGCGCCGAGGCAGGTGTCCCGCCAGCGCTGCTCGAAGTTGCTCAGGTTCAGTGCGATCCGGCCGTCGAAGACACCCCCTCCGGTGCCCTCGTTGGCGGTGTAGAAGCCGGTGGCGTCCGTGGTCAGGTCCTTCACCGTGGAGGTGTTGGGAATGAACCCGGCCGGATAGCTCTTGGCCACGGCCCCCGTGGTGGCGTCCACGACCGCCAGGGCGTGCGACGTGGTGCCGTTGACCTTGAAGAAGTCACCGCCGATCAGTACGTGCTTGCGGTCGGGCGTGAGCTCGACGGCCCGGCCCACCTCGTCCGTGTTGGCCTTCCACGGCTTCAGCGCGGCGCCCGTGGTGACGGCGGCGAACTTGTTCCTGGTCTGTCCGGCCACCGAGTTGAAGTCACCGCCCAGGTACACGGTGTCGGCGGTGACGGCGAGCGCCCGTACCGTCGCGGAGACGGCGACCTTGAAGTTCTGGCGAGGGGTGCAGGTGGCGGTGTCGATCGCGGCGAAATTGCTCACCCCGACGCCGCTCACCGAACCGAAATTCCCTCCGACGTACAGGGTCTTCTGGTCGGGAGAGAGTGCCAGGGCCCGCACGGTCGCCGTGCCGGACGAGAGTGTGAACGACAGGCTGCAGCCGGTCGGCGCACCGGTCGCGGCGTCGAAGGCGGCGAAGTTCACCGCCGGCCGTTCCGAGGTGCCGGCTGCCGCGTCCGGCGGCCGGACGGTGGAGAAGGTGCCGCCGGTGTAGACGACGCCGGCGTCCGAACCGGCCATCGCCCAGACGATGCCGTTGGTCTGCCAGGTGGTGAGGTCGTCCGCGGTCAGGGAGACCGGCGGGGTGAGGGCCGTGGCCGGGGAGCCCCCGGACGCGGCGGCGGTCAGCGCTCCGGCGAGCAGGCAGAGCGCGGCGGCAGCGGCACGTAGCCGGCCGCGGCCGGAGCGCCTGCGCCCCGTGGTTCCGTTCATCATTCAGCTCCGAAGGTGAGAACGAGCTGCGGCCGGGAGGCCGCGGCGCCCGGCTCCACCGGGGTTGCGGTGGAGTCGGTTGTCGTATCGGTCCCGGGCGATCTCATCGGTCCACCCGCACGGCCGCTCCGGCGAGTTGGTCGGACAGCTGGCGGATGTCCGCCTCGACCATGATCCTGGCGAGCTCCCGCGACCGCACGACCGGTTTCCAGCCGAGCAGTTCCTCGGCCTTGGTGGCGTCCCCGATCAAGGCGTCGACCTCGCTGGGGCGTTCGTACTTGGCGTCGTGGCGGACATGTTCGCGCCAGTCCAGGCCCGCGTGGGCGAAGGCGTACTCCAGGAACTGCCGGACGCTGACGCCCTCGCCGGTGGCCACCACGTAGTCGTCCGGGTCATCGCACTGGAGCATCCGCCACATCGCGTCGACGTACTCGGGGGCGTACCCCCAGTCGCGTACGGCATCGAGGTTGCCCAGGTGGAGATGGGTCTGCAGGCCCGCCTTGATCCTGGCCACCCCGCGAGTGATCTTCCGGGTCACGAAGGTCTCGCCGCGGCGCGGGGACTCGTGGTTGAAGAGGATCCCGTTGACCGCGAACATGCCGTAGGCCTCGCGGTAGTTGACGGTGGACCAGTACGAGTAGACCTTGGCGACGCTGTACGGGCTCCGCGGATGGAACGGGGTCCGCTCGTTCTGCGGCGGCGGGGTGGCGCCGAACATCTCGGACGACGACGCCTGGTAGACACGGGTGTCGATGCCGCTCGCGCGGACCGCCTCCAGCAGCCGGATGGTGCCGAGACCGGTGATGTCACCCGTGTACAGCGGAGCGTCGAACGAGACGCGGACGTGCGACTGCGCGCCCAGGTTGTAGACCTCGTCCGGCCGGATGTCGCGGAGCAGATTCACCAGCGCGACACCGTCGGCGAGGTCGGCATGGTGCAGCAGAAACGAACGGTTCTCCTCCTCCGGCCCCTGGTATATGTGATCTATGCGCTCGGTGTTGAAGCTCGACGAGCGGCGTATCAGTCCATGGACCGTGTACCCCTTGTCGAGCAGCAGCTCGGACAGGTACGAACCGTCCTGTCCGGTCACGCCGGTGATGAGCGCGGTCTTCGCCACGACTCCCCCTTCTCTGGTCACCTGAGTGGCTGTTGTTCCGCACCGAATACTTCCCGCCGAAATATCTGAATTGAGCTGTCTGCGGTAAGACATCACCGCGGGCTGCGGGTGCTGGCAGAATCCGGCCCATGACGACTGATCTCCCCGGCCCTTCCCAGGAATCCGTCCGCCCCCTCCTGCGATCCGGTGCGCGCATCTTCGTCGCGGGCCACCGTGGCCTGGTCGGATCGGCGGTGGTGCGCCTCCTCGCCGCCGAGGGGCACGAGGTGATCACCCGTGATCGGGACCATCTCGATCTGCGCGACGCCGCGCGGACCGAGGCGTTTCTCCGTGAGGTCCGTCCGGATGCCGTGGTGCTGGCCGCCGCCAAGGTCGGCGGGATCATGGCCAACCACACGTATCCGGTGCAGTTCCTCGAAGACAATCTGCGCATCCAGCTGAGCGTCGTCGCCGGGGCGCACGCGGCCGGGGTCGAGCGGTTGCTCTTCCTCGGCTCGTCCTGCATCTACCCCAGGCTCGCCCCGCAGCCGATCCCCGAAAGCGCCCTGCTCACCGGCCCGTTGGAACCGACCAACGAGGCGTACGCGCTGGCCAAGATCGCCGGAATCGTGCAGACCCGGTCCTACCGCCGGCAGTACGGCGCCTCGTACATCAGCGCCATGCCCACCAACCTCTACGGCCCGGGGGACAACTTCGACCCGGAGACCTCGCACGTACTGCCCGCGCTGATCCGCCGCTTCCACGAGGCGTGCCGGGACTGCTCGTCCGCGGTCACGCTCTGGGGTTCCGGGAGTCCCCGCCGGGAATTCCTGCACGTCGACGATCTCGCCGCCGCGTGCCTCCTGCTGCTGGAGCGTTACGACGGCGACGAGCCGGTCAACATCGGTTGCGGGAGCGATCTGACGATCCGTGAACTGGCATCCATGGTCCAGAATGTGACGGGATTTCAGGGAACCGTCGAATGGGACACGACGAAGCCCGACGGCACCCCGCGCAAGCTGCTCGACGTCTCCCGGCTCACCGCTCTCGGCTTCGTGCCGCGGATCGCGCTGCGTGACGGGATCGCCCGGACCTACGCATGGTGGCTGGAGCGGCAGACCGCGCAGGTCTGAGCGGGCCCGGCGGACCGACCGGCGCGGGTCGGCCGCGCACAGCCGGAGCGTTCGCGCTCCTCCCATCGACGGCCGCCGCTCTCAGTACGCCCCGCGGCCGTCGGTGACGGCGCGCAGCGTACGGGCCATGAGTCCCACGTCCGTGGCCACCGACCAGTTGTCGACGTACCACAGGTCGAGCGAGACCGTCTCCTGCCAGGACAGGTCCGAGCGGCCGCTGACCTGCCACAGACCGGTCAGTCCCGGTTTCACCGTGAGCCGCCGGAGCTCGCGCTCGTCGTAGCGGGACACCTCCTCCGGCAACGGCGGGCGTGGACCGACCAGTGACATGTCGCCGCGGAGCACATTGAGCAGTTGCGGGAGCTCGTCGAGCGAGGACCGGCGCAGCAGACGGCCGATTCCGGTCACCCGGGGATCGCGGCGCATCTTGAACATCGGGCCGTCGATCTCGTTCGCGGCGACGAGCCGCTGCTTGTGGCTCTCCGCGTCGGCCACCATGGTGCGGAACTTCCACATCGTGAATGGCCGATTGTGCTGCCCGTGGCGGATCTGGCGGTGGAACACCGGCCCGGCGGAGCCGAGCCGTACCGCCGCGCCGATCAGGATCAGCAGGGGTGCCAGGACCAGTAGGCCGAGGGCGGCGCCGACGCGGTCCACGACGGCCTTCAGGGCGGGCTGCGGCCCCCGGCGCAGGGGTGGCGCGATGTGCAGCAGGGTGAGCCCGGCCGCCGCGGTGGGCCGCACCCGGTCGGCCGCTATGCCCGAGAGCCCCGGCAGCACGGACAGCGAGAGCCCGCCGTCGTGCAGCCCCCGGGTGAGCCGGCACAGCCGCTCCTCGGAGAGCCGGGGCCCGGGAACCACCAGCGCCAGGTCCGCCTCCTGGGCGAAGGCCCCGCCCAGCACGGTCGACACGTCGTCGTCGGCCGGAGCCGGTGCGAGCCGGCCCGGCACCGTGACCCCGCACTCCAGCGGTGCGGTCCCCACCGGGACCGCGGCCACGACCGCGTACGGATGGTCCGCACGGGACGCGAGCATCCGGACGGCGCGGTCCACCCCCGGCGCCTCGCCGACCACCAGCACCCGCCGGACGGCCCGCTGCCGGCGCCCCGGCCACGGCAGCCGCCGCAGGGCCTGCGCCGCGATGCCGGCCGGCAGGCCGGGCAGCAGTGCCACGACCGTCTCCGCGGGATCGGCCGATCCGCCGGTGATGGTGCCCAGCACGGCGAGCACACCTATGAGGAGCAGCCAGTCCCCGGTCGTGCCCAGCACCCCCGGCGGTCCGCCCGGGGGCCGGTCCGCGTACCGGCCGCGCACGGCCCGCAGGCCGGACCACGCCAGTGCGGCCACGGCCACGGACGCGGCCACCGCGGTCCGCGACTGCTCGCCGATGCGCAGGACGAGCCATGCCGGAACCCCGAGGCCGAGAAGTTCGGCGCCGACGACGACCGGTATGCACCGGGCCGTCCTTCTCCTCGCGGCGGCCGGCCCGGAACGTTCGCGCTGTGCGCTCGGCGCCCTCCACAACGCGTCGAGTTCGTTGCTGCGAGGCCGATCCGCAACAGACCGCGGACGCGGCGCTCCCGCCAGTCCCACGGGTGCTGATCTGTCCGAATCGGGTAGCTCGACATGCCCCATGAACCCCCCAGTCACAGTTGCATCGTCACAAACGGGGCGCATCCGCCGATCTCATGGACTGACGGATGCGCCCTCGCTCGGTGCACGATATCCACACACGTGCCATTTCGCTGGAGTTCTCGTGAAGTTCAGACATGCGCACTGACTCGGATCTCGTCCCGTTCCGCGCCGGATCTCTTGGTCTGCGGCCAATTATTGGCATTTGAAATACACCTGAATCGGGTTGTGTGCGGACATGTATGCCGGCAACTGCTCTGCCTGCCCACCAGGTTCGTCCGCGACGACGTGCTGTCGGGAGACCTTCCCCGGCCAACAAACGAGCAAGTGGGCAGTTGGTGACGGCCGTTGGCCGAATCGTTTCGGTGTGTTGTGCCGACGCGGGAGTGCGCCCGGGGCGGTGACGGAGGGGCGCGTGGTGCTCAGCCGCCGTCGAGTTCATCCTCGGGCCGGGGCGGCCACGCGGCCGCCGTCCTTCCCGGCGCCAGATGATCCACCACTTCGGCCAGTTCCTCGCAGGCGCGTTCGATCCTGTGCCGGATATTGCTCTGCTCGGTCACGAGCGCCGCGAGCAGCAGCGCGATCAGGGCCACGCAGCCGTTGAGCACGGTGAGGTTGACCATCACGTGAAGGATGGTATGGCCCTCGAACGGACCCACCCCCTGCGTTCCCGCGATCACTGCCAGGACCGACACGAGGAGGGCGCAGGGCGCGCTCCCCGCCAGCCGGAATCGCAGGGCGGCCCAGACGACCAGGGGGAACACCAGGTAGAGCATCGCCAATGAGCTGCGGGTCGCCACCAGCGAGATCGTGACGGAGACGATCAGCAGCACGCTCGCCTCGATCCACCGGTCGGTGGTCCGCGGCATCCGCAGCCTGCGCAGCACGAGCAGCAGCGGGGTGACCACGAGCACCCCCATGGCGTCCCCCGACCACCATGCCGCCCAGACAGGCCAGAACCCGCTCAGGGGCAGTTTGCCGTCCAGCAGCAGCATGCCCGTGCCCACGGTCGCGCTGATGACCATCCCGGCCAGCGCGCCGAGGAAGACCAGCATGACCCCGTCGCGCAGCCGGTCCAGCTCCCTGCGGAAACCGGCCCCGCGGAGTATGAGATACGAGCAGACGGGCGCCACGGTGTTGCCCGCCACGACGGCGAAGGTGGAGGGCGTGACCGAGCCGCTGAGTGTGGCGACGACGAGCAGGGAGCCCAGCGCGATACCGGGCCAGGCGCTCAGGCCCAGGTAGAGCAGGGCGCCCAGCGCGATGCCCGTCGGCGGCCAGAGCGGTGTGACGACCGCGCCGTGGACGGACACCTCCCGGATGAGGCCGAGCCCTCCGGCCGCGTAGTAGGCAGCGGCGACGGCCAGGACACGCAGTACGGCCACGGCCGTACTGCTGGTTCTCTCGCTGCGGATCACACATCTCATCAGACACCGCCCGGACGGGTGGCGGCTGTTTGACACGCCTACGGCCTGTCCTGCGGATCAGGGTCGGCCGGGGGCGGCCCCGTGACGTACCACGAGGACGGCGGCGTCGTCCTGGTGCCCGGTCTGCTCCGCCGCCCGCAGCACCGCGTCGGCCAGCTCGCCGGCGTCGGCGCCGACCTGTGCGAGCACCAGCCGCATCACCGCATCCATACCCCGGTCGATCGGGAACGAAGGACCCTCGACCACTCCGTCCGTGACCAGGACGAACGCGCCCGGAGCCGTCAGCTGCCGCCGGGTGACCGGATACCGCTCGCCCGCCTGGATCCCCAGGGGCAGCCCGCCCTCGTCACTGGTCAGGCCGGAACGGCCGTCGGCCGTGGCCCACACCGCGGCGACATGCCCGGCGCGGGCACTGTGCAGTTCCCGGGTGTGCGGGTCGAGGCGGACGAACGTACAGGTCGCGAAGAGGCCGGAGCCCACCGAGACCAGCAGGTCGTTGGTCCGGCCCACGACCTCGCCGGGGTCCGTGGCGGTGGCGGCGATCGCCCGCATGGCGATGCGGATCTGGCCCATGAACGCGGCGGCCTCGACGTCGTGGCCCTGTACGTCCCCGATGGCGAAGGCCAGCGCACCGTCCGGCAGTACGAATCCGTCGTACCAGTCGCCGCCGATGTCCAGCCCGCTGCGGGCCGGTGTGTACCGGGCGGCGATCTGGAGGCCGGGACGGGCGGGCAGCGCCGCGGGGAGCATCTCGCGCTGGAGCACCTCGGCCAGTTCCACCCGCGCCTGATGGAGCTCCACCTCGCGGCGGGCCCGGGAGGTGAGCTGTTGCAGCGTGGTGAGCAACTCCTCGGCGCTCGCCGAACGGGGAGGACGACGCCGGTTCATGGGCCGCTCCGCACTGCGTTCGCCCGCGCGGCGCAACACAGGGACTGCCGCGGCGGCGCCGACGGACCGGATCCCGGTGCGACGGCCGGCCGGCGCCCGCCTTCGGTGGAATTCGACATCCCGCATCCTATTTCGGCGGTGTGATCTCCGCAGGACGAGCCGGAACGCGCGAACCCGCCGGAGCGGGTGGATCCTGGTGACAGGACCGCGTCGAGGCGGCGCATCGCGACCGGACGCGGTCGCAGGAGGTGCGCGATGGCCCGCACGCTGGAGTGGAGGCTCCGTCTCGGTCTGACCGAGGACGACGGGACGACCAGGGCGGAGGCGGTGCTGGACACCGGTTCCGCACAGCTCACCGGACACGGGGTCGCCCGTTGCAACCCGCAGGACGTGGACGTACCCGTCATCGGCGACGAACTCGCGGCGAGCCGGGCCATGAAGGACGTCGCCGCACAGTTGATGAAGGCCGCCGACGAGGAACTGGAGATTGTGGGCGCCGGACCCGCGAGCGGCCCCGTGGCCCCGCCCTACGCATGGTCCGACACCACGGCCTGATCCCCCGGGAGCGCAGATGACCCGCATGTCGATGACGGTGGACGGCACACGGTACGAGGACGAGGTCGAGCCCCGACTGCTGCTGGTCCACTACCTCAGGGACAACCTGGGCCTCACCGGCACCCCGGTCGGCTGCGACACCAGCAACTGCGGGGCATGCACCGTCGAACTCGACGGCGACAGGGTCAAGAGCTGCTCCGTGCTGGCCGTACCGGCCGAGCCCACGGAAGCCGGCCGGCCGGACGGGCAACGACCCGCGGTCCCGGTCGCCGCCCGGCAGGAGGAACGGACATGACCGGTCCGGTCACCACCGGGAAGCCACGCCCCGAGGTCGGCCGCTCCCGGACCCGCAAGGAGGACGCCCGGCTCGTCACCGGCCGCACCACCTGGACCGACAACATCACCGTGCCGGGCCTGCTGCACCTGGCGATCCTGCGCAGCCCCATGGCCCACGCCAGGATCGACCGCGTCGACGTGTCGCGCGCGCTGGAACGGCCGGGCGTGATCGCCGCCCTCACCGGCCGTGACCTGGCCGGCGAACTCGGCCCCATGCCGTGCGTATGGCCGGTGACCGAGGACATCGTCATGCCCGACCACCCCGCCGTCGCCGTCGACGAGGTGCGGTACGCCGGAGACCCCGTCGCCCTGGTCGTCGCCCGCGGCCGGTACGCCGCCGCGGACGCGCTGGAGGCCGTGGAGGTCGACCACACGCCCCTGCCGCCCGTGCTCGGCCTGGAGGCCGCGCTGGCCGACGACGCCCCGCTCGTCCGCGCGGACAAGGGCACCAACCGCTGCTACACCTGGCCGCTGGCCACGGGGGAATACACGGCGCAGAAGGCCCGCGCCGATGTCGTGCTCCGCCGCCGCTACACCCAGCAGCGCCTCATCCCCAACGCCATGGAGCCCAGAGCGGTGGTCGCCACACCGCCCACCTGGTCCGACGAGTACACCCTGTACTCCACGACCCAGGTCCCGCACGTGGCCCGGGTCATCCTCTCCATGGTCACCAGGATTCCCGAACAGCGACTGCGGGTGATCGCCCCGGACGTCGGCGGCGGCTTCGGCTCCAAGCTCCAGGTGTACGGGGAGGAGGCCGTCGCCCTCGCCCTGGCCAGGAAGCCGGGCAGGCCCGTCAAATGGACCGAGTCCCGCTCCGAGGGTTATCTGGCCACTCATCACGGCCGCGGCCAGATCCAGGACATCGAGATCGCCGCGACGAAGGACGGCGGGATCCTCGGTCTGAGCGTCGACCTGCTCGCCGACATGGGCGTCTACCTGATGCTGATCACCCCCGGCATTCCGCTGCTCGGCGCGTTCATGTACCCGGGGGTCTACAAGATGAACGCGTACGCCTTCCGGTGCACCGGGGTCTTCACCACCAGAACGCCGACCGACGCCTACCACGGCGCCGGCCGCCCCGAGGCGACCTTCGCGATCGAGCGGACCATGGACGAACTCGCGGCCGAACTCGGCGTGGACCCTATCGAGTTGCGGCCGCTCGGCGTGCGGGACGTGGCCATGCCGTGCACCCCGCTGCGCATCTGGCAGGCCGTCGAGGGACGCACGGGCGAAGGGGGCGACGACATGATTCCCGCCGCATTCGACTACGCACGGCCCGACACCCTCGACGATGCGGTACGCACGCTGCACGACGGCGGCGAGGAGGCGAAGGTCCTGGCGGGCGGACAGAGCCTGATCCCCATCCTCCGCCTGTGCCTCGCCTTCCCCGAACTCCTCGTCGACCTCGGCCGGATCCCGGAACTGCGCGGCGTCCGCGAGGACACCGCCACCGGATCGCTCGTCATCGGAGCCATGACGACCCACCACGACGTCCTCCACGACCCCCTGGTACGCCGCCACGCCGGTCTGCCGGCCACCGCCACCGCCACCGAGACCGTCGCCGACCCCGCCGTACGGCACCGCGGCACACCCGGCGGCTCGCTCTGCCACGCCGAGCCGGCCGCCGACCTCCCGGCGGTACTGCTCGCCCTGGACGGCGAGATGGTGGCCGCGGGGCCACGCGGCAGGCGCACCGTCCCGGCCCGCGAGTTCTTCGTCGACTACCTGCAGACATCCCTGGCACCGGACGAGTTGCCGGTGGAGATCCGGGTGCCGAGGACCGACGCCTGGGGCTTCCACTACGAGAAGTTCAGCCGGGTCGCCCAGGGCTGGGCGGTCGTCGGTGTCGCGGCACTCGTACGGCGCGACGACGGCCACATCGCCGAGGCCCGCATCGGCCTGACCAACATGGGCGCCACGCCCCTGCGCGCGAGCGCCACCGAGCCGGCGCTCGCCGGAGCCGGGGCCGGCCCGGCCGCGGTGGTGCACGCCGCCCACGCGGCGGCGGAGGGCACCCGCCCCGCCTCCGACCTGTCGGCGACGCCCGAGTACCGCGAACACCTCGCCCGGGTGCTGACCCGGCGCGCGGTGCTGGCCGCGGCCGGGACGGAGTGACAGGTGACCGGACCGGCGGCCGGGGCGAACGGAACGGGCGGGCCGCAGGGCGGACCGGCGGAGCTGCGCGCCCGCCTGGAGCGAACGGGCCACCTCGTCGACGAAGGGCTCGCCATCGCCTGTTTCCCGGCGCTCCGGCTGCACCGGCCGCTCGTCCGCGAGGGCGACGCGGGCGTGGGCAAGACGGCCCTCGCCCCGGCCCTCGCGGACGTTCTCGGCGCACCTCTGATCCGGCTCCAGTGCTACGAGGGCATCGACGCCTCCCAGGCCCTGTACGACTGGGACTTCCCGCGCCAACTGCTCCATCTGCGGGCCGCCGAAGCCGCCGGGATCACCGAGGCCGACCGGCTGGAGAGCGAGCTGTACAGCAGACGCTTCCCCATCGCATGCCCCTTGCTCCAGGCGGTGGAGACCCAGCCATCCGTCCTGCTCGTCGACGAAGTCGACCGGGCGGACGACGAGTTCGAGGCGTTCCTCGACCGCTGGGGGCAGCGCTCCTGCGCACGGGGAGCGGTGGTGGTCGTCCTCTCCGACGGCTGGGAGCGCGCGGACCCCGCACTGCTCGCCGCTCAGATGCGTCGGCTGCACCGGCTGGCGCATCGCGTGGTCCGGGCCAATCCCCGCAAGGCGCACCCCGGTTACGCACCGCTCGCGGCGGGCATGGCGGCGGCGCTGCCGCACGTGGACGCGTTCGTCGAAGAGCACAGTCTGGCGGCCCTGGAACATCTGGCCGCGGTGGTACGGGGGGTGGCTTCCGATGCGTGAGATCCTGCCGGTGCTCGGCCGCTGGTACGCCGCCGGGGAGCCGTTCGGGCTCGCCACCGTCGTCGCGGTCAGCCGCAGCGCGCCGCGCGGCCCCGGCGCGGCGATGGCCGTGGGCCCGGACGACGAGGTCGTGGGCAGCGTCTCCGGCGGCTGCGTCGAGGGCGCGGTCTTCGAACTGGCCAAGGAAGTCGCGGAGACCGGCCGGGCCCGGCTGGAGACCTTCGGATACAGCGACGAGGACGCCTTCGCCGTCGGACTCACCTGCGGCGGCGAGATCACCCTCCTGGTACGCCCGGTGACGTCGGCGAGCGACCCCGCCTTCGGCGAGGTCGCCGCATCGGTCGCCGAGCACCGCCCGGTGGTGGTCGCCACCGTGACCGACGGACCCGCCCCGCGCGGCGCCGCCCTCGTGGTCCGGCCGGACACCATCTCGGGGTCCCTGGGCGCGAGCGGCCTCGACGCCGCGGTGACCGCCGACGCACGCGGGGAACTCGCCCGAGGGGCAACGGGACTGCGGCACTACGGCCCGAACGGCGAACGGCGCGAGGACGACGTCGCCGTGTTCCTCCAGTCGTTCGCCCCGCCGCCCCGGATGCTGGTCTTCGGCGCGATCGACTTCGCGGCGGCGGTGGCCGGGATCGGCGCGTTCCTCGGATACCGGGTCACCGTCTGCGACGCCCGCCCCGCCTTCGCAGACCCTCGCCGCTTCCCCGACGGCGCGGAGGTCGTCGTCGACTGGCCGCACCGGTATCTGCGCGACACGGAGACCGACGGGCGGACCGTGATGTGCGTACTCACCCACGACCCCAAGTTCGACGTCCCGCTGCTGGAGGTGGCGTTGCGCACCCCGGCCGCGTACATCGGTGTGATGGGCAGCCGCCGGACCCACGAGGACCGCATGGCCCGGCTGCGCGAGACGGGGCTCGGCGAAGCGGAACTGGCGCGGCTGCGATCCCCCATCGGCCTCGACCTCGGGGCACGCACCCCCGAGGAGGTGGCCGTCTCCATCGCCGCGGAGATCGTGGCCCTGCGCTGGGGCGGCACGGGCAGCCCGCTCACGGAGACGGCCGGGGCGATCCACCGCCCGCGGCTCGGATCCGGGTGACCGCGCCGGCCCCATGACCCCGCGGTCTTCGTGACCGCTGTGATTCGTGAGAGGAGCGGACCATGCAGCTGCAGAACTCATTCACCGTGCCGGTCCCGGTCGACGAGGCCTGGCGGGCACTGCTCGACATCGAACATGTCTCGCAGTGCATGCCGGGCGCGACCGTGGAGGAGTTCGACGGTGACACCGTCAAGGGCTCCGTGAAGGTGCGGGTGGGACCGATCACCGTGACGTACCGGGGCACGGCGACCTTCCTGGAGAAGGACGACGCGGCCCATCGCATGGTCCTGTCCGCCCGGGGCAGCGAAGTACGCGGCCAGGGCACGGCGAGCGCGACGGTGACCGCCGCACTGACCGGCGACGACGGCGGGACGACCGTCTCGGTGACCACCGACCTCACCGTCACCGGACGGCCGGCCCGGTTCGGCCGCGGGGTCATGAGCGATGTGAGCGACGGACTCGTCGGCCGGTTCGCCGACTGCCTCGCGCAACGGCTCTCGGCCGCGCAACCGTCCGCATCGGCACAGTCCGCCGACGACGCGGCGGACACCTCACCGACGGGCGGGGCCGAACCGATCGATCTGCTGCGCACGGCGGGCGGACCGGTGGCCAAGGGCGCCGCGGGGGCGGTGGCCGTGGCCGCACTCGCCGTGCTGGCCGTGCTGATCGCCCGGCGCTGCTGCCGCTGCGGCGGTGCGTGCGGCACGTGTCACAGCGGGTGACCGCCGCCGGAGCCGTACCGTTGCGTGCGGAAGTCACCGATTCCGTGCTGCCGGGGCCGCGGGGGACACCATGCCCTCGTGCGCCTTCGCGGAGGTGTGCTCGGTGATCCTGCTGTGCCGGTCCCGCCCGGACCCTGCGACCGGCCTCTAGGCCATTTCGGCAACGCCGCGTGCGTGCGTGCCGGGCGCCGCACGGCAGACGGCGGTTCGACGACAGGGCCTAGACCGGCCGGGGCAGGCCGATCGAGTTGGGGAACGGCAGCAGCTTCGCCCCCAGCACCTGCCGGGTCGGCAGCTCCAGGGCGGCGAGCAGTTCGTCCGCCGCGCTCTCGGCGAGGGGGCACAGCAGCCGGGCGGCCAGCCGGTCGGTGGTGTCCTCGACGAGCTCCCGTTCCCGGTGGCCGCGTGGCGTGGCATCCGACTCCGCGTCGATCAGGCCGCGGGAGCGAAGCCGTTCCTCGGCGTCCGCCCACTCCGCCTCGCTCCAGCCGCGGTCGAGCCGGATGCCCTCGCGCGGGACACGGTCCGTGGCGGCGGCGAGAACGAGCGCCTCGGGCGCGTCGAGACCGTGGTCGGCGAGCGCGGCGATGTGCGCATCGCCCCGGAACTCCCGCAGCGTGGTGGTGAGTTGCCACAGGCTTTCCACCGGATCGGTGCGGTCGCACAGCGGGCGGTTCGCGGCGAACAGCGGTCGGGCGAGCGGCGAGGCGGCCGTCACCATCGCGGCGAGCGGCGGGACGAGCCGGCCGGCGAGGGAGTCGACTCCGGGGACCAGACGGCGCAGCGCACGGGCGGCGAGCCGGGCGCGCAGATCGATGAGCTTCTCGGGGGTGACGACCCGCCATGCGTCGGGCAGCGCACGGGCCACCATGCCGGGTGCGAAGACGCCCAGTGCGGCGGTGGCGGCCTCGGGGCGGATCCGCCCCATGGGGGCCGTACGGGTGGCGAAGTACCCCATCCAGAAGCCCTTGAGGCCGACGGACTTCCCGATGCCCCGGCACTCCTCGTCGAAGTAGATCACTGCGTGGAGGGGCTCGGTACGCAGCCACAGGGTGCGGGGTCTCGACTCCATGAAGCCAACCTAACGCGCGACGGGCCGGCCACGCCCGGCGACGACGGGCGGGCGTCAGCCGCCGCACGGCCCGAGCCCGCCCGCCCGGCACCCGCGCCGGGGGGAGCGGAGGTGGTGACGGCTCAGCCGCCGGTGCCGAAGTGCCGCTCCACGATCGCCGCGGCATCGGTGCCGCGCGGCAGGATGCCGTACTGGTGGCCACGGGCCTCGCCGAGCCGGGCGGCCACGAACGCCTCGGCCGACGCCGCGGGAGCGTGACGGAGCATCAGCGAGGCCTGCAGGGCCAGCGCCATGCCCTCGACCGACGCTCGGGCGCGGGTCTGCGCCGCCAGCGGGTCGCGCAGGTCCTCGGCCAGCTCCTGGCGGACCCGGCGGACGTGTGCGTCCAGCACCGAACTGGCACCGGCCGTGGTCTCCAGCTCGGCCCAGAAGGCGTCCAGCGACTGCGGTGTTCTTCCGATGCCCCGCAGCACATCGAGGGCGATGACGTTGCCGGACCCCTCCCACACCGCCATCACCGGCTGCTCGCGGTAGCGCCGGGCCAGCGGCCAGTCCTCGGTGTAGCCGTTGCCGCCCAGGCACTCCAGCGCCTCGTAGGCGTGGTGCGGGCCGCGCTTGCAGATCCAGTACTTGGACACCGCGGTGGCCAGTCGGCGGAACATCTCCTCGGACTCGCCGCTGCCGCTCTCGTACGCGTGGGCCAGGCGCAGCGAGGTCCAGGTCGCGGCCTCCGTCTCCAGCGCCAGGTCGGCGAGGACCGCCGTCATCGCCGGCTGGTCGGCCAGCCGGGCACCGAAGGCGCTGCGGTGCCGGGCGTGCCAGATCGCCTCCGACACCGACTGGCGCATGCCCGCGGTGGTACCGAGCACACAGTCGAGCCGGGTGTGGTTGACCATCTCGATGATGGTCGGGACACCGCGGCCGGGCTCGCCGACCCGTACCGCCCAGGTGCCGTCGAACTCCACCTCGGAGGAGGCGTTCGACTTGTTGCCGAGCTTGTTCTTCAGCCGCTGGATACGGACGGTGTTGCGGGTGCCGTCGGCCAGTACCCGCGGCACGAGGAAGCAGGTGAGTCCGGCCTCGGCCTGGGCCAGCACCAGGAAGGCGTCCGACTGCGGGGCGGAGAAGAACCACTTGTGGCCGGTCAGCAGATGGGCCCGGCCGTCGGGGTCGGAGCCCAGCGGGACGGCCCGCGTGGTGTTGGCGCGCACGTCGGAGCCGCCCTGCTTCTCCGTCATCCCCATGCCGAAGGTGAGCCCGGACTTCTCGCCCGGGGCGATCGACCGGGGGTCGTACGCGCGGCTGAGCAGGCCCGGCAGCCAGTCCCGGCCCACCTCCGGATCGCGCTGCAGGACCGGGACCACGGCATGCGACATGGACATCGGGCAGGCGTGGCCGGGCTCGATCTGGGCGAACAGCATGAACGACGCCGCCCGCGCCACCGCCGCTCCGGGCTTCGGGTCGGCCCAGCCCGCGGTGTGCGTGCCGTGGTGCACGGCCCCGCCGAGGATCTCGTGGTACGCGGGGTGGAAGTCGATCTCGTCGACGCGGTTGCCGTACCGGTCGTGGGTGCGCAGGACGGGCGGCGAGTTGTGGGCGAGCTCCGCGGAGGTCTGGAAGCGCTCCGAGCCGACCAGGGTGCCGATCTCGTGCAGCTCCGGTTCGTGCCAGGCCGCGCCGAAGGTGCGGACGGCCTCGGCGAGCGGCAGGTTGGTGCCGTACTCGTCGAGGTCCTTCCGGGGCGGTGCCTGGTTGGTGACCTCGTGGGTGGGGTGCGGCGCGGGGGCTGCGGGCGGCAGGCCGGTCCGGTGCTGGGTGACGGTCATGGCGGGTGGTCCTGTCCTGGGTCGGCGGTCGGGGCGGCGGGGGAAGCGGCGGGGCGGGCGGTTCGTGTTCAGGCGCCTTCGGCGCCGACCGCTCTGAGGCACAGCGCGGTGATGCTCTCCACGACCGGTTCCGGGTCGGTCCGCGCACCGACCGGGGAGAGCGGCCCGAGCAGTGCCTCGCCGACCGCCCCGATCACGGCGGCGGCCGACAACTGCGCGTTCTGCGGGGGTAGTTCACCTGAGGAGATACCGGCGACGATGACCGTCTCGGCGAGGATGTGGTAGCCGCGCCGGTAGGTGAGCCGCTCCTCCTCGACGAGCGGATCGACCGGTTCGGCCAGCAGCGCCCAGGCCGTACGGGGACTGCGCAGCGCGCGGTACGAGAAGACCTCGACGAGCGCGCGCAGCTGCTCGGTGACGCCGCTGTGTGCCTGCACCGCCTCCCGTACCGCGCTGAGCTCATGGCCCGCGACATGCCGGAAGACCGCGGCGAGCAGCTCCTGCTTGGAGGCGAAGTGGTTGTACACGCTGCCGGTGGCGACGCCGGCCCGCCGGGCGAGCGCGGAGATGCTGGCCGCCGGGTACCCGCCCTCGGCGAGCAGCTGCCGTGCCGCGTCGAGCAGCCGTTCACGGTGGGCGATCCGGGTCGCTTCCGTACGGGCGGTGGGTCGGTAGGCCATGATCTGAACCCCGATTCATATCTTCTGTTGTCCAGCCAACCACTGTTGTTCTCCGGGTGCAATGGCCCGTCACGGAAGTGTCCGGCCCGGTCAGGAATCGTCCGTGGCGGGCCCGAGCTCCTGCTCGGTCCACAGGGTCTTGCCGTCGGCGCTGTAGCGGGTACCCCAGTGGGTGGCGAGCTGGGAGACGATGAAAAGTCCGCGTCCGCCCTCGTCGACCGTGCGGGCATGGCGCAGATGGGGTGAGACCGGGCTGCTGTCGCGTACTTCGCAGGTGAGCGTGCGGTCCAGGATCAGCCGCAGCCGCAGGGGAGGGGTGCCGTAGCGGACCGCGTTGGTGACCAGCTCGCTCACGATGAGTTCGGTCGCCTCGATCGTTTCCTCGTCGAGGTGCCAGCCGTCGAGCCGGTCGCGCACGAGCGTGCGGGCCGTGCCCGGCGTGGTCCGGTCCTGGAGCAGCTCCCAGACCGCGACCCGGTCCGGCGGGACCACGCCGGTCCGGGCGAGGAGCAGGGCGGCGCCCCCGGGGTGTGCGTCGGCCGGAAGGTTGTAGACCACGTCGTCGCACAGGTCCTGCAGGCTGCGGCCGGGGTCCGCGAAGGCCTCGCGCAGGCCCGCCGACTGCCGGCCCCCGGGCATGGGGGTGCCGGAGAAGAACGCCAGAACACTGCCTTCGTCGAGTGCGAAGGTGGCCGTGGCGAAGGGGGCGCTGTCGCCGGAGAAGAGCCGGGGACCCTCGGGCACGTCCAGGGGCTTCGTGGTGCCGTCGGGGGCGACGAGGCCCGGTGTCGCGTCCCCCGCCCGCGCGATGGTGCAGGTGCCGGCGAACGGGTCGTGGACGGCGTACATGCAGGTCGCCGACAGGGACTGCCCGAGCAGCCGGTCCCCCGGCGGCAGCGCCGCCCGTTCCCCGGCGAGACGGTCGGCGGTGTCGGCCAGCCGGGCGAGCACCTCGTCGGGTTCCAGGTCGAGTCCGGCCAGCGCGTGGATGGCGGTCCGCAACTGGCCCATGGTGATGGCCGTCTGGAGCCCCGGCCCCTCGACGGCACCGACGATCAGGGCGGTGCGGGCGCCGGAGAGGCCGATGGTGTCGAACCAGGAGCCGCTGTTGCGTCCGGGCAGCAGGACATGGGCGGTCTCCATGGCGACGTGGTCGCTGTCGTGCTGTGGAAGGAGCCGGCGCTGGACCGTCGAAGCGATCACGTGGTCGCGCTCGTACTGCCGCGCGTTGTCGATGCTGAGGGCGACATGGGCGGCGGCCGTCAGCGTCAGCGGGAGATCGTTCTCCTCGAAGGGCTCCGACTCCCGGCACCGGTAGAGACTCACCAGGCCGAGGACCGCGCCGTGCAGTTTCAGCGGGACCACGATCATGGAGTGGGCCCCGATCGCCTCGATCAGCCGCGTGCTGGCGGGGGCTGCGTTCAGCCAGGGCGTCCGGGCGGTGATCCGGACCAGCCGGGGCCGCAGGTCCGAAACAGCCAGGGCGTAGGGCGTACGGGCGGGCAGCCGGCGCATCTCGCCGACGAGGCCGTCCCGGTGACCGTCGGCACCGAGACCTCGGAGGGCCGCGCGGCGCAACGGGACATCGTGTCCCAGCGGCCCCATCGGCGGATCCGATCCCCGCAGGACCTCGTCCACCACCTCGACGACGGCGAAGTCGGCGAACACCGGCACCACGGATTCGACGAGCCCCTCGCAGGTGGCCGCCACATCGAGCGACCTGCCCACCCGGGTGCGCACCGCGGTCAGACACGCCGCCCGGGTGCGCGCCTTCTCCTCCTCGTCCACATCGACGACCGTGGCCAGCAGCCCGAGCGTCCGCCCCCGGGCGTCGTCCAGCCGGTGGACGGACACCTTGAGGCTGCGATCGGGGCCGGGCATGTCCATGAGCCGGCCGCGGACCACGAGATCGCGCACGACCACACCGCTCTCCAGCACTCCGCGCAGCACCCGCTCCGCCTCGTGCGGCCTCTCCAGCCGGTACGCGTCGGTGAAGTACTGCCCCGCGAGGCGCTCGGCGGGAACGGTGTCGGACAGGACGTTCGCCCGTATCACCCGCAACCGCGTGTCCAGTACGTGCAGTCCCACGGCGGACTGGGCGAACAGGGTGTGCAGGATCGCCGCCGCCATACCGTCGGCCCCTGCCGGCTCGGGGACCGGTGCACCGGCGTCCGACACGGATTCACCCCCATCAGGCTCCGCCCGCCCGCCCGGATCGGCAGGTTAGGGACAAGCGTCGGCGCACCGCGCGGACTCCGCCACCCGGGGAGCGGCGGACGGGGGAGCTCCGCCCGGTGGGTGCGCGCGACCGCACCGGCGTGCCACGGGCGCGACTCCCGCATTTCGTCCCGGGTTCACCGGGCGGTTCCGGAATGAAGAAATCCTCCTGGTGGCGGCCCCGCGGTCCGGCCCCGGACCGCCGCCGCCCCGCACGAAGGAGAACGACGCGTCATGTCCCACCCCGTGCCCGAATGGGCCGACCCCCAGGTTCCCGCGGAGTCGCTCGACCCCCAGGGCCTCAGCCGCCGAGGGCTGATGCGCCGCGCCGGTCTGTTCGGCGCGGCCTTCGCCGCCGCCTCACTGCCGCTGCCCGCCGTGGCCGACAGCCGGGGAGGCCGGTCCCACGGGCACGGTCACGGACACGCCCCGGACCTGGTCTATCTGGTCGGCGACCATCACAACCACTCCGTGTACAGCCACGACGCCAAGTACACCTTCTCCCAACTCGCCTCGGCAGGACAGGAGTTCGGCCTCGACTGGATGGTCTTCACCGAGCACAGCAACATCGGCCACGCCGATTTCGGTGCCGCGCAGGAACACCGGGAGATCCTGAAGGCCCGCGCCGACAACAAGCGCATGCTGATCTTCCAGGGGCTGGAGTGGTACATCCCCGGAGCCGAGCACTGCACCGTCTTCTCGCCACCCGGACGGCACGAGGTCGACCTCCTCACCCGCTTCGAGGAGGCCTTCGACGGCAAGCTGCTCGGCTACACGGCCGGCGCCCCGACGCACCCCGACACCCCGCGCAACGAGGCGCACGCGCTCAAGGCCCTCAAGTGGCTGGCCGAACAGCGCCGCACCCGGTACGTCGACGACGTGCTCGTCCTCGCCAACCACCCCATGCGCCTGGGCATCGACTCCCCGCACGAGATGCGCGGCTGGCGCGACGCCGCCCCCGAGATCATGATCGGCATGGAGGGCGCCCCCGGCGCCCAGGCCGGTGCGATCCCGGGCTGGCACCCGGACACCAACATCCGCGGCGAGTACACCAACTCACCGTCCGCCGACTCCTGGCCCGGCTACCCGCGCGAGGCCTACGTCACCTACGGCGGATTCGACTGGGCCACCGCGACCGTCGGCGGCCTGTGGGACGCCATGCTGGCGGAGGGCAAGCTCTTCACGATCACCTCCAACTCCGACGTCCACCGCGTGGCCCAGGACACCTGGGTCAACGGCGACTGGCCGCCCGGCCGGGACTTCGACAACACCGGCCACCTCCCCGACCCGTACAACACCACCGAACCGCAGCCCGGCGGCGATTTCTGGCCCGGCCAGTTCAGCCGTACGCACGTCGGCGTCACCCGGTACGGCTACCGGAACGTGATGGAGGGGCTGCGGGCCGGCCGGGTCTGGGTCGACCACGGCCATCTCGTCGACGGCATCGACGTCAAGGTGCGCGGCGAGCACGGCAACAGCGCCACGCTCGGCGGCCGGCTGCGCGCCCGGCGCGGCGAGCGGCTCACCCTCACCGTCACGGTGACCGCCGCGTCCCGCCGCAACCCCTACGGTGTGCTGCCGCGTCTGGAGCATGTCGACGTCATCCGCGGCGCGGTCCGCGGACCGGCCGCCGACCGCGACGACTGGCGTGCCCCCGACACACGGCTCGCCCACACCGCCGATGTCTCGGGCCGCCGCGGCACGTACACCCTGCGCATCCCGGTCGGCCGCGCGGACGAGCCGTTCTACCTGCGGCTGCGCGGCAGCGACGGCAAGCGCCACGGCAAGGGGTTCCTCGGCGCGGCGATCGATCCGCACGGCCCGTTGCCGCACGAGCCGGGCCGGGGCAACCCGTGGCTGGACACCTGGTTCTACACCAACCCGGTCTTCGTGGACGTCGTCCGCTGAGCCCGCCGCACGGCCGGGGCCGCCCTCGGGCGGCCCCGGCCGGACTCAGGCCTCCAGCGCCGCGGAGACCACGGCCCTGGCCTCCTCCTGCACCCGGCCGAGATGGTCGGCGCCCAGGAAGGACTCCGCGTAGATCTTGTACACGTCCTCGGTGCCCGAGGGGCGGGCGGCGAACCAGGCGTTCTCGGTGGTCACCTTGATGCCGCCGATCGGCGCGCCGTTGCCGGGCGCCCGGGTCAGCACGGCCGTGACCGGTTCACCGGCCAGGGTGTCGGCGGTGACCTGCTCGGGGGAGAGCCGCGCGAGCACCGCCTTCTGCTCGCGGTCGGCGGGGGCGTCGATCCGGGCGTACGCAGGCTCGCCGAACCGGACGGTGAGCGCGGCGTAGTGCTCGGACGGGGACTTGCCCGTCACCGCGAGGATCTCCGAGGCGAGCAGCGCCAGGATGATGCCGTCCTTGTCGGTCGTCCACACCGATCCGTCGTGGCGCAGGAACGAGGCCCCGGCGGACTCCTCGCCGCCGAACCCGAGCGAGCCGTCGACCAGGCCGTCCACGAACCACTTGAAGCCGACCGGCACTTCGACCAGCTCACGGCCCAGACCGGCGGCGACCCGGTCGATCATCCCCGACGAGACCAGCGTCTTGCCGACGCCTGCGGAGGCCGGCCACTGCTCGCGGTGCGCGTACAGGTAGTCGATGGCGACGGCGAGGTAGTGGTTCGGGTTCATCAGCCCGGCGTCGGGTGTGACGATGCCGTGCCGGTCGGCATCGGCGTCGTTCCCGGTCGCGATCTGATAGCGGTCGCGCTGCCCGATCAGCGAGGCCATCGCGTACGGCGACGAGCAGTCCATCCGGATCTTTCCGTCCCAGTCCAGCGTCATGAACCGCCAGGTGGGGTCGGTCAGCGGATTGACCACCGTCAGATCGAGCCGGTGCTGTTCGGCGATCCGGCCCCAGTACGCGACCGACGCGCCGCCCAACGGGTCGGCGCCGATACGCACTCCGGCCGTGCGGACCGCGTCCAGGTCGAGCACGGACGGCAGGTCGGCCACATAGGTGCCGAGGAAGTCGTAGGTCCCGGTGGTCGACGCCGCCCGTGCGCGGGCGTACGGCAGCCGGCGTACGTCCTTCATCCCGGCGGCGATGATCTCGTTGGCCCGCTCCTGGATCCAGCCGGTGGCATCGGACCCGGCGGGGCCGCCGTTCGGCGGGTTGTACTTGAACCCGCCGTCGCCGGGCGGGTTGTGGGAGGGAGTGACCACCACACCGTCGGCGAGCCGCGCCGTCCGGCCCCGGTTGTGGCCGAGGACGGCGTGCGAGACCGCCGGGGTCGGGGTGTAGCCGTCGGCCGGATCGATGAGCACGGTCACGTCGTTGGCGGCGAACACCTCGACGGCGGTGATCCGGGCCGGCTCCGACAACGCATGGGTGTCGGCACCGAGGAAGAGCGGCCCGTCCGTGCCCTGGCGCGCCCGGTACTCACTGATCGCCTGGCTGGTGGCGGCGATGTGGTCCTCGTTGAACGCGGTGGCCGTGGACGACCCGCGGTGACCGGAGGTGCCGAACGCCACCCGCTGGTCCGGCTCGGCCGGGTCCGGGTGCAGCGCGTAATACGCCGTCACCAGCCGGGCCACATCGATGAGATCCTCCGGCCGGGCCGGCTGTCCAGCTCGTTCGTGCGGCATCTGCCCACTCCTCCGTATCGGTCGGTCGCTTCGGTCTTCCCCCGCCACATTTTCGCGGGTGGCCCGCGCCGCCCCGCGACTGCCCCGCCCGGACGGACGGACGGGCCGAAACCCGCTGGCGGCCGCGACGGGGCCCGGCATAGGTTCGTCCACGATCAACAGCAGTCCACCGCGGACTGCGCGAAGCGGCGGGTTTCCGGCCGGACCAGGAGAGACGAGATGGCACCGAACGATCTTGCGCCGGACAGCCGGGTGGAGCTGCGCGGGGCCACCGCCCAGGATGCCGGGCCGCTGACCCGGCTCTTCCTCGACTCGCGCGCCGCGTCCATGCCGTACCTGCCCAAGGTGCACAGCGACGAGGACACGCTCGCCTGGATGACCCATGTCGTCCTGCCCGGAACGACGGTGCGGATCGCCGAGACCGGTGCCGGGGAACCGCTGGGCTTCGCCTCCCTCGACGGAACCGAGCTGGAACACCTCTACCTGCGCCCCGACGCACGGCGTCGGGGCATCGGCTCGCTGCTCCTGGCCGAGGTGCGCGAGCTCTCGCCCGAGGAGCTCACGCTGTACGTCTTCCAGCGCAACACGGACGCCCGTGCCTTCTACGAGCGGCACGGGTTCACCGCGGTCGGGTTCGACGACGGCAGTCGCAACGAGGAGCAGGAACCGGACGTCAGGTACCGGTGGACGGCGCACGGCTGACACGGTCCGCCGTCCGGGACGAGGATCCGGCCGGAGGCCGAGGTGTTGATCTCCTCCGTGCGCGGTGGTTGAGTGTGCCGCGTCCCGGCGGAGCCCCTGCCGAGGGCGCTGTGTCAGCTCCCCGCGAGAGGAACACGTACGTGGCAGTCGGCCCCGCGCCCCGGGACACCGCGGACTGGTGGCGAGACGCCGCCATCTATCAGATCTACGTACGCAGCTTCGCCGACGGCGACGGGGACGGAACCGGCGATCTCGCGGGCGTACGCGCCAAGCTGCCCCACCTCGTCGAACTGGGCGTGGACGCGATCTGGTTCACGCCCTGGTATCTGTCGCCGCTCGCCGACGGCGGATACGACGTGGCCGACTACCGCACCATCGACCCCGCGTTCGGCAGTCTCACCGAGGCCGAGGGACTGATCGCGGACGCCCGTGAACTGGGCATCCGCACGATCGTCGACATCGTCCCCAACCACGTCTCCGACCAGCACGCGTGGTTCCGCGCCGCCCTGGCCGCCGGGCCGGGCAGCCCCGAGCGGGAACTCTTCCACTTCCGGCCCGGTCGCGGCCCGGACGGCGAACTCCCGCCCAACGACTGGGTCTCCGAATTCGGCGGCGTCCCCTGGACCCGGCTCGCGGACGGCGAGTGGTACCTGCACCTGTTCGCCGCCCAGCAGCCCGACCTCAACTGGGCACATCCGACGGTCCGCCAGGAGCACGAGGACGTGCTCCGCTTCTGGTTCGACCGGGGCGTTTCGGGCATCCGGATCGACTCGGCGGCCCTGCTCGCCAAGGACCCCGCACTGCCCGACTTCGTCGCGGGCCGCGACCCCCACCCGTTCAGCGACCGCGACGAACTCCATGACATCTACCGCTCATGGCGGGCCATCGCGGATGAGTACGGGGGCGTCTTCGTCGGTGAGGTCTGGCTCCCGGACAGCGAGCGCTTCGCCCGCTATCTGCGCCCCGACGAACTGCACACCGCCTTCAACCTCAACTTCCTGGCCTGCCCCTGGGACGCCGGGCGGCTGCGTGCCACGATCGACGACACGCTCGCCGAGCACGCCGCGGTCGGCGCCCCCGCCACCTGGGTCCTGTGCAACCACGACGTGACCCGGACCGCCACCAGGTACGGCCGCGAGGACACCGGATTCGCCTTCGGCGCCAAGACCTTCGGCACGCCGACGGACCTGGCACTGGGCAGCCGACGGGCCCGCGCCGCGGCCCTGCTGTCGCTCGCCCTGCCCGGCGCGGTCTACCTCTACCAGGGCGAGGAGCTGGGACTTCCGGAAGCCGACGTCCCGCGCGGCCGGATCCAGGACCCGATGCACCTGCGCTCGGGCGGCACCGACCCGGGACGCGACGGCTGCCGGGTACCGCTTCCGTGGTCGGCGCAGGCACCGTACGCCGGATTCGGCTCCACCACGGAGCCATGGCTTCCGCAGCCGGCCGGCTGGTCCTCGTACGCCGCCGACCGGCAGCGCACCGACCCGGAGTCGATGCTCAGCCTCTACCGCGAGGCGCTGCGGCTGCGCCGGACCGAGCCCGGCTTCCGCGCGGCGGGGGCCGGTGGCCGGCAGCTGACCTGGCTGCCCTCCGCACCCGGCGTGCTCGCCTTCACCCGCACCGGCGGACCGGTCTGTCTGGTCAATCTGGGGGAGGAACCCGTGGAGCTGCCCGAGGACACGGGCACCCTCCTCCTCAGCGGCCCGCTGGACGAGCAGGGGCGGCTCCCGCGGGACACCGCGGCCTGGCTGCGGTCGTACGGTCGCCCCTCCGGGCAGGCGGACGGATGATCCGCGCGGCCGGGCGGGCGGCAGGATCGCGGGGGAACGGGCACTGCGGCAGAGTGGGCACATGGACGATCTCAATGCCCTCGCCGACGAGCATCTGACCGCGGCCCGAGCCTCCGCGCACGGCCGCAGCGCCCACCGCCTGCTGCACGAGGAACCCCTGAGACAGACCGTCATCGCCCTCACCTCGGGTTCCGCCCTCGACGAGCACAACGCCCCCGCCGCGGCCTCCCTCCAGGTGCTCCGCGGCAGGGTCCGTCTCACGGCGGCCTCCGGCGATGTGGAGCTGAGCGCCGGATGGCTCCAGCCGATCCCGCAGGAACGGCACGGGCTGCTGGCACTGGAGGACGCCGTGGTGCTGCTGACCGCTGTCAACGACTGACGGTGACGGCGCCGGGACGTGCGGCGGACGCCGCCCGTACGCGCTCCAGGATCCACAGCACCAGGCTGCCCGCGGCGAGCGCACCGCCCAGGAGGCAGATGCCGCTCCAGCCCGCCCTGGACCAGACCACCGAGGCGAGTGCCGCTCCGGCCGCCCCGCCCATGAAGAAGAGCGTCATGAACGCGGAGTTGATCCGGTTGCGGGCCTCCGGACGGAGCGCGTAGATCACGTTCTGGCTGCTGTTGAGTCCTGCCTGCTGGGCGATGTTCAGCAGGATCACGCCGACCGTCAGCCACAGCAGGGACGACTCACCGGCCAGCAGTGGCAGCCAGGCGAGCGTGAGGAGCGCGGCCGCCGTTCCCGATACGGCCTGCACCCGGCCGCGGTCGCTCAACCGGGCCGCGATGTTCATGCCGACCACACCGATGACGCCCACCAGACCGAAGAGCCCGATGGCGGCCGCGTTCCAGTGGAACGGCGGCCGGGTCAGCAGGAACGTCAGCGCGGTCAGCTGCACGCTGTACGAGGCCATGGAGAACGCGCCGATGGCCGCCCGTCGGCGCAGCAGGGGCTCCTCCCGCAGCAGGGCCAGGGTGGAGCGCAGAAGCCCGGTGTACGACATCGTGGACGTGGAGTGCGGCCGGGGCAGGCGGGGGAGCCGGTTGTGCAGAAGTATCGCCATGGCGGCCATCAGCAGCGCGTTCACCCAGTACACGGTCCGCCAGCCGCCGAGCTCGGACAGCGCGCCGGCGGCCAGCCGTCCGAACAGCCCGCCGAGCAGCACGCCGGACATGACGACGCCGACGATCCTGCCGCGCTCGGCCGGAGCCGCGAGAGCCGCCGCGAACGGCACCACGACCTGGGCCCCGACGGAGGCCAGCGCCGTCAGCAGCGTGCCCGCGATCAGCCACGGGCCGGTGGGGGCGGCGGCCGTGACCAGGAGGAAGAACGCGGTGAGCCCGAACAGGCCCACGGCGAGCCGTCGTCGGTCCATGACGTCGCCGAGCGGGACGAGCAGGATCAGCCCCAGCGCGTATCCGGCCTGGGCAGCGGTGACGATCAGCCCCGCCGCGGTGACACCGATGTGCAGATTCACCTCGATGACGTCGAGGAGCGGCTGCGCGAAGTAGTTCCCGGCGCAGGAGAGTGCGGCGGCGAGAGCCATCAGCAGAACCAGACCGCGCCCGAGCGACGGCGGTTCGGAAAGTGCGGCGCGGGGCACGGCCCGGCTGCGGGTTTCGTGAGTGGAGTGAGCCATGTGCCCCAGCGTCCGGGATGGACCATCCATGAGTCCAACACATGTTTTTCATCCCATCGATCGTGGTTCACGATGGATGGATGGAACTTCAGCAGATGCGGTACGTCGTGGCGGTGGCGGAACTGGGCAGCTTCACGCGCGCCGCGAAGCGGTGCCTGGTCGTCCAGTCGGCCCTGAGCCATCAGATCGCCCGGCTGGAGAAGGACCTGGGGGCCAGGCTCTTCGACCGCACCAGCCGTCAGGTACGGCTCACCGCGGCGGGCGAGGCCTTCCTGCCGGAGGCCCGGCAGGCGCTGGACGCGGCGGAGCGGGCCCGCGCCGAGGTCGCCGCGACGGCGGGGGAGGTCCGCGGGCGCCTCGCGGTGGGCGCCATTCCGACCGTGGCCTCGGTCGACATCCCGGCGGCGCTGCGGGTGTTCCACCTCCGCTACCCGAAGGTGCACATCGTCCTGCGGGACGGGGCGAGCAAGGACCTCGTCCAGGAGGTGCGGGACGGGACGCTCGACGTGGCGTTCCTGGGCGTGCTGCCCAGCTACCGGCCGAAGGGCGTGAGCGATCACGAGCTCGCCACGGGCGAACTGGTCGCCGTCGTGGCGCCCACCCACTCCCTGGCCGGGCAGGCGGAGGTGGGTCTCGACCGGCTGGCGCAGGAGATGTTCGTCGACTACCCCGACGGCACCGCGGCACGGGCGCAGTCGGAGGAGGCGTTCGCGGCGGTGGGCCTCACCCGCGAGGTGGCGTTCGAGGTCAGCGGCACCGACTTCATCGTCCGGCTGGTACGCAGCGGGCTCGGCATCGCCATGCTGCCGGCCGCCTTCGCGGCGGAACTGACCGGCGTGCACGTGCTGCCCGTCCGCGACGCCCCCGCACGCACGGAACGCCTGGTCTGGAGCCGCTTCCGCCCCACTCCGGCCGCCGCGGCGTTCCTGACCGGACTCGGTGTCGACCCCGGTACCGGGACCGGCTGACGGGCCCCTGGCCCGGTGACCGGAGCGCGGCTCAGTGGCGGGGAGCCGCCGGATGCGGGAGCAGGCGCAGGAGGACCGAGACGGCGACGGCCGCTGCGAGGTCGAGGGCCGGCGCAGCGGTCAGGGCGTGCCCGTAGGCCGCGACACCCGTGTGGACGCCCTCGCCCAGCGTGCCGTAGAAGACCACGCCGAGGACGGCCACCCCGACCGAACCGCCGATCTGCTGTCCGGTCGACAGCACGCCCGAGGCCATGCCGAAGCAGTACCGCGCCGGTGCGGACCGGCACACCGGCGACCCTGCATTCGAGTGCCTGACCGCCGACCTGTACCGGAAGAGCGAGGAGTTCCGCATGTGGTGGGACACACACGATGTCACCGACTTCCGTCCCGCGCGCAGGACGTTCGACCATCCCCGGCTGGGAAGGCTGACGTTCGACTACGTGAAGCTGGCGGCGGTGGACGCACCGGGAGTCACCCTGGTCTCCTGTTTGCCGTCCGACGACGAAACGGCCGCGAAACTACCGGAGTTGAGCGGATGCGCGGAGTGCCCGCCCACCTCGTCCCCCGGTCCCGGCGACCGCTGAGCGCGTCACCCTCCACGCTCCAGCCCGCCACCTCGACTCCGAACTGGGCACCGACTTCTGGGCCGGTATGCATCTCGGGCCCGGTGCGTGCGGTCGCAGGGCGATCTTCCGTCGCGGGGCTGAGCCACCGGTGCTCGACCGCGGAGTCGTACGGGACCGGACCGGCCTACCCCTGGAGCGCCGCGCGCAAGCGCTCGCCCATTGCCGCGGCTTCCTCGTCCGTGGGGGACAGCACGCCGTTCTCGGCCATCAGAGAGTGAAACTGCTGTTGCTGGTACGGAGTTCCCGCAGGGAGCCCGGCGATGTGCCAATGGAGATGCGAGTTTCCCTGCTGGCTTCCGAGGGACAGCAGGTATGTGCGCTCGGGCTTCACCACCGTTTCCACCGCCAGGGCCACCTTCCGGACCACGGACATCAGCCGCAGGTATGCGGACTCGTCCAGATCGCGGACGGCGTGCTCGATGTGGGCCCTCGGAGCCACGAGCACCTTGCCCGGCACCGTCGGATACCGGTCGAGGAACGCGATGTGCTCGTCGTCCTCGTACACCGTGACGTGCGCGGCATCAGGGGCACCCGCCACGAACTCGCAGACGAAGCAAGGGCCGTTGCGCACCCGGGCCTCATAGGCTTCGAGGTCATGGGATCGCTGTTCCGGTGACACGCTCTTCCTCTCTGCCGGTCCACTGGCACCGCGAGGCGCAGGTGGCCAAGCATAGGCTCCACGGGCGACGTCACCGCGCCCGGCGCGATCGGGCCCGGCATGCGCCGGGGTGCCTGCCGGGGCCAACAGGTGGGGTGTGGCCGGAGTTTGGTGGGCAGGTACTGGTGTACGACCCGGAGCGCGGGGCGCAGTGACCGGTGGCGAGAGGCGTGTGACGTGAGCGAGCGGACCGTGTGGCAGTTCTCCGACGATCGTGGACAGTTGTCGACCGCCGGGCGGCGCCCGGAGCGGGTGCTCGCCTATGTCCAGGCCGGAGCGACCCTGTGGGACCACGGGATTCGCCCGAGCGCGATATTCGGCTCCGATCACGACGACCGGGCCGTACCGGACGCGGCGAAGACCGGTTCGCTTCCGTTGGCCGAGGTCGGCTACCTCGGTGCGGGCAGCACCCTGGACGTGGAAACCCTGCTGAGCGGTGAGCCGGATCTCGTCGTGGCGGTCAGCTACGGCGGCGGCCATGTCTACGGGATCGCCGCGGAGACCGCCAAGCATCTGGAGGAGCACGTCCCGGTCGTCGTCATCGACGTGGGGCAGGCGCGCGCCCTCGCCGAGATCGGTGACCGGTTCGCCCTGCTCGCCCGCTCGCTCGGTGCCGAGGAGCCTGAGACGGCGACACAGGACCTGGACGCCGCGCGGCACCGGCTGCGCAGGCTCGTGGCCGGTGGGGACGGGCCCCGGGTCGTCGCCCTCTCCCCGGCCGGGCAGGAACAGACACATCTCGCCCGCCCCCGGATGTGGCCCGAGCTGCGCGTGCTGGCCGAGCTGGGTGTCGGCATCGTCGAGCCGGCCGAGGGGCCCGGCCTGAACTGGTCCACGGTCGGCTGGGCGGAAGCGGTGGCCCTGCGCCCCGCGGTGGTCCTCGCCGACGTCCGGGCCAACGCCACGCCGCTCGGCGAGCTGCGGACGAACGCGGACTGGTCGGCGATCGAGGAGGCCGCCCGGGTGGTGCCGTGGAACCCGGAGCCGGTGTGCAGTTCGCGGGCCCACGCACGGTTCCTGACGCTCGTGGCCGAGGCGCTGGAGGCGGCCGGGCGCTGAGCCGGAAGGTCGGCGTACGCCCGTACGCGTGCACGGCGACGCCCCCGTACGGACGTGTCCGATCGCGCGGGCCGTACGGGTTCGCGAGGCTGGACACGACCGCCCCGCGCCGACCCCGTACGTCCCCAGGAGCAGGCATGCAGCAGGACAAGCACCCTTCCTACCGTCCCGTCGTCTTCCGTGACCGTTCGGCGGGCTACGCCTTTCTGACCCGGTCCACCGCGTCGAGCGAGCAGACGATCGACTGGGACGACGGCAACAGCTACCCCGTCATCGACGTGGAGATCTCCGCCGAGAGCCACCCCTTCTTCACCGGGAAGGCGCGCGTCGTCGACTCGGAGGGGCAGGTCGCCAAGTTCGAGCGCCGGTACGGGGGCGAGGACGCCTCCTGACCTGCTTGCGGACCCGTGTCCCCCGCCCCCGTCGAGAGGGCGGGGGACACGGTCCGTCACAGCTCTTACTGCGTGTTCAGCGCCCCGACCGGCGAATGGAACGGCCGGAGCGTGGCCTTCTGCGCCGCCGGAGGCGCGGCCCGCATCGTCACGCTGACCGTCCACCGGCTCCGCGACGTCTTCCGGGTGACGGACACCGACCCCGAACCGCCCCCGGGCCCGCGGGGCGGCGCGTTCCGCAGCGGCGGAGTCGGCGACCTCACCGTCGTGCCGGCCGGGCACTGGACGACCACCGGCGCCGGCCGCCGAGGCACCCCTGCTGGTCCGTGCGGGGGTGACCTCCCGCTGCGGATCAGGGCCCGCGGCGGGCGGATCGAGGCGTTCGTCGACGGCCGGCAGGTCATCGATGTGGCCGACACCCACCACACACGCGGCAGGATCGGGCTCAATGTGTTCGGGGGCCGCGCCGCCCACCAGGACACGTTCGTCACCGCACTGTAGGAGACTCCATTCCCATGCTCGAGAGACTCGACCTGCTGGTCATCGGTGAATGCGTCGCCGACATCGTCCGGCCGCCGGATGCGGTCGATCAGGTCCACCCGGGCGGCAGCCCGGCCAATGTGGCGTACGGTCTGGCCCGGCTCGGGCACGGCGCCACCCTGCTCACCCAACTCGGCCCCGACGACAACGGCCGGCTGATCAGGGACCATCTCGCCGGCGCCGGCGTCGAGGTCCGCACGGACGAGGCCACGGCTCCCACCCCGTCCGCCGCCGTCACCCTGGACGGCGCCGGCCGGGCCGCGTACACCTTCGAGATCGGCTGGACGCTCGGCCCGGTCGCCCTGGACCGGCCACCGCACCACGTCCACACCGGCTCGATCGCGGCGGTGATGGAACCGGGGGCGGCCACCGTCCTCGGCGCCGTCGAATCGCTGCGGACGGCCGCAACCGTCAGCTACGACCCCAATGTGCGGCCGGAGCTGATGGGGGACCACGCGTCCGCCGTCCGCCGGGTCGAGCGGTGCGTCGCGCTCAGCGATGTGGTGAAGGCCAGCGACGAGGACCTGGAATGGCTGTATCCGGGCCAGGAGCCGGAACAGGTCGCCGAGCGCTGGCTGGCCACCGGTCCGGCGGTCGTCCTCGTCACCCGGGGCGGCGACGGCGCGCTGGCTGTGCTGCCCGGCGGGCGAGTGACGGTCGACGCGCTGCCCACCGAGGTGGTCGACACGGTGGGGGCGGGCGACGCCTTCATGTCGGGCACCCTGCACGCCCTCGCCGCGCACGGGCTGCTCGGCGCGGACGGCCGGGAGCGGCTGCGCTCGCTGGACCGCGTCCGGACGGCCGACGTCCTGCGTCACGCGGCGGCCTCCGCCGCGGTCACCGTCGCACGGGCAGGCGCCAACCCGCCGGACGAGGCGGAGCTGGAGGCGGCACTCGCCCGGAGCTGAACACGTCCTGGTCGGGGGAGGGGGGCCCGGGAGCCCTTGCTCACCCGGGCACCACCAGGTGCGGGCGGCTGTCGTCGTCGAGGAACTCGACGACCGCGAGAACGAACAGCGCGCACAGCGCGATCCACACGGTGACCGGACCGGTCGGCCGGTCCCACACCACCAGGACCGCGGCGGCCACCACGACCACCGTCCAGTTCAGCGGGCGCCTGGCGCGGTGCACCCACCGGCCGACCGGGCCGCCGGTGAAACCGGCCGCGTCCCGTACCGCACCGATGCCGCCGCTCCACATCGCCGTCACCCGGGTGGCGGCGCGGCCGTCACCGGTGAGCCACGCGGCGAGGGCCACCACGATGCCGAGCGTGACGACCATACGGACCAGGGCACGCATCCGGCCGACCAGAGCGTCGAAGACCGAACCGGCCGCCGGCTGCGACACCCCGGACGGCAGGCTGTCCAGATAGAACCCGCGGCCCACCCACAGGGCCAGGCCGAGCACCGCGGCACCGGCCGCGACCGCGAGCGCCGTCGTGATCAGGGCGCGGCGGCGGCGCACCGCGAGGAGGACCCCGCCCGCGGCCAGCACCAGAGTGACCAACGGCAGCCAGAACCCGATGATCTGGAGGGCCCGGAACCACTTCTTGGCCTTGCCCACCGAGTCGGAGGTCAGCACCGTGAAATCGGTGTGGATCTCGGGGAGTTTCGCCGCGACGCCCAGCCCTCGGTCGACGAGGCGTTGCTTCACCCGGTCGATGACCGGTGCGAGGTCGATGGTGACGGTGTCGTCGGTGAGCTTCACCGCCCCGCCGCCGCTTCCGGACAGCGCCTTCACCGCGGCGGACTGGGCGGTCCGGTTGAGGTCGGTCCAGATCCTCGCGAAGGCGTCGCCGGCGACGAACTTCTCCACGGTCCCGTGCACGAAGTTCGAAATGCCCGTGGTGAGGGGACCGTTCAGCTTCGACAGCGCCTTGTCGAGAACCGGCCGGTCGGCGGGGGAGACATCGGCCAGCAGGGTCTTCACATCCAGGTGCTGCATGACGGCACCGGTGACGCGATCGGTCACCGCGGTCTGCACATCGTGGTCGGAGGCGAGCGGCGCCATCATCGCCACATAGTTGTCGGTGTCGCCGATCTGGTTCGTCGCCCAGGTGGAGACGATGCTCAGTGGCGTGAGGACGGCCGCGACGAGGACGAGCAGCACGGCGAGGAAGGAACGGGCCCGCGGCCGGTGCCGCGTCGGGCCACGGGCCTCCAGCACGGCCACCCTGGCGCGCAGCGCCTCCAGCTCGGCACTTTGCTCCGGGGGCTTCGGCTGATCACGGTCCGCTTCCATCCCCCCAGGGGATGGCCTGCCGCCGCGCACGGCACGGCGGACTGCTGTGGACGGGTGAACCCGGTCACCGTGACGTGCGGCACCGTTCGGTCCGCCGGAGGTATCGATGACCCTTTCGGCTCATTGGCCGCATCCTCGCCGGGGCTACTGCCGTTCGACAACCGGTAGACGTGATCGATTACGGAGGAGGGGGCGGACATGACGCGGGTCGACAAGGACGTCGCGGTGACGGGACTGGGCATGGTGACTGCCGCGGGCGCGGACGAGCACACCTTCTGGGAGGGGCTGTGCGCCGGTGTGTCCATGGCCCGCAGCTGCGAGGAACTGGCTGGACTGCCGGTCGACTTCGGCTGTCCGGTGGACGGGATCGATCTGGACGAGGCGGTCGGCGGGCGTGCGGTGTGGCGGATGGCGCGGTTCGTGAAGATGGCACTGGTCGCCGCCCGCCGGGCGGTGGCGGACGCCGGTCTGTCGTCGGAGCGGTGGGACGGCGACCGGGTCGCCGTGGTGCTCGGCGTCGGGGTGGGCGGGGTGTCCGTGCTCGTCGACAACGTACGCAGGCTCGACGACGGCGGAGCGGACGCGGTGTCGCCGCTCCTGGTCCCGATGATGATGCCCAACGCGGCGGCCGGGGAGGTGGCCATCGCCCTGCGGGCCCACGGCCCCAGTCTGGCCCCGGCGACCGCCTGCGCGTCCGGGGCGACGGCCCTCGCCGTCGCCCGCGACCTGCTGCTGAGCGGCCGGTGCGATGTGGTGGTGGCGGGCGGTGCGGAGGCCGTACTGACCCCGCTGGTGGTGAGCGCCTTCGCCGGAATGGGCGCGCTCTCGCCGCGCACCGGGGATCCGTCGGGGGCGTCGCGGCCGTTCGCCGCGGACCGGGACGGGTTCGTGATCGGCGAGGGCGCCGCCGTGCTCGTACTGGAACGGACGGCCGATGCGCTCGCCCGGGGCGGACGGCCGCGCGCCCTGCTGACCGGTGCGGGTTCCGCCACCGATGCCCATCACCCCACGGCCCCGGACCCGGACGGCGGCGGCGCGCGCAAGGCCGTCGAGGCCGCGCTGCGCGAGGCGGGCTGGGCGGCCCACGAGGTCGACCACATCAACGCGCACGGCACGTCGACCCCGCTGAACGACGCGATGGAGACCGCACTGATCTCCGGGCTCTTCCCCCACCGGCCGTCGGTGACCGCCCCGAAGGGCGTGCTCGGGCACACCCTCGCGGCGTCCGGGGCGATCGAGGCGGTCGCCACCGTACTGACCCTGGAGCACGGCCTCGTCCCGCCGATCGCCAACCTGGACTCGCTGCCGGACGGGTTCGACCTCGACTGCGTGGTCAAGGAACCCCGGATCCAGCAGGTCGAGCGGGCGCTGAGCCACTCCTTCGGCTTCGGCGGACACAACGTCGTACTCGCTTTCCAACGCGTCGACGCGGACGGCCCGCCACCCGCGGACCCGGGTGTCCTCGCCGTTGCTTGATCGTTATATTTTCATGACCGCAACGATCGACAGCCCTTCCACGGAACGGTCCACGGACCTCCTCACCGGTGTGCTCCTCGGCGACAACTTCCGCCGGGAGCACGGTTTCTGGCAGCGGCTGATCAGCACCGAACCCTTCCGCCGCCCGGACCGCAGCACGACCGAGGAACGCCTGGCTCTCACGTACGAGCGGCTGCGCGTCCTCAACGACTGCCTGGACAGCGGCGCCCAGCTGGCCGCCGACCACCGCGCCCTCGCGGCCCTGCACGAATGGCTGGGCCCGGTGGACCCGGCGCTGACCACGGTGGCGGGCATCCACTACAACCTCTTTCTCGGCAGCCTCCTCGACCACGGCGGCGACCGCGATCTGTCGGACTTCCTGAGGCTGCGGCGCATCGGCACCTTTCTCTGTACGGAGGTGGCACACGGCAACGATGCCGCGGCCGTCGAGACCGCGGCCGAGTACGACCGCGAGCGCGACGGATTCGTGCTCCGCACACCGCACGCCGGGGCCCAGAAATTCATGCCCAACACCAGTCCGGCGGGCGGCCCCAAGACCGGGCTCGTGGCCGCGCGGCTGCTCGTCGACGGCGCCGATCAGGGGGTCTTCCTCTTTCTCGTACCGCTCACCGACGGTGTGCAGGCTCTGCCCGGCGTACGGATCCGCAGGCTCCCCACCCGCACCGGCAGCCCGGTGGACCACTGCCTGACCTCCTTCGACCAGGTCTTCGTCGGACGCGCCGCGCTGCTCGGCGGGGACCACGGACGGATCGGTGCGGACGGCGAGTTCAGCAGCACCCTCGACAACCGAAGGCGTCGCTTCCTCGCGTCGATCGGGCGGGTCACCTCCGGCAAGATCTCGATGACGGCCTGCGCGGTCGGCTGCGCGCGGGCCACACTCGCCGTCGCCGTCCGCTACGGCGGCCACCGGTACGTCTCGGGCCCCCGGGGCTCGCGGCAGGTGCCGGTGATCGCCCACCGCAGCCATCACGGACCGCTCGCGTCCGCCACGGCCACCGTCTTCGCGATGAGCCTGCTGCACCGCAGGGCACTGGACCGCTGGGAAGGGGGCGGGCAGCGGGAGGAGGCGGAGCGCCTGGTCGCCGTCGCCAAGGGGTGGGTCACCTGGCAGGCCAGGTCCGTGATCGTCGAATGCCGTGAACGCTGCGGCGCCCAGGCGCTCCTGGAGAACAACGGCATGAGCGAACTCCTCACCGGAGTGGAGGGCGCCATCACCGCCGAGGGCGACAATATGGCCATCCACGCCAAGGCGGCCGCGGAGATGCTCTTCGCCACCGCACCGGGCGGGCCCGAGGCTTCCTCCGGCGGCGGACCCGGCGAACTCGACGACCCCCGGTTCCTCGGGAGGCTGCTCGCGGAACTGGAGCGGATCTGGTTCGGCCGGGCCCGGGAGCGGATGCGCCGCGCACCGCACGGTGATCCGCTCGCGCGGTGGAATGTGGCGTCCGGGCCCGCCCTGCGCGGTGTCGAGGCCCACGCCCAGTGGCAGGCGGCCGAGGCGTACGAGGAAGCGGTGGCCGCGCTGCCCGAGGGGCCCGCCCGCGAACGGCTCGGCGAGCTGCAACGGCTCTTCGCGCTCGACCGGATCGCCCGCAACAGCGGTGACCTGCTGGCAGCGGGCCTGTTGACCGCCGACCAGGTCAACGGACTGCCGGACCGGGTGGAAGAGCTCATCGCCATGGTCGCCGCCCAACTGCCCGACCTCGTCGAGTCCTTCGCGCTGCCGCCGGAGCTGCTCGCCGACTGGCCCATCGCCGGAGCCGACTACGTGGCTGCCTACGACGATCCGGGAGCCGCCTGGCGGACGGGCGGGGACCGGGCGACGGTTCAGGACGAGCGGTGAGGGCCATGACGAGGAGGGGAACAGCTGTACGGGGTCACCGGATCAGGGAGGCGGCCGGGGCTCTCGGAGTCCGGGTTGTCCTGCTGGCCTACTGGGGTACGGCGTCCGTCCTGGCCCGGTGGTGCGGGGAGCGCGGGGAGGACGGTGCCGAATCGGTTCGGCACAAGGCGTAACTGGAGGCACTCCACCCAGTTGATTCGGCGTCGGGACGGTGTCACCGCCGGCCCGACAGCCGGACCGAATGATGGAGAGAAAGCTCATGAGTGCGATTCATCCCAAGATCACCGAGGTTCTGACACACACCTTCAAAGTGCCCGTTGCCGAGATCCACCCGGGCTCCACGATGGACAGCCTGGAGATGGACTCCCTCGCCGTCGCCGAGTTCGCCGTCCTCATCAGGGAGACGGCCGGCGGCAACCGGGACTTCGACCAGCTCCCCAAGGACGCGACGCTGGCCGACATCACACGGTTCATCGACCCGGCAGCCGGCCGCGGCGCGCGGGTGGGCGGCGGGACCGCGATGAGCAACGCCCGATGAACAGGCCGGCCGTCGCCGTCACCGGCCTGGGCATGATCACCCCGGTCGGCAACGACACCGAATCCACCTGGCGGGGCGTGTGCGCGGGCGTGTCACCGGCCCGTACCGTCGCCGAGCTCGAAGGGTGCGCGATCGACTTCGCGTGCATGGTCGACGGCATCGACCTGGACGCCGCGATCGGCGGTCGGGCGTCCTTCCGCATGGGGAAGTACGTGAAACTCGCCGTGCTCGCCGCCCGGGAGGCGGTCGCCGACGCGGGGCTGGACCCGGCCCGGTGGGAGGGCGCCCGGGTCGCGGTGGTCGTCGGCACCAGCAGCGGGGGTTCCGCTTCGCTGACCGAGCAGGCCGTCGTGCTCGACCGGTTCGGAGCAGGGGCCACCTCGCCCTCGGGCATCCTGCTCACCATTCCCAACATGCCCGCCGCCGAGATCGCGATCCAGCTGCGGGCCACCGGACCCAGCATGGCCCCGTGCACCGCCTGTTCGTCCGGCGTCACCGCGCTGTCCGTCGCCCGCGACCTCCTGGTCACCGGGCAGTGCGACATCGCTGTCGCCGGAGCCACCGAGTCGATCGTCTACCCGGCCGCCATGGCCGGGTTCGCCAGGTCCGGAGCCGGGGCCCGGACGGACGGCGACCCGGCCACGCTGTGCCGTCCCTTCGCGGCCGACCGGGCCGGTCTGGTCATGGGCGAGGGCGCGGCCGTCATGGTGCTGGAACGGGTGGACGACGCCGATGCCCGGGGCGCGGCCCCACGGGCGCTGCTCGCCGGAACCGGCGCCACCACCGACGCCTACCACCCCATCAGTCCGCATCCGTCCGGCACGGTCGCCCAGGCGGCGGTGGAGGCCGCGCTGCGCGACGCGGGCTGGGCGGCCGAGGACGTCGAGCACGTCAACGCACACGGCACGGCGACCCCGGTCAACGATGCCACCGAGGCCGCCCTCATCGCCCGGGTCTACCCGCACCGGCCGCCCGTCACCGCCCCCAAGGGCGTACTGGGGCACTGCATGGGGGCGGCCGGAGCGATCGAGGCCGGGCTCACGGTCCTCACGCTCCAACGCGGAGTCGTACCACCGATCGCCAACCTGGACGCCCCGGCGCCCGAGTTCGACATCGACTGCGTCACCGAACAACCGCTGCGGCAGCCCATCCGGCGGGCCGTCAGCCATTCCTTCGGCTTCGGCGGACACAACGCCGTCATCGCTCTTCAGCGTCCGTAGGCATCCGGCAGGTGGTGCGACGGGATATACAGCCCGGCGTACCACCGGCCACACCCCCCATGAGCTGCGCAGAGCCTCGTGATAGCTTGCCGGAGCCAGTCGAACTCCACGTCATGGGGTCAGGGAATCCGGTGAGAATCCGGAACTGACGCGCAGCGGTGAGGGGGACGGGCGGGGCCACGGCCACTGGGACCACCCTCGGGTGTCCTGGGAAGGCGTCCCGTCCGAAGGAACCCGAGTCCGAAGACCTGCTGGCGCCCGCGACCCGGCACCGGGCCGCGGAACTCCGTACAGCGGGCTCCGCGCATGAGCCCAGAGACGCAGAGGGACTCCGTGCCGTCCATAGCCAGCCCTGTCCGCATCATGGCCCTGCTCTCGGCGGGACTCGTCCTGCTGACTGCCTGCGGAGGCGGAACCGACGACTCCGCCGCGAAGCCGGACTCCGCGGACGGATACCCGGTGACGCTGAAGAACTGCGGACGCACCGTCACCGTCGAAGCCGCGCCACGGCACGCCGTCTCGGTGGACCAGGGATCGACGGAGATCCTGCTCTCCCTCGGCCTCGCCGACCGGATGGCCGCCACCGCGACCTGGACCGACCCGGTGATGAAGGGCCTGGAGAAGGCCAACGCCGAAGTGCCCAGGATCGCGGACAACCGGCCGTCGTCGGAGAAGGTCCTCGACCGCGAGCCCGACTTCGTCAGCGCGTCGTTCGAATCGACGCTCGCCAAGGGCGGCGTCGCACCACGCGAACAGTTCGAATCGCTCGGCGTCCCCACCTATGTCTCGCCCGCCGACTGCACCGGCAAGGACAACAGCGGCGGCGGCGACGGCGCCCGTACCGCCCCGCTGACCATGGACAGCGTCTACGGCGAAGTGCACGAACTGGCCGAGGTGTTCGGCGTACCGAAGCGCGGTGACGCGCTCGTGGCGCAGTTGCGGGCCCGGGTGAAGAAGGCGACCGAGGGCATCGACGCCTCCGACGCGACCCTCCTGTACTGGTTCTCCGACTCCAAGGCCCCGTACCTGGCCGGCTGCTGCGGAGCCCCCGGGATCATCACCGAAGAGCTCGGCGCGAAGAACGTCTTCGACGACACCCATGAGGAATGGCCCCAGATCAGCTGGGAGACCGTCGCCGACCGCAACCCCGACGTCCTGGTCGTCGGCGACCTGACCCGCAAGGCCCAGACCGCCGAGAGCGCCGCGAAGAAGATCGAATTCCTGGAGTCCAACCCCGTCACGAAGAACATGGACGCCGTCAGGCACAAGCGGTACGTGCTGCTGAGCGGCCAGTCCATGAACCCGTCCATCCGGACGGTCGAGGGCATCGAACGCGTGGCGGCCGGACTGCGCAGGTTCGGGCTCGCCGGGTGACGGGGACCGAACGGGGCACGGCGGTGGCCGCGCCGCCCGCCCCCGCCACCCCCCTCCGCGCCACGACGGGCGTACGGAGACTGCGCGGCGGGGCCCTGTGGGGCTGCGGCGCCGCGTTGCTCGTCATCTCCGTCGCGGTCGCCGTCACCATCGGCCCCGCCCGGATCTCCGTGGCCGACGTCTGGTCCGCGGTGGCCTCCCACCTCGGCTGGGGCCGTTCACGGCTCTCCCCGATCCGGGACGGCATCATCTGGAACCTGCGGATGCCGCGCACCCTGCTCGCCGCGGTGTGCGGTGCCGGGCTCGCGGTGTGCGGCACCGTCATGCAGTCGCTGCTGCGCAATCCGCTTGCCGACCCGTTCGTCCTCGGTGTCTCCTCCGGAGCGTCCACCGGCGCGGTCGTGGTCGTCGTCCTCGGCGTCGGCGGGGGAGCGGTGTCGATCTCGACCGGCGCGTTCGTCGGAGCGCTGTGCTCGTTCGCCTTCGTGCTGCTGCTCAGCCACACCCTGGGCGGCACGACCGACCGGGTCGTGCTCTCCGGTGTCGCAGCCATGCAGCTGTTCTCCGCGCTCACCTCCTTCGTCGTGATGACCGCCGCCGACGCCGAGCAGACCCGCGGGGTGCTGTTCTGGCTGCTCGGCTCGCTCAGCGGGGTAGGCTGGACCGATGTGTGGATCTGCTCCGCCGTCCTCGTCGTGACCCTGCTGATCTGCCTGGGGCACGCCCGCACGCTCGACGCCTTCGCGTTCGGGCAGGACGCCGCAGCCACGCTCGGCGTCCATGTCGCGCGCACCCGGATCGTGCTGCTGTGCACGACCGCACTGCTGACCGCCGCACTCGTCAGCTCGGCCGGTGCCATCGGCTTCGTCGGTCTGGTGCTGCCGCACGCGGCCCGCGCCCTCGCGGGTTCCGGGCACCGGCGGCTGCTGCCGGTCACGGCCCTGGCCGGGGCGGTGTTCCTGGTCTGGGTCGACACCCTCGCCAGGACGGTCCTCGACCCGCAGGAGGTGCCCGTGGGCGTGGTCACCGCTCTGATCGGCGTACCCGCGTTCGTCCTGGTCCTGTACCGCACCCGGAGGACCGCATGACGGGGGCGGCCACCTCGGGGCTGCGTGCCGAACGGGTCGGCCGGGCGGCGGGTGGCCGCCTCATCCTCGACGGGGTCGACCTCGCCCCGCCGCCCGACGCCACCGTGGGGCTGATCGGACCGAACGGATCCGGCAAATCGACCCTGCTGCGGGTGCTGGCGGGGGTCCTCGCCCCGGAGACCGGCGTGGTCACCCTCGACGGACAGCGGCTCGCCGGGATCGGCCGCCGTACCGTGGCCCAGCGGATCGCCGTGGTCGACCAGCACGCCGTCACTCAGGTCGAGTTGAGCGTGCTGGACGTCGTCGGGCTCGGGCGCGTCCCGCACCGCAGGGCCTGGTCGGCACCGACTGCGGAGGACGACGAAGCGGTGCGCGAAGCACTCGCGCGGACCGGCCTCGCCGACCGCGGCGACCAGTCCTGGCACACCCTTTCCGGCGGCGAGCGCCAACGCGTCCAGATCGCGCGGGCACTGGCCCAGCAGCCGCGCGAGCTGCTCCTAGACGAACCGACGAACCACCTCGACATCCAGCACCAGCTGGAACTCCTCGCGCTGATCGCCTCCCTGCCGCTGACCGGTGTGATCGCCCTGCACGACCTCAATCTGGCCGCGATGTTCTGCGACCGGATCGTCGTGCTGAAGGAGGGGCGGGTGGTGGCCGCCGGCACCCCCTCGGAGGTGATCACCGAGGAGCTGATCGCCGATGTCTACCGGGTCACGGCACGCGTCACGCCGGACGGGCCGGACGGGCGGCCCTCGGTGCGTTTCCTGCCGGGGCGTCCTGCGGGGACGTAGGGTCTTTCGTTCCGGACCATGGATCATGCCGGGCGCGTGGGCCGTGCCGGGCTGGTGGAACATGCCGGGACCGCCGCCGTGGCGGGGCCCCGACGGCGAGAGGGCGGACCCCGGCACGACACGGGTCCGCCCTCATTCTCCGGGCGCGGCTGCCCGCCGCGGTGCGCGGGACGGGGTCAGGGGCGGCGTCCCTGGCCGAATTCGCCGCCGATGTCCTTGCCGCCGATGTCCGCGCCGTCCGCGTAGTCGATCTGCTCCTTGCGGAGTTCGGCGGAGACCTCCTTCTGCTCGGTCACCTTCTTGGTCTCCATCCGCACCCGCTCGACGGGCACGGTCTCCTTGCGCGTGGTCGCACGTTCCGCGTGCAGGGTGACCTCGACGTCCTGCTCGCGGATGGCGGCACGTTCCGCCGCCTGGTCGCCGGGCTTCAGCGGCTCGCGGATCAGGCGCACCTCTTCGTGTGTCACGGGTACGGTCCTGGTGACGTTCTCGGTGACGACGTACTTGTGCAGCCGTGCCGTCCCGCTCTCGTACTCCTCGGTTCCGACGAGCAGCTGCTCCTCGGAACGGATCATCTCCTCCTTGCCGCCCAGGTCGGCGGAGGACCGCTCGGTGCCCGCCCCGGCGCCGACGAGGGGACGCGAGGTGCCGGCCGCCCCGGTGTCTCGGTGCTTGCCCTGACCCATGCCGGTCCCGCCTGCTGCCATGCCGGACGAGGTGGTGCGGGCCGTGCCCGTACCGGAGGCGGTGGTGCCGGTCATGGCCGTCTTGTCGGACCCGGTGGTGCGTCCCGCGCCGGCCGCCCCCATGGCCCCGGCTCCGGCGGCTCCCGCCGCCCCCATGGCCGTGGTGCCCTTTCCGGACGCCGTCGTGGTTCCCGTGTCCGTACGGCCGCCGAGCTTGGCGGTGGTGTTCCTGGCGAGGCCGTAGTGCTTGTAGAGCTCTTCCTCCTCCGCCACGGACAGATGCGCGTCCGCGTCCACCCGAGGCGCTTCCTTGACCCGGTCCTTCGGATGCGAGATGTGCAGATCGGATCCCACGCGGCGGGCTCCGGCAAGCGGAACGAAGCTCTCCTTCATGCCGAACAGGCCGGTCTTCACCGTGATCCAGTCCGGTCGGCCGGTGTTGTCGTCGACATACACCCGGCCCACACTGCCGACCTTCTCGCCGTCGGTGTCGTACACCGTCAGACCGTCGAGCTCTCCGGAATCCGTGAAACCGTCAGCGGCTCCCATGACCGATTCCTCCTCGTCCGGGCGCGTCCTGTGGCTGGGGCCATCAGAGGAGGCGCGTCCGCATTCCATCGCGCCTCACCCGGATGGACGCTGCAACCTCCCGGGTCGTGGCGGCCGGCTGCCGCATGCTCGACGGTTGGGCGGTGACCGCCTGCCACGGCGCTGTGCGCCCCGTTCCCGTGTTAGGCCATTCGGGTGAGGTGCGGAGGCTGCGCGCCGGGCCTTCGGGCCTGGGGCGGGACCGGGGCCGGGCGGGCGGGCGGGGTGGCGCGGGGCCGGACCTTCCCGGAGGTGCCGGAACGGCAGGGTGCCGCCGGGCGGGCCGCCGCGCCACGAAACCGGGGGATCCGCCCGGCGTTGTACCCGGCATGAACACGCTGCGTGGCGCATTCGACGAAGACGCGGAGCTCTACGACCGGATGCGCCCGTGCTTTCCGTCGGAGCCGGTCGCCGGGATCGTGAAAGCCGGCCGGACTCAGCCCTCGGTGCAGGGTGCTCGAAGTCGGGCCCGGTGCAGGGCAGTTGACGGTTCCGCTCGCGGAGTCCGGCCGCAGGGCGCGCATCGGCCGTGAGCTTCCCTGGTTCGGCACGGTGCACCGCGCCCGGCCGCACCGCCCGACCCGCGACGTCACCCCCGGCGGCTCCGCCGTACCCGGCCCGAGGACACACCCGTGGTCGCACTCGTCCTCGAACAGCTCCTCACCCGCGCACGGGCGGCACGCCGGTGGCCCTCCGCCGCCCGCCGACGGCGCCTTCGCCGTACCGAAGTGAATTTCCCGGAAACCCTTGACACCCGCTGGACGCAGCCGCATCCTTTCGCCAGAAATCGCAACGGCGTTGCGATTTCCGCACCGGCGAGTCGAATCACATGGACGAAGGAGGACCGGCCCCATGGCGGAGCACGGCACGGACACCGGCCCCGAGGCCAGGACCCAGCCCCCCGGCGTCCTGCAGACCGTGGACCGGGCCCTGCTGGTCCTGCTCACCTTCACCGAGCAGCGGCCCGAGTGGGGCGTCAGCGAGCTGGCCCGTCACCACGGCTGGGACAAGGCCGTCGTCCAGCGCCTGCTCACCACACTGACCGCGCGCGCCTTCCTGGTCTGCGACGACCACACGCGCCGCTACCGTCCCGGGCCCGCCCTGTCCAGGCTGGCCAGGGTCAGCGAACACAGCGGGGTGCTTTCCTCGCTCGCCAGGCCGGTGCTCGCCCGGCTGCTCCGCGAGACGGGCGAAAGCATCGTCCTCAACGTGCCGCACGGCGGCAGCTACCGCTGCGAAGCCGCCGTCGACGGCACCGGACCCGTCCGGTACACCGCGATCATCGGCGCGGTCATGCCCGGCCACGCCGGGGCCTCCGGACACGCCATCTTCGCGTACCACCCCGAACGCGAGATCCGCCAGATGTTCGGCCCCACCGGGCTGACCCGCTTCAACGACCGCACCATCACCGACCTGGACGCCCTGCTCGCCTGCTACGCGCGGGTCCGTGCCGACGGGTACTGCATCAGCCACGGCGAGTACGACGAAGCCGTGACCGCGGTCTCCGCCCCCGTCTTCCAGGGCGACGGTGTCCCCGCCTCCCTGACCGTCATCGGCCCCTCCCACCGGGTGGACCGGGCCGCCGACGCCCTGGTGGCGCTGGTACGCGCCGGAGCGGCGGAGATCACCACCGCTCTCGGCGGCTGAACCGCCGCACCAGTACGCGACCACCCACCGTCCCGAACGCGACCTCCCCGCGTCGTCGGTGTGCCGGGCCCTGCCCGCGCGCACCCTCCGGGGACGCCGACCTCCTCAGCCCTGCTCACCGAAGGGGGTGCCCCATGGCGCACCATGTCTCCGCCCCGCACCCTGCCCCACCGCCGGGCCCCGGCACCGACGACGTCCGGTCGCATCCGCGCGTCCTGGAGCCCGTACTGCTGGTCATCCTGGTGGTGCTCGCCGCCGTCGGCGCCATCATCGGCATCGACCTGGTCTCCGAACTGGGCATCTCCGCCAACACCTCCGTGGTCGGCGCCCTCGTCGCCATGCTCATCGGACGCATCCCGCTGGGCTTCCTGCGCCGGATGCGTTCCGTGCACCGGCAGAACCTCGCACAGAGCGCCATCTCCGCCGCCACCTTCGCCTCCGCGAATGCGCTGCTGACCTCCGTGGCCGTGCCGTACGTCTTCGGGCGCAAGGACCTGGTCTGGCCGATGCTCGCCGGAGCGTTCATCGGCCTGATCGTGGACGCCTGGGTGCTCTACCGCGCCTTCGGTTCCCGGCTGCTGCCCGCCGACGCGGCCTGGCCGCCCGGAACGGCCGCCGCCGAGACCATCAAGGCCGGTGACCGGGGCGGCCGCCGGGCCCTCATCCTCGCCGGTGGTACGGCCGTCGGCCTGGCCGAAACCCTCTTCAGTCTGCCGCTCTCCGCGGCCGGCGTCGCCTTCCTCGGCAATGTCTGGGCACTCATGATGTTCGGCATCGGCCTGATGCTGCGCCAGTACGGTCCCGACCTCTTCCACACCGATCTGGGCGCCGGATACATTCCGCACGGCGTCATGGTCGGCGCCGGAATCGTGGCGCTCGGCCAGGCCGTGCACCTGCTGATCGGTCGTCGCGAGCGCAAACGACAAGCGGCTGCCGAAGAGACGCGGACCGCGGCCGTCCTGGCGGACCCGAGCGTCGCGTACACCGTCGACGAGCGCGCACTGCGGCTCTCCCTGATCCGCGGCTACGCCCTGTTCACCGCGGGCGCCGCGATCCTCGCCGTGCTCGGCGGGCTGATCGGCGACATGAGCCCGCTGGGCATCGTCGGCTGGGTGCTGTTCGCGGCCTTCGCCGCCCTGGTCCACGAGCTGATCGTCGGCCTCGCCGCCATGCAGTCCGGCTGGTTCCCGTCCTTCGCCGTCACCCTGATCTTCCTCATCCTCGGACTGGCCATAGGCATCCCGTCCGTGCCGCTGGCCCTCCTGGTCGGATACGTCTCCGCCACCGGCCCGGCCTTCGCCGACATGGGCTACGACCTGAAGGCCGGCTGGCTGCTGCGCCGCGACCACCGCCCCTGGGACCCGTTCGAGCGCGAAGGCCGCCGCCAGCAGTTCCTCGCCGCCCTCATCGGCTTCGCCGTCGCCCTCGTCGTCGTCGCCGTCGCCTGGCGCTCCTACTTCGGGCAGGGCCTCATCCCGCCCGTCGCCAAGGTGTACGCCGACACCATCAAGAGCGGACTCAGCGACCCGGACGCGGTGCGCACCATGCTGTTCTGGGCCGTCCCCGGTGCCGCCGTCCAACTGCTCGGCGGCACCCGCCGGCAGATGGGCGTCATGCTCGCCACCGGCCTGCTCATCCTCACCCCGCAGGCCTGCTGGCTGGTCCTCGGCGCCCTGGCAGTCCGGGTCGGCTACCGCAAGCTGCGCGGCCCCGCCGCCGACGAGGAACTCAACCTGGTCGGTGCCGGACTGATCGCGGGCAGCTCGCTCGGCGACTCCGCCCAGATCCTCAAGACCTGACGGCCACCACCCCTGAACCACTGCCCGTACCACCGCATCACTCAGCACCACCCGCACGGCAAGGAGAACCCTCCATGGACATGTACAGCAGGCTCGAACCGCGTCCCGAGTACCTCAGCTTCGAACTCGCCCTGGCCGCCCGCAAGCTCGTGGAGGAGGTCATGCTCGTCAAGCGCGGCGAGCACGTCGTCCTCACCGGCGACACCAGCAGCGACCGCCGGGTGATCGAGGCCACCGCCCAGGCCGTCGCCGCGGCCGGCGCGCACCCCGTCGTCGTCTGGTACGAGACACTGCCCGGCGCGTCCATGGAACCGCCCCGGCCCGTGGCCGGTGCCATCGCCGACGCCGATGTGTGGATCGAGTTCGCCGTCTCGTACCTGATGCACTCCGACGCCTTCCGCGCCGCCATGGCGAACGGCTGCCGCTACACCAACCTCACCGCGATGGACGTCCAGATGCTGGTCGCCACCGTCGGCCGCCCCGACTTCCAGGGAGTCATCCGCCTCGGCAAGGCCCTCGTCGCGCTCCTGGAGGCCGCCGACGAGGTGCGTATCACCTCCGCCAACGGCACCGACCTGGTGGGCCGCAACGGCGACCGGCCGATCAACCTGCGCGGCAAGCCCGCGGAGAAGCCCGGCGAGACCGTGATGCTCTCCGGCCAGATCTCCTGGAACCCCCTCGAAGAGACCCAGGACGGCGTCCTGGTCTTCGACGGTGCCCTGTGGCCGCCGGACGAGATCGGTCTGCTGCGCTCGCCGGTCCGCTGCACCGTAGAGAAGGGCGTCGTCACCAAGATCGAGGGCGGCGCCGACGCGGACACCTTCCGCCGCTGGATGAAGTCCTTCGACGACCCGAACATGTTCCGGATCGCGCACTGGTCGCTCGGCTTCAACCCGGGCGTCCTCGCTCCGACCGGCCGCATCGTCGAGGACGAGCGGGTCTTCGGCTGTGTCGAGCTCGGCATCGGCACCAAGGGCGCCTGGATCGGCGGCGAACCGTGGGTGGCCGCGGCGCACACCGACGGCAGCGTCCTCGGCCCGTCCATCTACCTGGACGGCGTGGCCATCGAGGAGAACGGGCGCTACGTGCACCCGGAGCTCGTCGAGATCTGCCGGGAGCTCGGCGTCGCCGGCTACTGACCCGGTACGAGCGGGCGGGCCCGGCCCGCCCGCGGCCTGTCCGGAGCACCATCCGGGTTCCGGGCCCCGATCCTTCCGGATGGTCCCGGGCCCGGGACCATCCGGAACCCGGACCCGTGGCGGGCGGGCCCGCACCACCCCCGGTGCGGCCCGCCCGCCCCCCGTGAAACCGTTCTGCGACCAGGTCCTGATCCGCCGGACAGGCCCCTGCCCCGCGCAACGTGAAAGGAGCGCCCATGTCCACCCCCGCCCCCGTCTCCTACCGCCACGGCGGCCTGGTCAGCACCGACCACACCCTCGACGTGCCGCTCGACCACCACACCCCCGACGGCCCCACCATCGGCCTGTTCGCCCGCGAAGTGGTCGCCGTGGGCCGGGAACACGAGAACCTGCCCCGCCTGCTCTGGCTCCAGGGCGGACCCGGCGGCCGCGCCGAGCGTCCCAACGCGGCGGGCGCCTGGCTGCGCCGCGCCCTCGCCGACCACCGCGTCGTCCTGCTGGACCAGCGCGGCACCGGCCGCTCCACCCCCGCGGACCGGATCACCCTGGCCCGCTTCGGAACCGACTCCGCGGCCGCCGCCGGGTACCTCGCGCACTTCCGCGCCGACTCGATCGTCCGCGACGCCGAACTGCTGCGCCGACACCTCCAGGGCGAACAGCCGTGGAGCGTCCTCGGCCAGAGCTTCGGCGGATTCTCCACCCTCACCTATCTCGGCCTGGCCCCCGAAGGACTCGCCCAGGCCTACATCACCGGCGGGCTGCCGCCCCTCACCGGTCACGCCGACGACGTGTACCGGGCCGCCTACGCGCGCACCCTCGCCCACAACGAGCGCTACTTCGCCCGCTACCCCGGCGACCAGCCGCTCGCCGATGCCGTCGCCGCGCACCTCGAAGCGCACGACGTCCGCATGCCGACCGGCGAGCGGCTCACCGTCCGCCGCTTCCAGACCGTCGGCATCACGTTCGGCACCTCGGCGAAGTTCGACTCGCTCCACTACCTCCTGGAGACCGCCTTCACCGACGGAGCCCACGGCCCGGAGCTCACCGACACCTTCCTGCGCGGTGTCGACGCCGCCGTCTCCTTCGCCGAACGCCCCCTGTACGCCGCACTCCACGAGCCGATCTACGCCCAGGGAGGCCGCCCCACCGACTGGTCGGCGCACCGCGTCCGGGAGGAGTTCCCCGCCTTCGACGCCACCTCGGGCGGCCCGCTCCGGTTCACCGGAGAGATGGTCTACCCCTGGCAGTTCGAGGAGGACCCCGCGCTCGTCCCGCTGCGCGGCGCCGCCGAGGCCCTCGCCGCCCGCACCGAGTGGCCCGCTCTCTACGACCTGGACCGGCTCGCCGCCAACGAGGTCCCCGTCGTCGCGGCCGTCTACCACGACGACATGTACGTCGACCGCGAGCAGGCCCTCGCCACGGCCGACGCGGTCCGCGGTCTGCGGACCTGGGTCACCGACGCCTACGCCCACGACGGGGTGCGTGCCGACGCCGCCGTGCTGGACCGGCTGATTGCCATGGCCCGCGGTTAGGGCCTCTCGTCCGGACCGGGCCGGGGCACGCGAGCCCGGTCCGGACGAGAGACCCGATGTCCGACCTTTCGTGCCGGGGCGGAGCAACTGCGGGAGCGCCCCGCCCCGGCACATATGATCGACGGGCCACGTGCCGACCGTCGTCCTGCCGCGCCACCGGGGGTGCCCCATCCGTTCCGTACGCAGCCGGTTGCCCGAACAGCGCGGTGAACTGCTGGCCCGTCACGAGGACGGTGCGGACCTGCACCATCTGGTGTGGCGGCTCGGGCCGGGGTGGCGGGTCTGCGGCAGCGCCGTGCTCGGCGGCGGCATCGGTCCGCGCGACTGGATCCTCAACGCCCAGGTGCCCGGCGGCTATCCGCGCCTGGACCCCGACCGCCACCTCGCCGAGATCGCCGCCGCCGAACACCTCACCGGCCCCGGTGCCGGGCTGATGACGGCCGCCGACGTGACCGCGTACACGGTCGCGGCCGACGAGGGCGTGACGGCGACCGCCACCTGCGGACTCGGCGTACGCGGCTGGGCCGCCGCCCCGGCGGAGGGCACCGGGGGGCGGCCGCGTCCGGGCACGATCAACATCGTCGTCACCCTCCCCGTGCCCCTCTCCGACGCCGCACTCGTCAACGCCGTCGCCACGGCCACCGAGGCCAAGGTCCAGGCGCTCCTGGACGCGGGTCTCGACTGCTCGGGCACCCCCACGGACGCCGTCTGCATCGCCGCGCCCTCCCCGGGACCCGCCCCCGCCGAACCCTTCGCGGGACCGCGCTCCCGCTGGGGCGCGCGACTCGCCAGGGCCGTGCACGCTGCCGTCCTCGAAGGCGCGCTCCGGCAATCCTGAGAACTCACAGCTCCACGGGCCGGCCCGTGGCGCGGCCGACGCAAGGGAGTCCCCTCATGACATCGAGTGCTGCCGACACCACCCCGAAGCGGCCGGTCGTCGCCGTTCTCGGCACCGGAATCATGGGATCGGGAATGGCCCGGAGCCTCCTCCGGGCCGGACTCGTGGTCCGCGCCTGGAACCGTACGCGGTCCAAGGCGGACCCGCTCGCCGCCGACGGCGCCACCGTCACGGAGACGGCGGAGGAGGCGGTACGCGGTGCGGATGTCGTCCTCACCATGCTCAACGACGGCCCCTCCGTCGCCGCCGCGCTCGCCGCCGCGTCCGGGGGACTGCACGCCGGCCAGGTCCTGCTCCAGAGCACGACGGTCGGGCCCGACGCCACCGCCGATCTTGCCCAGCGTGCCGCGGACCTGGGCCCGGTCTATCTCGACGCACCGGTCTCCGGTACCAAACAGCCCGCGGAACAAGGCGCGTTGACGGTCCTCGTCGCCGGTCCCTCCGCCGTCCGCGCGACGGTCGAACCCGTGCTGGACGCGATCGGGCAGCGCACGGTCTGGGTCGATGAGGCCCCGGGAGCGGCCTCGCGACTGAAACTCGTGGTCAACACCTGGGTGATCACCACGGTCAACAACATCGCGGAATGCCTCAACCTCGCGGAAGGGCTGGGCATCGATCCGCAGATCTTTCTCGACGTCATGAAGGGCGGCCCGCTGGACTCGGCGTATCTGCAGGGCAAGTCCGCCGCGGTCCTGTCCGGCGATCTCACCCCGAGCTTCGCCCTGTCCACCGCGCTCAAGGACACCCGCCTCATCCTGGACGCCGCGCAGTCCTCGGGGGTGCGGCTGGACCTGGTCGCGGCGTCGGCCGACCGTTTTCTGCGCGCCGAGGCGGCGGGGCACGGCGGCGAGGACATGATCGCCACCTACTACGCGGGCCGCGCCCCGGAGAAGGACGGCGGCTGAGCCTCCCCACCGGTCGGCCCGAGGACGCCGGGGCGAACAGCTCCGGGCCTGCGTGACGGGCCGGCCCGGTGGCCGCGGACCGGGACGAGGGGGGTCACTCCTCGACGAGCATTCCGCTGCGGAGCTTCCGCAGAATCCTGCTGATCAGCCGCGACACATGCATCTGCGAGATGCCGAGTTCCGCGCCGATCCGGGACTGTGTCATCTCCTGGCCGAAACGCATGTCGATGATGCGACGCTCGCGAGCGTCGAGACAGCCCAGCAGTGGCGCGAGCGCGTGCAGATTCTCGACCGTCTCCAGGGCGGGATCCGGACCGCCCAGGACATCGGCGAAGGTGCGCCCCGGCGCGTGGCGCCGCCCCGCCTCCGAGGGATCGGCCGGCATGTCCAGCGAACCCGCCGCGTACCCGTTGGCCGCCACGATGCCCTCGGTGACCTCGTCCTCGCTCAGCCCCAGCTGCTCGGCCAGCTCCGGGACCGTGGGGTCACGGTCGAGCTCCGTGACGAGCGACTCCTTGGTCCTGGCGATGTCGACCCGCAACTCCTGCAGCCGGCGCGGGACATGCACGGCCCAGGTGGTGTCGCGGAAGAATCGTTTGATCTCCCCGGTGATGTACGGGACCGCGAAGGAGGTGAACTCGACTTCGCGGGACAGTTCGAACCGGTCGATGGCCTTGATCAGCCCGATGGTGCCGACCTGGACGATGTCCTCCATGTCGCCGCCGCTCCGGTTGCGGAACCGTCCCGCGGCGAACCGTACGAGAGAGAGGTTCATCTCGATGAGGGTGTTCCGCGCGTACTGATGGGCGGGGGTCCCCTCCTCCAGGACCTGGAGGCGGCCGAAGAACAGCCTGGACAGCTCGCGCGCGTCACAAGGAGCGATCTTGCCCGCGTCCTCGATCCACGGCAGGCCGCCGATGTCCCCGGCCGACACGTCCGCCGGTGTCGGGCGGGCACTCTCCGCTCGCTCCGTACCGGCGGTCCGCGCAGTGTGCGCCGTCATCTCGTCACGCTCCCCTGGTCGTAGCCCATGAGGTGTATGCACCTGCCCCCGGACGGAAAACCCATGCGGAAAAGGGGAAAGTTGATCAGGGCACACGGCATCTATGGCCGGGAATTGTCGTGACTGCCCGTCATATCCCCACGACTCGGGGGCGGGACAGCAGAACCGCCCCACCGGTACGGGGGAGCCCGGTGGGGCGGTCGCTCAACAGACTGCCACAGCCGACGGGGCAATGGGGACCGACCGGCGCATATCCAGCGGTAGTTGAGTCGAAATCGACGGTGTTCCGACTTCGGTGGTGCAGGTTCGGGAGGAAGACGGCAACTTCGGCCGGCGGACCGTCGCCGTCGCTCCGCCGCCTCACAACGGGTCCGCGGTACCGAGGCGCGCGGCCGCGATGGAACGGCTGCGCGCCGCTGCGACGGCACCCACCACCGGCATGGCCAGTACGGCCAGGGCGACGGGTCCGAAGCCGCCCTCGGACGACACGTCCATCACCACCACCTCGCCCGCGGACAGCATGGTCCCCACCACGAAACAGGCCAGGCCGCGCAGGGGAGCGGAGGCGAGCACGCGTGACGGCACGACAGCCAGCACCATGCCCGTCATCAGGCCCAGCCCCGCCCCCACGGCGAGGGAACCCAGCACGGCGACGGAGCCCGCCACGGGCTTCTCGAGCGTGCTTCCCACCGGCCCTCCGAACAGCCCCGCCAGCGCGATCACCGCCCACAGCGCGGCGCACATCCCGGCCGGGACCGCCCCTGCCCGGATGCCGAACAACAGCCCACGCCGCACCACGGCACCCGACGCTCCCATGTGTGTCCCCCTGCCCGTGCACCGCGCGTCCGCTGTCTCCCGAAGCCCGGCCCCTGGCGATGCGTTTCAGTGGGGCCGCGACATCTTCGCAGGTCCACCGGTCCCGTGGTCATCGCGTGGGCCATCATGTGGTGGACGGATGGCGTGGCCGAGGGGGGCACAGGTGATCTCCGAGCCGGAGATGGTGGGCGAGTTCGGTGCGGTCGGGGCGGGCGAGGTGGTGGGCGACTTCGACCGGAAGCCCACGGGAGGTCCCCGGACGCGTCGCCCGTGGTTGTGGGCGCTGGGTGGAGCCGTCGTGGCTTCGGCCGTGTGGGCAGGTGCGGTGTACCTGCATCCCTTCGGGGACCGGAAACCGGACATGCACGGATACCGGCTGGAGGAGGACCCGTGTCCGACCGTGCGGCTGAGGGCGATAGGCGCGGCGATAGCGCCGAAGGACGAGACGCCCAGGCTCAAGCCGGAGCTCCTGAACGACCCGGCCGTGGACCGGGCGGAGTGCTTCATCTCCCTTCGGTCACCGGCCGCGAAGAAGTCGCTCGGGAACCGCTGGTACACCGACTACTCCGTCGGGATCACGGTGGCACTTCACAAGAGGTCCGACCCCGCAGCCGAATTCGAGGCGATGCGCGGGGTGACCGATGCCGGTGTCGATGCCGATGTGAAGGTGGAGAAGGTCCCGAACCTCGGCGACAGCGCGTACGTGCTGACGCAGGACGACGGCACTGCGGAACTGCGGGTACTGGAGGGCGGCGCGGTCCTCTCGCTGAGTCTCGCCTCCTACACGCAGTACAACAGCGACGGGGGCGAAGTCCCGTCCGACGAGGGGCCGGACACCTCGGACCTGTCCCCGTACCAGTCCGCGATGATCAGCGACATGCGTGACCTGATGAGGAGCCTCAAGGGCTGACCCCGGCTTCCGGTGCCGGTACCGGTCCGGCGAGTCTCGTGGACCCGGTCGCGGGCGGCCCGCGCCGAATCATTGCAGCCCGGTGAACGCTCCGCCGAGAGGGAATACGTGCCCGGACGAGGGCCTTCCTGCTGCTGTGGTGATCGGTGACCGGCCCGGCCGCCGGTGTCGTGAACAGGAGAGAGGTAGCTCATGCCCAAGGCGTACGTGTTCACCCGCAACGGCGGGCCGGAGGTGGAGGCCCTCATCGAGCAGGACGTGCCGGTGCCGGGCCCAGGTGAGCTGCTCGTCGCGGTCCGGGCTGCCGGGGTCAACCCGGTCGACTGGAAGCTGCGCACGGGGTACATCAGGCCCGGCAGCGTGTCGCAGCCCTTTCCCACCGTCTTCGGCAGCGAGGCCGCCGGGGTCGTCGCGCGGATCGGCCCGGACGTCGAAGGGTTCGCGATCGGGGACGAGGTCTTCGGCAACCCGGTGACCGGCGGGTACGCCGAGTACACGCTGCTGCCCGTCGCCGTGACCGCCCACAAGCCGGCCGGGCTGTCGTTCACCGACGCGGCGGTACTGCCGGTCGCGGCCGCCACCGCGTACGACGGTATCCGTCAGCTGGACCTCGCCCCCGGCTCGACCCTGCTGATCACCGGGGCCGGGGGCGGTGTGGGAACCGCGGCCGTACAGCTCGCCCGGCACGGCGGCGTCCATGTCCTCGGCGCCGCGAGCACGGCCAAGAAGGACTTCGTCGAGTCGCTCGGCGCGGTGCACGTCGAATCCGGCCCCGGACTCGCCGACCGGGTGCGGGCGGCGGCCCCCGACGGCGTGGACGCGGTCTTCGACCTGGTCGGCGGCGACGCCCTCAGGGCCGCGGCCGCACTGCTCGCGGACCCGGCCGCACTGATCAGCGCCGGGGGCAAGCCGCTGGCCGTGGAGCTCGGCGGGGCGGCCGTCGAGCGGGCCCGCACCGCGGCGGTCCTCGACGAGGTGGCGAACCTCGTCGTCACCGGCGCCCTGCACACCCATGTGAACCGGGCCTTCCCGCTCGCCGGGGCGGGGGACGCGCTGCGCGCCGTGGAGAACGGACACACGCTCGGCAAGATCGTGATCGAGGTGGTCGCGTGAGCACGCCCCATGCCGCTGCCGGCACCGTGCACCCGCTGGACAACCCGGTCCGCTCCGCACTGACCGGCCCGCACGCCCACTTCGCCGAGCGCCGCGGCCGAATCCTGCGCTACCAGGCGGACGTGGCCCCGTGGGTCGCGATCCCGGACGTCCCGGAGGCCGGGGACTGGGACGATGCGTCGGCGCTGGCCGGACCCGGCGGTGCCGTCACCATCACCGCCTTCCGCGAGCCGCCGCCGGACGACTGGGAGATCGTCTTCCGGGCCGAGGGCGTCCAGCTCGTCGATGCCGGGGTCGCGACGGCACCCTTCCCCGAGGCCGTACGGCTCGGCCCCGCCGATGTGCCCGACATGCTCGCCCTGGTCGAGCGCACCCGGCCGGGCCCGTTCCTGCCCCGCACCGTCGAGCTCGGCACCTACCTCGGGGTACGGCGCGAGGGGGTGCTTGTCGCCATGGCCGGCGAACGGCTGCACCTGCCGGGCTGGTCCGAGATCAGCGCCGTCTGCACCGACGAGTCCGTACGCGGTCAGGGACTCGGCACCGGACTCGTGCGCGCCGTCGCCCACGAGATCGGGCGGCGCGGCGAAACCTCGTTCCTGCACGCCGCCGCCTCCAACACCAACGCCGTCCGGCTCTACGAATCCCTGGGATTCGTGCTCCGCCGCCGGACGTCCTTCCTCTCGGCGCTCGTCCCGCAACCGCTGCCGACGCGCCTGCCCGCTCCCGTCGGCGGTGAGCGCGAGGCCCGCACGGCAGCCGTGGGCTGACCCGCGATTCGGGACCTTCGGCCCACCGGCGGAGGGCCGAAGGTCACTGCCGCCTCCCGTCTCGGGACCTTCGGCGCGGCCAGAGAGGCCGTAAGCCTCGTGTGCCGCCCCCCGGAGTCGGGTGAACTGGGACGGAACGCCGGCGCCGGGCCGGCAGATCCCGGGAGGAGCCGGCCGTGACGATCGGGCTTCCGCGCCTGCTTGCCCCACGTGGAGAGACGCTCCCGGGGGCGGATGCGGGGGAGGCGGCCGTTCACGCGCCACGGGTCGGGAACCCCGCGCTGTTCGGCGGTCTGGCCCTGCTGACGGCCCTGGTCGTCCTGCTGGACACCCGGACCGGTGAGGACCTGCGCCTCGTACCGCTGCTGGTGGTCGTGCCCGCACTCGTGTCGGTCTTCGGAACGATCCGGCAGACCGTGGGCGTCTCCACCCTGATCATGATCGTCGCCGTCGGCTCGCTCCTGGTGTCCGGCGGCACGTTCTGGGACATCACCACCGGCGTGATCGTCACCGTGCTGGCCTGCTGCCTGGGCGTCGGCGCCTGCGCGCTGCGGATCCGCCACGCCACGCAGATCGCCCGGCTGCGCTCCGCCGCCGTCGCGCTCCAGCGCCAGATCCTGCGCCCGTTGCCCATTCTGACCGACCAGGTCCTCGCCCACGGCATCTATACGCCGATCGAGGAGGACCGCCTGGTCGGCGGCGACATCTACGAGGTCGTCCAGTCGCCCTACGGAACCCGGGTGATCATCGGGGATGTCCAGGGCAAGGGCCTCGCCGCGATCGGGGCGGGCTTCGCCGTGCTCGGAGCGTTCCGGGAAGCCGCCATTCGCGAGCCCGCCCTGACGGGTGTGGTCGATGCCCTGGAGGACGCGGTCGCCCGGCACAACGTGTTCTCCGCCCAGACCGGGGAGACCGAACGCTTCGTCACCGCGCTGGTGCTCGGTTTCGACGGGAGCGACCGGGTCCAGGCCGTCAACTGCGGCCATCTGCCGCCCCGGCTGCTGCACGACGGCGTGGCCGTTGCCGTTCCGCTGCGCCACACCTCCGTCCCGCTGGGCATGGCGGAACTCAGCCGCGAGGCGAGGGCCGCCGAGTGGCTGGACTTCCCGCCGGGTGCCACGTTGCTGCTCTGCACGGACGGGGTCACCGAGGCGCGCGACGCGTCCGGCGCCTTCTATCCGCTGGATGCCCGGCTGGGCCGCTGGGCGGAACGGGCGCCGTACGAGGTGCTGGAGGCGCTCGACGCGGACCTCGCGGCCTTCTCCGGAGGCGTGCGGCGCGACGACATCGCCGCGCTCGCCCTGCACCGGACAGCGGCCGGCAGCGTCGACCGGCCCACGGCCGCCGACCACGGCGCCCGCCGGGCGGCCGCGGTGTTCAGCGGCCGGTAGCGAGGCACGGAAGGTACCTCTCACAGCGATGGAATGTCCCGACGCGACTCATGTCGCGGCGGGACATTTTTAGGTGTACGGTGCACTTATGAGTCCGGAACGGAAGACCCCGGAGCGGCGGAGCCGCAAGGCCCGCAGGACCCGGGACACACTGGCGCAGTCCGCGTTCGAGCTCGTACTCGACCGGGGCCTGAGGAATGTGACGGTCGAGGAGATCGCGGAACGCGCGGACGTCGACCGGCGCACCTTCAGCCGGTACTTCACGAGCAAGGAAGCCGCGGTCCTGGACTCGCTCCGGGGCGACGGCGACCGGATCAACGACGCCCTGCGGGCCCGCCCCGCCGACGAGCCCCCGCTCACCGCCTACCGCAGGGCCGTCCACGACTGGCTCGAAGACCCCGGCACGCAGGCCTGGCACCGGCGCGAGCGGATCTTCGACCTGCTGGTCCTCGCCGAACAGGAGCCGACTCTCTACGCGGCCTTCCACCACATCCGGGTGGACGCCCAGGAGGACTCGGTCGCCATCGTCGCGGACCGGCTCGGGGTCGACCCGCGACGGGACATCCGCCCTGCCGTCACGGTCGCCGCGGGCGCCGGAGCACTCCTCGCGGCCCAGGCCGCCTGGGCACGCGCCGGGCAACCGGACGACCTGCCCCGACTCATCGGGCAGGCCTTCGACGCCCTCGCCGGGGAACTGCTCGCGCAGCCTCCCGCCGGGCAGGCGCCGAACAGCACCACGGAAGGAAGCACAGACTCATGAGCACCACCCCCACCTCCGCCGACCAGGAGTTCGCCGGCAGGACCGCCCTCATCACCGGCGGAGCCTCCGGCATCGGACTGGCCCTCGCCCACCGACTGGCCGCGGGCGGCGCGTCCGTCGTCGTCGCCGACTACGACGAGGCCAGTGCCCGCAAGGCGGTCGCCGAACTGGAGAGCGCCGGCGCCAAGGCCGCCGCCGTGGCCATGGACGTGACCGACCCCGCCTCCGTCGAAGCGGGTGTGCGCTTCGCCGTCGACACCTTCGGCGCCCTGCGCCTCGCTGTCAACAACGCGGGAATCGGCGGCCCCAGCAGCCCCACCGGCGAGTACGGGATCGAGGACTGGAACCGGGTCGTCGCCACCAACCTCAGCGGTGTCTTCTACTCGATGCGCTACGAGCTTCCGGCCATCGTCGAGGCGGGCGGCGGCGCCGTCGTCAACATGTCGTCGATCCTCGGCACCAACGGCTTCGCCGGATCGCCCGCCTACGTGGCCGCCAAGCACGGCGTCGTCGGCCTCACCAAGACGGCGGCCCTCGAGTACGAGGCCCGGAACGTCCGGGTCAACGCCGTCGGCCCCGGCTTCATCGACACGCCGCCGCTGCGCAACACCGACAGCGTGGCCCGCGACCACCTGATCTCGCTGCACCCGGCCGGCCGCCTCGGCAAGGCGGAGGAAGTCGCCGAACTCACCGCCTTCCTGCTCTCCGACCGCGCCTCCTTCATCCACGGCAGCTATCACCTGGTGGACGGCGGCTACTCCGCCTCCTGAGTGGTGAACGGGGGAACGGGGGCGAGGAATGGAACAAAGAACGTGAGGAGAATTCCATGAAGGCCGTTCAGTACCGCACCGTGGGCGCAGCACCCGAGGTCGTCACCGTGCCCGACCCGGAGCCCGGCCCCGGCCAGGTGATGCTGAAGGTCACCGCCGCGGGTGTCTGCCACTCCGACATCGCCGTGATGAGCTGGCCCGCGGAGCAGATCCCGTTCCCGCTGCCGCTCACCCTCGGCCATGAGGGCGTCGGCACCGTCGCCGCCCTCGGCGACGGAGTGAGCGGGCTCTCGGTCGGTGATTCCGTCGCGGTCTACGGCCCCTGGGGCTGCGGCACGTGCGTCAAGTGCGCCGAGGGCAAGGAGAACTACTGCCTGCGCGCCAAGGAGCTCGGCATCACGCCGCCCGGACTCGGCTCGCCCGGCGCCATGGCCGAGTACATGATCGTCGACGACCCGCGCCACCTGGTACCGCTCGGCGACCTCGACCCGGTCCAGGCCGTGCCGCTCACCGACGCGGGCCTCACCCCGTACCACGCGATCAAGCGGTCGCTGCCCAAGCTGGTACCAGGCGCCACCGCCGTGGTCATCGGCACCGGCGGTCTGGGCCATGTCGCGGTCCAGCTGCTGCGCGCCATGACGGCCGTCCGGGTCATCGCCCTCGACGTCGCCGAGGACAAGCTCGCCCTCGCCCGCGCCGTCGGCGCCCACGAGACCGTTCTGTCCGACAAGGACGCCGCGGCGAAGGTCCGGGAACTCACCGGCGGGATCGGCGCGCAGGTCGTCCTCGACTTCGTCGGAGCGCCGCCCACCGTCGCCACCGCCGGGGCCGCGGCCGCCATCGACTCCGACGTCACGATCGTCGGCCTCGGCGGGGGCGCCCTGCCGGTGGGCTTCGGCTCCCTGCCGTACAACACGACGGTGACCTCCCCGTACTGGGGATCGCGCTCCGAGCTCGCCGAGGTGCTCGACCTGGCCCGTGCCGGAGCGGTCGAGGTCCATGTGGAGACGTACACCCTGGACGAGGCGCCGCTGGCGTACGAGCGGCTGCACCACGGCAAGATCAACGGCCGCGCGGTCATCCTTCCCAACGGTTGACCGGAACCTCGACGGCCGACCGGATCCCAACGGCTGACCGGCCGGGAGCTCCTTCTCACGGCCCCGCGGGCCGTCGCACGGTGCGACGGCCCGCATCGTCATACCCGCGACCGATGCGTACCGTGCCGCCCGAGGAGAGACTGGGCGGATGGAATTCGTCGCGCTGATGACATTGCCCGGACTGGTGATCGGGCTGACCGTGGTCGCCTTTCTCGATCAGCTGATGCTGCGCGCGGGGCGGGTCGGTCTGCTGCCCTGGCGCAACAGCGCGCGGCAGGGGCAGGTGTCGGCGACGGGGTTCGAGCAGCTGCACGCGAGCTTCTCGCCCGGCAAGCAGAGCGAGCTCAAGGAGCGCCAGAGCGCCCTGCTGATGCGCGACGACGAGGAGGACGGCGCGCCGACCCACCGCTCCACCGTCGACCTCGACGGCGGCCGGGCCGTCATCCGCCTGCCCGGCAGCGCCACCCGGTAGGGCTCCGTCCCTTGTGCACCGCTCGCGGCCTCGCGGCGAGGCCGCGAGCGGTGGGCCCGGTCGCCCGAGCCCTCGGGTCACCGTGTCGCGACCAGGGGGCGCAGCGGGGTGTCGCGCAGCCGGATCACCGCCGGGGCGCAGCGCCGTGCCGCGAACGTCAGCAGCCAGGCGACGAGCGTGCCGGTCACCAGCCCGATCAGCACATCGTGCGGGTAGTGCACACCGATCCACACCCGGGACGCGGCCATCAGCACGGCGGCGGGCACCGCGATGGCGCCGAGCCGGCGGTCGGTCAGCCAGATCGCCGTCGCCGCGGCCGCCGCGATGGCGGCGTGGTTGCTGGGGAAGGACCAGTCGCCCAGTGCCGGGCATGCCTCCACCGTCACGACATGGAGGGTCTGGCACGGCCGCTGCTCGTGGAAGACCGATTTCACCAGGTCGTTGGCGAGATACGCGGCCACCACGACGAGCGGGGTGCAGAGCGCCATCGCGGTGCGAGCGGGATCGGTGGAGCGGGAGCGCCACCAGGAGGCGAGCATCAGCAGGGCGAACAGGGCGAGCCCGTAGTCCGACCAGATACGGATGACGGAATCCAGGGCGGTGGGGGAGCGCTGGGCCAGCTCGGTGATCCAGGTGTACAGTCCACCGTCGATCGAGGTGGCGGTGGAGGCGAGCGGCATCAGCTGTTTTCCCCTTCGGCGGTGCGCCGGCCCCGGGAGCGGAGCAGTTCGGCGGCGAGCGGGATGAGGGAGACCACGACCACGAGGGCGACGATCGGCAGCAGATAACGGTCGACGTTCGGCACCGAGGACCCCAGTGCGTAGCCCGCCAGGACCAGCCCGACGGTCCAGATCACGCCGCCGACGGCCTGCCACAGGGTGAACAGCCGGGCCGGGACGTTGAGTGCCCCGGCCAGCGGGTTGAGCACCGTGCGTACGACGGGTACGAAGCGGGCCAGCACGATCGCCCGCGCGTGGCCGTATCTGCCGAGGAGCTCCTCGGCGCGGGCGGCGCCCTCGTGCAGCCGTTTGGCGCGACTGCGGGCGAGCAGGGCCCGGCCGCCCCGTCGGCCGATCCAGTAGCCCGCCTGGGCGCCCAGCAGCGCACCGGCCACGGCGGCGATCAGGACCTGCGGCAACGACAGCCGCACCGGACCGTGGGCGCCGGACACGCAGAGAAGGCCCGCCGTGAACAGGAGGGAATCGCCGGGCAGGAAGAAGCCGACGAGCAGTCCCGTCTCGGCGAAGAGCACGACGGCGATGCCGAGCGCACCGAACGCTCCGAGCAGTGACCCCGCGTCCAGCAGGTTCACCGCCTGTGGTGCGGACGCCAGTGAGAATACGGACACGGTGGAGGGTCTCCCATAATGGTGAGCGGGCGGACCGACGGAACGCCCGGACTGACTACAGTGATGTAGACGGTCTACATCACTGTAGACGCCCGAAGGGGGAGGAGAGTTCCCATGTCCCAGGTGAAGGGGATATCGAGCGGAGAACCCCGCCCCCGCCCGCACGGCGAACCGGCTTCCGGACCGGCGCCGGAAGTCGCCCCGCAGCATCCGTCACCGCCTCCCGCCGCATCGGAACGCCGACCCGCCGGCGAGCTGGAGTCCACGATCCTGGCGGCGCTGTGGGCAGCCGGAGCCCCGCTCACCCCCGGTCAGGTCCAGAGCGCGATCGGTGCGGAACTCGCCCGCACCACCGTCGCGACGATCCTGTCGCGCCTGTACGAGAAGGGCACGGTCGCCCGCACCAGGGCCGGTCGCGGATTCGCCTACACCCCCACCGAGGACGCGCCCGGCCTGACCGCCCGCCGGATGCACAGCGAGCTGCGGAAGCAGGAGGACCGCAGCACCGTCCTGGCCCGGTTCGTCTCACAGCTCACCGACGAGGACGAGCAGCTGCTCCGGGACCTGCTCGACGGAGAAGCCCCATGATCTACGCAGTGTGGGTTCCGCTGCTGATGCCGTTCCTGGCGGTGCCCGCGGCCCGCCGTCTGGCGGACGCGCTGTCGCCGGTGCGTGCCGTACGGCTGCTCGCCGCGACGGGCGTCGGCCTCGCCGTGTGCAGCGTCCTCGCCCTGGTCCTGCTCGTGGTGCCCGGCGCGACCCGGTTCTCCGCGGTCTCCGCCGTGGGCGAACTCGTCAGACCGCTCTCCGACTCCGCCCCGGCCGTCACCGTGTCCCTGGCGGTCGCCGCACTGGCTCTCCTCGTGGGCTGCGCCGCCGCCGTCGCCCGCGCCGCACGCCGCCACTGGGCCGAGCTGTGCCGGGCCGGACGGTTCGACGGGCGCACCGCCGGTGAGCTGGCCGTCCTGCGCGACAGCCGCCCCGACGCCTACGCACTGCCGGGCCGCCCCGGGACTCCCGGCCGGATCGTCGTCACCACGGGAATGCTGCGCGCACTCGACCCCGCCGAACGCGATGCCCTGCTGGCACACGAACGCGCCCATCTCGCGGGCCGCCACCACCTCTTCATCGCCGCAGCCGAGGCCGCCGGGCTCTGCCACCCCGCGCTGCGTTCCCTGCGCGCCCCGATGGGCTACGCCCTGGAGCGCTGCGCCGACGAGGCGGCCGCCTCCGCCGTCGGGGACCGACGGGTCGCCGCCCGCGCCATCGGCCGGGCCGCCCTCGCCGCCCGCGCCGCCGAAGACGCTCCGCAGCCCCGTCCACGGGTGGCGCTTGCCGCAGCGGCCGGGCCCGTACCGCGCCGCGTCGCCGCGCTGCTCGGCCGGAATACGACACGGCCCCGCGTCGGCCGTGCCGCGGCGGCGGCGCTGCTGGCCTGCCTGGTCGTCTCCGGAGCCGCCGCGCTCGACGCGACGAGCGACCTGCACAGCAGCATCGAGGCGGCACAGGGCGAGAGCGCGCACCACTGATCCGTCCGCTCCCGTCCGTCCGGTTGTCGAACGGCCCGGTCAACAACCACCCTGATCGGGCGTCACCCGTCCGTCCGCCAGGTGCTCCCGCAGCCGGTCGAGGAAGACCCGCTGTCCCGTGACGAGCCGCTCCGCCGCGTCCCGGGGCGTGCACCAGGCGAACCGGTCGACCTCCGGGAACTCCCGCAGCACGCCCGACCCCCTCGGCCACTCCATGGTGAACGTCCCGGGGACCGCCGTCGCGGCATCGAGATCCGCCTCCAGCGCCCACACCGTCACCGTCTTGCCGCCGGACTGACGTGCCGCACCCAGCGCCACCCACTCACCGTCCGGCGCCGGACGTCCGAACTCCTCCTCGAACTCCCTGCGGGCGGCGGCCTCGGGTTCCTCCTCGGGGCCGTACTCCCCCTTGGGGATCGACCAGGCCGCGCTCTCGCGGCCCGCCCAGAACGGGCCGCCCATGTGCCCGATGAGCACTTCGAACCGGGCGCCGTCGTCCACGGCCGTGACGTCCATGGTCGCTTCGTCCACGACCGTATCGTCCATGGTCGCCTCGTCCACGGCCCCGTTCGGCCGGCGGAACAGGAGAAGGCCCGCACTGCGCCTGACGCGCTTCTGGGTTGGCATGCCGTCAAGTCTGCGTCCCGGCCGGGGCACACCGCCGCGGACGACACCCCTTTCCCGGCGATCACTGCCGTCATCGAGCCGACGCGTCCTGTTCGCCGCGAGGTTCCCGATGCCCCCTGGTGCGCGGTTGCGCGCGCCGCCATGCTGTCCGCCGACAGCGCCTTTGCCCGGACCGGGCCGCGCAACCATCGGGATTCCAGGAGGACTTGTGGGCCTTGGCATAGTCGGCAGGACAACCGGACCGCGCGGGAGGGCGGCGCGAGGACACGGGACGGTCGCGCGCCCGCTCGTGCTGCTCGTGACGGTGTCCGCCATGACCATCGGCGCGATCTCCCCCGCACTCGCCGATTCGAACCCCGACCCACGCCCCCGCACCCCCGCCGAGATCCTCAGACCGGTCGCTCCGCCACCCGCGAGCAACGCGGCAGGGGCGCTCCGATCGGTCGCGGACGGCGACGGCATCGAGACCGCGCGTACGTCCCGCCCGATCGCCCCGGGGGTCCGCCTCAGTTCGTACGACCGGCTCGAGTCCGACAAGTGGCTGCGGGTCGACAACCTCTCCGTCGACCTCACCGGCAGCGGCGTACGCGCCGACTACCTCTCCTCCGGCAAGGTCTCCGAGCGGCACACCGTCTCCGAACTGGCCGCCGGACACGACGCGGGCCGCGGCCGTCGCACCGTCGCCGCGATCAACGCCGATTTCTTCGACATCAACCAGACCGGCGCGCCCGAGGGGATCGGCATCAAGGACGGGGCCACCGTCCAGTCGCCCGCCCCCGGGATCGACCGGGCCGTCGGCATCGGTCCCGACAGCGCGGGCCGCATCCTGAACCTGTACTTCGAGGGGACACTCACCCTGCCCGCCGGGCAGCGGCCGCTCGTCGCGTACAACGCCGCCAATGTGCCGGCCGGCGGAGTCGGCGCGTACACCTCGGCCTGGGGAACCGCCGACCGTGCCCTGACCGTTGACAACGCGACCCCGGTCGCCGAAGCGGTCGTACGGGGCGGCAAGGTCGTCTCCGTCTCGCACACACCCGGATCGGGGGCCGTCCCCGACGGCACCACCGTCCTGGTCGGCCGCGAAGCCGGAGCCGGCGCACTCGACGCCCTGGAGCCCGGCGACCCGGTGTCCCTGACCTACCGGGCACGCACCGACGGCGGGGCCGTGCCGCGCACCGCCGTCGGCGGCCGCGAACTCCTCGTCGTCGACGGAGTCGCGCAGAACCACGACGGCGAGGGCAACAACACCGCCGCACCCCGCACCGCCGTCGGCTTCTCCAAGGACGGCCGGACCATGCAGATCCTCACCGTCGACGGGCGGCAGGCCGACAGCGGCGGCGTCACCCTCACCGAACTCGCCCTGATGATGCGGCGCGCCGGCTCGTACAGCGCACTCAACCTGGACGGCGGCGGATCGTCGACCCTCGTCGCCCGCGCACCCGGCAGCGACGCGCTCCAGGTGGAGAACAGCCCCTCCGACGGCAGCGAACGCACCGTCCCCAACGGCCTCGCCCTCACCGCCCCCGACGGCAGCGGACGACTGAAGGGCTACTGGGTCCAGCCCCGTACCCCCGCCGGCTTCGCCCCGGGCGTCGACCCCGTCAAGGGCGGCCACCCCGACCGGGTCTTCCCCGGCCTCACCCGGCGCCTCACCGCGACCGGGTACGACGAGACGTACGGGCCGAACGCGGGCCGGCGCACGGCAGCACCTCCCTGACCGTCCTCGACGAGCTGGCCCGGATCCAGCCCACCACCCGGCGGGTGGGCCTCGCCGACGCCGGGGCCACCGGCACCTTCGGCGTCGTCGGCCTCGACGCCCACGGCACCAGCGCCCCCGTCGAGCCGCGCGACATCGCGCTCGAGTACGACCGCGCCCTCTTCGACATCCGTGACGACGGACAGGGCTCCTTCACCGTTGCCTCGCGCACCGGCTCGGGCGCCGGACAGATCAAGGTGACCGTCGCGGGCACCACCACCGTCCTCGCCGTCAGCGTCGGCCTCACCGAACAGGCCGTCTCCTCCTTCGACGACGCCGGGTCCTGGAAGTTCAGCCAGGCCCGCGCGGACGGATCGCTGGCGGCCACACCCGACGGTCACAACGGCACCGGACTGAAGCTCGGCTACGACTTCACCCTGTCCACCGCGACCCGTGCCGCCTACGCCGCCCCGCCCCAGCCGGTCGCCGTGCCCGGCCAGCCCCAGTCGTTCAAGCTGTGGATCAAGGGCGACGGCCAGGGCGCCTGGCCGACCCTGCACCTCAAGGACGCGGCGGGCTCCGACCAACTGCTGCGCGGACCGTACATCACCTGGAACGGCTGGCGGCAGGTCACCTTCGCCGTGCCGCCGGGAGCCGCCATGCCGCTCTCCGTCTCCCGCTTCTACCTCGCGGAGACCGGGGCGGCCAAGCAGTACACGGGTGAGATCGTGATCGACGACCTCACCGCCCAGGTGCCACCCAGCGTCGACCTGCCCGAACAGGCCGCTCCCGCCGACCCGCTGATCGACCCGGCGGCCGTGACCGGGCGCAGGGACTGGCAGTTCGCGGTGATGTCCGACGCCCAGTTCGTCGCCCGCGACCCGGACAGCGCGATCGTCGCCCAGGCACGGCGGACCCTGCGCGAGATCAAGGCGGCGGCCCCGGACTTCCTGGTCGTCAACGGGGACCTGGTCGACGAAGGATCGCCCGCGGACCTGGCTTTCGCCCGCCGTATCCTCACCGAGGAACTCGGCGACTCGCTGCCCTGGTACTACGTACCGGGCAACCACGAGGTGATGGGCGGCCGCATCGACAACTTCGTCACCGAATTCGGGCCCGCCCAGGTCACCGAATTCGGGCCCGCCCAGCGGACGTTCGACCACAAGGGCACCCGCTTCGTCACGCTCGACACATCCAGCCTCAGCCTGCGCGGCGGGGGCTTCGCTCAGATCGAGCAGCTCCGCGCCCAGCTGGACGCGGCGGCGAAGGACCGTGACGTCGATTCGCTCATGCTGATCGAGCACGTGCCGCCGCGCGATCCGACCGCGCAGAAGGGCAGCCAACTCGGGGACCGCAAGGAGGCGGCCCTGGTCGAACAGTGGCTCGCCGACTTCCGCCGTACGACGGGCAAGGGCGCGGCCTTCATCGGCAGCCACGTGGGGGTCTTCCACGCCTCGCACGTCGACGGCGTGCCGTACCTCATCAACGGGAACTCCGGCAAGGCACCGGCCGGGCCCGCGGACGACGGCGGTTTCACCGGCTGGTCGCTGGTCGGCGCCGACCGCGTCAGCCACGGAGCACAGGCCGCCGCGCGGCAACAGCCGTGGCAGGGCGGGCCGGACTGGGTCTCCGTACAGACCCGCGCGCACGTGGACGCGCTGAGGATCGACGCGCCCGCGGTGCTCGGCACCGGAAGCCGTACGAAGGTCACCGCGACCGTCACCCAGGGGACCCGGAGCGTCCCGGTCGGCTTCCCGCTGGCCGCGGACTGGACCGGCTCCCCGAACGTCCACATCGGCGACCGGAGCGGCGCCCGTCACCGCCACACGGCGGTACTCGACCCGTCGACCGGCACCCTCACCGCGCTGCGGCCGGGGACGATCACGCTCGCCGTGACGGTCAACGGCACGACGCAGAAGGCGCAGATCAGGATCGCGGCAGCCGGGTCCGCGCCGGCGGCCTGACGGACCGAAGGCCGGTCCGCCCCGCCCCCGCCTGACAGGAGGCCGCCCCGCACCACGACACGGTGCGGGGCGGCCCCGCCGACCCCAGGGCGTGTTTGAGAAGTCCCGTCTGTCTCGCGGGGTCTGGCACGCACGCTCGCCGCGTTGCCGAAATGCCTGGTGGCTCCGCTACGAGGGCACCCCGGCGCCTTGCGATCGCACGCGCCGGACCCCGCGAGACCCGCCCTCCGGGCGGACGACGCTCGTGATCAGTACACCTAGAGCTTGCGGTACCCGTACGCCTCCGAAGCCGCAGCCGCCACCGCCGCGATGTCGCCGCCCGCCGACGCCGTGACCACGGCCGCCACGGCGCCCTCCACGAACGGCGCGTCCACCAGCCGGGAGCCGTCCGGCAGCTCGTCGCCCTCGGCCAGCATCGACTTGACCGTGAGCACCGCGCTCCCCAGATCGACCAGCAGCGCGACGCCCGCGCCGCAGTCCACCGACCTGGCGGCCTCGGCGATCAGCTCCGCACTCGTCCCGAGACCACCCGCCGGGGTGCCGCCGGCGGCGGCCACCGGAGCCGTGGCGCCACCCGCGGCAAGGCCCCTGGCCAGCTCGGCGACCGACTCGGCCACCGGGCCGCTGTGCGAGACCAGCACGATCCCGACCTGCTTCCCGTCACTCATGCGTCGCTCCCGTCCGCCGCCCGGGTATCGGCCAGCGCGGCGATCAGCAGGGCCGAGGACGTCGCCCCGGGATCCTGATGACCGATGCTGCGCTCACCCAGGTAGCTAGCCCTGCCCTTGCGGGCCTGCATCGGCACCGTCGCCAGCGCCCCCGCCTCGGCCGCGTCCCGGGCCGCCGCGAACGACGTGCCGAGCGCCTCGGCGGCCGGCAGCAGTGCATCGAGCATCGTCTTGTCCCCGGCCTGCGCCCCACCGAGCTGCGCCACGGCCGCGACGCCCACCCCGAGCGCCTCCGCCAACTGCTGCGGTGTCACGGTGGGGGCGTCGCCCAGGGCCTTTCCCGTACGCCGCAGCAGCGTCCCGTACAACGGGCCCGAAGCACCGCCGACCGTCGAGATCAACTGTCTGCCGGCCAGCATCAGTACGGCCCCCGGGGTCTGCGGCGGCGCCTTGTCCAGGACCGAGGTCACCGCAGCGAACCCGCGCTGCATATTGCTGCCGTGATCGGCGTCCCCGATCGCGGAGTCGAGGTCGGTGAGGTGGTCCGCCTCACGGCTCACCAGAGCCGCGGCCGCGGCCATCCAACGGTGGAAGAATTCGGCGTCGAGCACATGATCTCCTTGTCGCTCCAGCAGGACGGGGTGCGGTACCGGCGGATCAACGGCCCCAGCGCAGCGCAGGCGTCTCCACCGGCGCGTCCCAGAGCCGCAGCAGCTCCTCGTCCACCTGGCAGAGCGTCACCGAACAGCCCGCCATGTCGAGCGAGGTCACATAGTTCCCCACGAGCGTACGAGCTGCCACGACGCCCCGCTCGGACAGCACCCGCTGGACCTCGGCATTGAACCCGTACAGCTCCAGCAGAGGCGTCGCGCCCATCCCGTTGACCAGCACGATCACCGGTCCGGTCGGCCGCAGGTCGTCCAGCACCGCGTCCACCGCGAAGTCCGCGATCTCCCGTGAGGTCATCATCGGCCGCCGCTCCCGCCCCGGCTCGCCGTGAATGCCGATGCCGAGCTCCAGCTCACCTGGCGGCAGATCGAACGTGGGGGAGCCCTTGGCCGGCGTGGTGACGGCGCCGAGCGCCACCCCGAAACTCCGCGACGCCTCGTTCACCTGCCGGGCGACGGCCGCCACCCGCTCCAGCGGCGCACCCTCGTCGGCCGCCGCCCCGGCGATCTTCTCGATGAACAGGGTGGCGCCCGTACCCCGGCGCCCCGCCGTGAAGAGACTGTCGGTCACCGCCACGTCGTCATTGACCAGTACCTGGGTGACCTGTACGCCCTCGTCCTCGGCGAGCTCCGCGGCCATCTCGAAGTTCAGCACGTCACCCGTGTAGTTCTTGACGACGAACAGCACCCCCGCCCCGCTGTCGACCGCGGCGGCGGCCCGCACCATCTGATCCGGCACGGGCGAGGTGAACACCTCTCCGGGACAGGCCGCGGACAGCATCCCGGGCCCGACGAACCCCGCATGCAACGGCTCGTGCCCGGAACCGCCGCCGGAGACCAGCGCCACCTTCCCGGCCACGGGGGCGTCGCGTCGTACGACGACCCGGTTCTCGACATCCACGGTCAGCTCGGGGTGGGCGGCGGCCATACCGCGCAGTGCGTCCGCGACAACGGTTTCGGGGACGTTGATCAGCATCCTCAACGGTATCTCCTAGCGAGGTGGGAAGGTCCGGCAGCGAGCAGGGTGCACACGGGCCGGGCTGGATTCGCCTGGTCGCTGCCGACTCTACTGATGGCGTATCACGTTGTGCCGGAGGAGGCTGAACGAATGTGCGGCCGGGCAGCGCCGGGGCCGGGGGAGGCTCTACCGCTCTTCGATCTCGACGAGCGGTGCGTGCTGGTACCAGGTGCAGAAGACCGAGATCTCGCGGTCGTCCCGGGTGAAGGTCACCCGGATCCACTGCGGGGTCTTCCACACCTGCATCTGCCGGCCCGATTCGGGGGTCGCCGAGACCAGGGTCCGCCGAGGACCGCTTGATGCCGAAGACGACGCGGCCCCCGTCGACGGTGTAGCCCTTCACGTTCACGGCCCCGCCCGACGGCCTGCGGACCGTGTCGTCCTTGCCGCCCCTGCTGCCGGGCGCGGACTCGCTCGGCTCCGGGGACTTCTCGTGGCGGTACGTGAAGTAGGGCTGCGGCTTCGCTTCTTCGTCCGCGGGGCGTGCCGCGTCCGCGATCGGCAGGGCGCGGGGCGGGTGTACGCGGTCCCCGACAGCACCGTGTGGACGCCCCACCAGGATGGCGTGACCGCAGCCCCCGTGGAGAGCGCCCGAGCTGTGCCGTGCATCAGTCCTCGTCGCATCGCGGACCATAGTGCACCGTGTGCGCCCGCGGTATGCCTGGCGGTACGCCCGCCCCGGCCCGCCGCCGGGGCGCGGCCCGACGCGGATGACGCGCGGCCTCCGCCGCCGCTCCGCGCGGCCCGTCGCCCCGTACCCGTTCCGTCGCCGTGCTGTCAGACGCCCGCCGCCCGCGCCGCCCCGTACACCTCGGCCGCCACGTCGATCAGCTCCGAGGCGTCGCGTGTCGTGCCCTGGAGATCCAGCAGGATCTCCGGAACGCCCGTCGCGGCATGGGCCACCAGGTCCTCGACGATCTGGGCCACATCGCCGTGGAAGGGGGCGCGGTCCGCACCACCGACCGGTTCGGCGCTGTACCTGGCGTTGGCACGGGCGCAGACGCCGACCGGACGCTCCCGGCCGCGCTCGGCAGCCAGGTCCTGGACCCGCTTCCACTGCTCGGTCAGCTGGGCGGCGCCCATGGCCACGGGCATCCAGCCGTCCGCCCGGTCGACCAGCCGGCGGGTGGCCCGGGGGCTGTTCGCCGGCAGATAGACCGGGATGGGGCGCACCGGCTTCGGGCCGACCTCGGACGGGGCGATGGTGGTCAGCTCGCCCTCGTACGCGACCGGATCCGGGCCCCAGACCGCCGCGCACACGTCCAGCAGCTCGTCCAGGACCGCACCACGCTTCTCGAAGGGGGCGACCGAGGCGGCCGCGTACTCGTCCAGGGACCAGCCCGTGCCGATGCCCGCGATCACCCGGCCGCCGCTCGCGACATCGAGCGAGGCGAGCGAACGGGCCAGCTGGAACGGTACGTGCAGCGGCGCGACCAGGACGCTGGTGCCGAGCCTGGCCCGGCTCGTGGCCCCGGCGGCCAGCGCGAGCGTGATCAGCGGGTCGGCGACACTGCGGTACTGCTCGGGCCAGGGCAGCCCCGGAACGCCGTACAGCCCCTGCGTGGCGGGCTCGGGAAAGATGATCCGCTCGAAGACCCACAGGCTCTCGTAGCCGACCTCCTCCGCCGCGCGTGCCACGGCGGCCACATCGCGGCCGATGTCGTACTGCTTCATCTGCGGAAGACCGAGACCCAGCGAGACCGGCATGTGCGCACTCCTTCTGGCGGACAGTGGGGCAACCACCGTATGACACTTGCCTGTTGCCCGCCGGGCTTACTGCCGGGGGTGTCGTCGGGTGCGATCACGATCCGGGGCGGGTGTACGCCGCGCGACCGGGGTGACACGCTTCGCCGTCGATGAGAGCAGGGCCCTGTCGAGGCCGGGGCGATCACGAGATATCTTGATGTCAAGCAATGTTGCAGACGTGGAGCGGAGCACAGGGTGACTGACTCGACCATCATCTATACACACACCGACGAGGCCCCGGCCCTGGCGACGTATTCGTTCTTGCCGGTTGTCCAGGCGTACGCCTCGACGGCCGGGGTCAATGTCGAGAGCCGTGACATCTCGCTGGCCGGACGCATCATCGCCGGCTTCCCCGAGCGTCTGGAGGAGGGCCAGCGCATCGACGACGCGCTCGCCGAGCTCGGTGAGCTGGCCAAGCGGCCCGAGGCCAACATCATCAAGCTGCCGAACATCTCGGCCTCGATCCCGCAGCTGAAGGCGGCCATCGCCGAGCTCCAGGCGCAGGGCTACGCGCTCCCGGACTACCCGGACGACCCGCAGACCGACGAGGACAAGGACGTCCGCGCGCGCTACGACAAGGTCAAGGGCAGCGCGGTGAACCCCGTGCTGCGCGAGGGCAACTCCGACCGCCGTGCCCCCGCCTCGGTCAAGAACTACGCCAAGGCGCACCCGCACCGCATGGGCAAGTGGTCCGCCGACTCGAAGACGAACGTCGCCACCATGGGCGTCGACGACTTCCGCTCCACCGAGAAGTCCACGGTCATCGCCGAGGCCGGTTCGCTGCGCATCGAGCTCGCCGGTGACGACGGCAGCACCACCGTGCTGCGCGAGTCGGTGCCGGTGCTCGCGGGCGAGGTCGTCGACGTGGCGGTCATGCGCGTCGCGGCGCTGCGCGAGTTCTTCACCGCGCAGGTCGCCCGCGCCAAGGCCGAGGGCGTGCTGTTCTCCGTCCACCTCAAGGCCACCATGATGAAGGTCTCCGACCCGATCATCTTCGGCCACGTGGTCCGCGCCTTCTTCCCGAACACCTTCGCCAAGTACGGTGAGGTGCTCGTCGCGGCCGGTCTGTCCCCGAACGACGGCCTCGGCGCCATCCTCAAGGGTCTGGACTCGGTGCCGCACGTGGGCGCCGAGATCAAGGCGTCCTTCGAGGCCGAGCTGGCCGAGGGCCCCGCGCTGGCCATGGTCGACTCGGACAAGGGCATCACCAACCTGCACGTACCGAGCGATGTCATCGTCGACGCCTCCATGCCGGCCATGATCCGCACCTCCGGTCACATGTGGGGCCCGGACGGCGAGGAGGCCGACACCCTCGCCGTGCTGCCGGACAGCAGCTACGCGGGTGTCTACCAGGTCGTCATCGACGACTGCCGCGCCAACGGCGCCTTCGACCCGTCGACGATGGGCTCGGTGCCGAACGTCGGTCTGATGGCCCAGAAGGCCGAGGAGTACGGCAGCCACGACAAGACCTTCGAGATCCCCGCCACCGGCACGGTGCGGGTCCTCGACGGCAGCGGCGACGTCGTGCTGGAGCAGGCCGTGGGCGCCGGCGACATCTTCCGCATGTGCCAGGCCAAGGACCTGCCGATCCAGGACTGGGTCAAGCTCGCCGTCACCCGCGCCCGCGCCACCGGCGTCCCGGCCGTGTTCTGGCTCGACGAGGACCGCGCCCACGACGCGCAGCTGATCGCCAAGGTCAAGACGTACCTCGCCGACCACGACACCGACGGTCTGCAGATCGAGATCATGTCGCCGGTGAAGGCCACCGCGTTCTCGCTGGAGCGCATCCGCCGCGGCGAGGACACCATCTCGGTCACCGGCAACGTGCTGCGTGACTACCTGACCGACCTGTTCCCGATCCTGGAGCTGGGCACGAGCGCGAAGATGCTCTCCGTCGTCCCGCTCATGAACGGCGGCGGTCTGTTCGAGACGGGCGCCGGCGGCTCCGCGCCCAAGCACGTGCAGCAGCTCGTCAAGGAGAACTACCTGCGCTGGGACAGCCTGGGCGAGTTCTTCGCGCTCGCGGCCAGCTTCGAGCACCTGGCGGCCACCACGGGCAACGCGCGCGCCCAGATCCTCGCCGACACCCTCGACCGCGCGACCGGCACCTTCCTCAACGAGGACAAGTCGCCGAGCCGCAAGCTGGGCGGGATCGACAACCGCGGCAGCCACTTCTACCTGGCGCTCTACTGGGCCCAGGAGCTGGCGCAGCAGACCGACGACGCACAGCTCGCGCAGGCGTTCGCCGCGCTCGCGAAGACGCTGGGCGAGCAGGAGCAGACCATCGTCGACGAGCTGATCGCGGTGCAGGGCTCGCCGGTCGACATCGGTGGCTACTACCAGCCCGACCCGGCCAAGGCCTCGGCCGTCATGCGTCCGTCGGAGACGTTCGTCCAGGCCATCGCCGCCATCGGCTGACGAGACGCCTGAGACGGTCTGACGAAACACCCGCGGAGAAGGGGCGCGTCCGGTCGCCCCCATCCCTCCCGCCCCGGTCGGCACCATGCCCGGCCGGGGCGGTTCCACGTCCCGGACCGGCACCGCGGCCAGGCCGCCGACTTGGAGACTTTCCGCGCAGCCAGAGCCGCAGGGAGCCGTTCCGGCGATAGGTTCGGACGCGCGGACCAACCGTGCTGTGGAGGAGGAGGGGCCGTGCTGACAGGCAGGAACGCCGTGGTCACCGGTGGATCACGGGGTATCGGCCGCGCGATCGTCGAGCGCCTGTGCCGCGACGGGGCACACGTGGTCTTCAACTACGCGACCAGCGACGACGCCGCGGCCGAGGTCGTCCGTACGGTGCGGGGCAACGGCGGCAGGGTCCGGGCCGTCCGACTGGATCTCGTGGCGGTCAACACCAGAGCGGTCTTCACGACGATCCGCCACGCGGCGCTGCGGATGCGCGACGGCGGCCGCATCGTGAACATCTCCACGGCCAACACCGTGCGGCCGGGCCCCGGCATCTCCGCCTACGTGGCGAGCAAGGGCGCGGTCGAGCAGCTCACCGTCGTCGCCGCCCATGAACTCGGGGCCCGCGGGATCACGGTCAACACCGTCTCGCCCGGCGCCACCGACACCGAACTGCTGCGCGGCACCAACCAGCCGCAGGCACTGGAGGCAGTCACCGGCATGATCCCGCTGCGCCGACTGGGGGAACCCGCGGACGTGGCCGATGCGGTCGCCTTCCTCGCCGGCCACGACGGCCGATGGATCACGGGGCAGAACATCCGCGCGACCGGCGGACTGGCCTGAGCACCGCCGGGGGAGCCCGTCGCCGGTCCCGGGTCCGGGCGTTCACCGGATCGATGGCCAACGGCACCGGACCGTAAAGGAGTTCGGCCGTCAGCTCCCCGGTCCACGGTGGACCGTCGGCATGAAACGACCTGCCTCCGCCGCCGGTTGACCGGACCGAAGGCCCGCGTTCCGTGTTCCGCGCGCACGACCGTCACGGTGTCCGTCGCGCTGCCGTGGACCGCCACGGCCCCGGCCCGCACCCGCAATCGACACGCCCCTGCGCATGGGCGCCCTGACGGGTGAATGTCACGCGGCGGCGGGCGGCGGGCCACGCATAGCGGCCCCGCGGCTGATTTGCTGCACCTGGAATCTGGCGTGACGCGCGCGGGACCGGTCTGTCGGCCGTCCCGGTGGAAACGGCGCCCCTGCCGGGTGCTCGGTCCACCCGCGAACGACAACCGAAGGAGCGTCCCAGTGACGACGACGGGCACAACAGGGGCAGCCGACGAAGAGGAGGCGTACGCGAACGAGCTTCCGGTCCGTGCCAAGGAACCGGGAAACGTCGTCATCAAGTGGCTGACCACCACCGACCACAAGACGATCGGCACGCTCTACCTCGTCACCTCGTTCGCCTTCTTCATCGTCGGTGGTGTGCTGGCCCTGGTCATGCGCGCCGAGCTGGCGCGTCCGGGGATCCAGATCGTCTCGCCCGAGCAGTTCAACCAGGCGTTCACGATCCACGGCACGATCATGCTGCTGATGTTCGCGACGCCGCTGTTCGCCGGATTCACCAACTGGATCATGCCGCTGCAGATCGGCGCGCCCGACGTGGCGTTCCCGCGGCTGAACATGTTCGCGTACTGGCTGTACCTCTTCGGCTCGATCGTCGTGGTCGCCGGCTTCCTCACCCCGAACGGCGCGGCGGACTTCGGCTGGTTCGCCTACTCCCCGCTGACCGACGCGGTCCGCTCGCCGGGCATCGGCAGCGACATGTGGATCATGGGTCTGGCCTTCTCCGGCTTCGGCACGATCCTCGGTTCGGTCAACTTCATCACCACGATCATCTGCATGCGCGCTCCCGGCATGACGATGTTCCGCATGCCGATCTTCGTCTGGAACGTCCTGCTGACCGCTGTGCTGGTCCTGCTGGCCTTCCCGGTCCTCGCGGCGGCCCTCCTGGTACTGGAGGCGGACCGCAAGTTCGGCGCGCACGTCTTCGACCCGGCCAACGGAGGCGCACTGCTCTGGCAGCACCTCTTCTGGTTCTTCGGCCACCCGGAGGTGTACATCATCGCCCTGCCGTTCTTCGGCATCGTCAGCGAGGTCATCCCGGTCTTCAGCCGGAAACCGATCTTCGGCTACATCGGCCTGATCAGCGCGACGATCGCCATCGCGGGCCTCTCCGCGACCGTGTGGGCGCACCACATGTACGTCACGGGCGGTGTGCTGCTGCCGTTCTTCTCGTTCATGACCTTCCTCATCGCGGTACCGACCGGCGTGAAGTTCTTCAACTGGATCGGCACGATGTGGAAGGGATCGCTGTCCTTCGAGACACCGATGCTCTGGTCGATCGGCTTCCTGGTGACCTTCCTCTTCGGCGGCCTGACCGGTGTCATCCTCGCGTCGCCCCCGATGGACTTCCACGTGTCGGACTCGTACTTCGTCGTCGCGCACTTCCACTACGTCGTCTTCGGCACCGTGGTCTTCGCGATGTTCTCCGGATTCCACTTCTGGTGGCCGAAGTTCACCGGCAAGATGCTGGACGAGCGGCTCGGCAAGATCACGTTCTGGACGCTGTTCGTGGGCTTCCACGGCACGTTCCTGGTGCAGCACTGGCTCGGTGCCGAGGGAATGCCGCGCCGCTACGCGGACTACCTCGCCGTCGACGGTTTCACCGCGCTGAACACGATCTCGACGATCTCCTCGTTCCTGCTCGGCCTGTCGATGCTGCCGTTCCTCTACAACGTGTGGAAGACCGCCAAGTACGGCAAGAACGTCGGGGTCGACGACCCGTGGGGCTACGGCCGCTCGCTGGAGTGGGCGACCTCCTGCCCGCCGCCGCGGCACAACTTCCACACCCTGCCGCGGATCCGTTCCGAATCCCCGGCCTTCGACCTGCACCATCCCACGGTCCGCGCGCTCGACGAAGCCCTCAACCGTCCGGAGATGGAGTTCCCCCGGTCCCAGGGGGACGAGCGGGCGTGACCACGACAGCCCGGGGAGAGGAAGAGCGAGTGGACCCCGACAAGGACAGCGCCCGCGGTCTGGCACAGCTGCAGGGCTACCTGTTGTGGAGCGCCGAGATCGAGGAGGCCCGCCGCATGGCGGGCCGCTTCACCGACGAGCTGCCCTGGCTCACCACAGCACAGCGCGAGGACGTGGAACGGGTCTACACCGCCGACCGTCTCGCCGCATCACGGGCGACGCTCCGCCGCATCTCCGCCCGCGCCACCGCGCTGCACGGCGAGTACGAGGCGCGCTACCGCGTGCTCAGGGCGCGCTGCGTGGCCACCGGCGTCGTGCTCGTCGGCGCGGTCGGCGGCACCTGCACCGCACTGACCCTGCTGACCCGCTGACCGGGTGGCGTCGTCCTTCCGCCGCCCCCAGCAGGCGAACTCGCCCGAGGCTCGTGAAGATGGGACGACGGGCGCGTGCGACGGGGCAGGCGAACGGATGACCGGTACAGGCCCGAGAAGGGACGAACACTGTGGCACGACCCAGGATCCTCGTTGTCGGAGCCGGATTCGCCGGAGTGGAATGCGTACGCCGTCTGGAGCGCGGGCTCATCCCGGGCGAGGCGGAGATCGCGCTCGTCGCCCCGTTCTCGTACCAGCTCTACCTCCCCCTGCTGCCACAGGTGGCGGCGGGCGTGCTCACTCCGCAGTCGGTCGCCGTCTCGCTGCGCCGCAGCCGCAAGCACCGCACCCGGATCATTCCGGGCGGGGCCATCGGCGTGGACCCCAAGGCGAAGATCTGCGTCATCCGCAAGATCACCGACGAGATCGTCTACGAGCCCTACGACTACATCGTGCTCAGTGCCGGGAGCATCACCCGTACCTTCGACATCCCCGGCCTGCTGGACAACGCACGGGGCATGAAGACACTGGCCGAGGCCGCCTACGTACGGGACCACGTGATCGCCCAGCTCGACCTCGCGGACGCCAGCCACGACGAGAACGAACGGGCCTCGCGCCTGCAGTTCGTGGTGGTCGGCGGTGGATACGCGGGCACCGAGACGGCAGCCTGTCTGCAGCGCCTCACCAGCAGCGCGGTGAGGCACTACCCGAGGCTCGACCCGAAGCTGATCAAGTGGCATCTCATCGACATCGCCCCGAAGCTGATGCCCGAACTGGGGGACAAGCTGGGCCGCAGCGCCCTTGAGGTGCTGCGCGCCCGTGGCATCGAGGTGTCGCTCGGCGTCTCGATCGCCGAGGCCGCCCCGGAGAAGGTGACCTTCACCGACGGCCGGGTGCTGCCCTGCCGAACCCTGATCTGGACGGCGGGCGTCACCGCGAGCCCGCTGGTCAACACGCTCGACGCGGAGACGGTACGCGGACGGCTGGCCGTCACCCCCGAGATGAGGCTGCCGGGCTTCGACGGCGTCTTCGCTCTCGGTGACTGCGCGGCCGTGCCGGACCTGAGCAAGGGCGACGGAGCAGTCTGCCCGCCCACCGCACAGCACGCCACGCGCCAGGGCCGCAGGCTCGCCGACAACCTCATCGCGACACTGCGGCACCAGCCGCTGAAGCCGTACGTCCACAGGGACCTCGGTCTCGTCGTGGACCTCGGCGGCAAGGACGCGGTCTCCAAGCCGCTCGGCGTCGAGATGCACGGAATCCCCGCGCAGGCCGTCGCCCGCGGGTACCACTGGTCGGCGCTGCGCACCAATGTCGCCAAGGCGCGGGTCATGACCAACTGGGTACTCAACGCGGTCGCGGGCGACGACTTCGTACGCACCGGCTTCCTGTCCCGTCAGCCGGCGAAACTGCGCGACTTCGAGTACACCGCCTCCTACCTCACACCGGCGCAGGTCCGCGAGTACACCGCCGCGCTGCACACCGGCACCTGATCGCGCACCGCCCCGGCCTCCGCTCGCGCCGGGGCCGGGGCGGAGGCCGATCGGATCAGCTGTTGCCCGCGTGCCCGGCCGTCAGCGCGGGATTCCGCTCGACCACCGGGTCCAGGATGTCGTCGATCCCCTTCAGCAGCTCCGCGTCGAGTGTCACACCGGCCGCCCGGACGTTCTCCGTCACCTGCTCGGGCCGGGAGGCGCCGATGATCGCGGCGGAGACGTTCGAGTTCTGCAGCACCCACGCGACCGCGAGCTGGGCCAGACTGAGACCGGCGCCGTCGGCGAGCGGCCGCAAGCGCTGGACGCGCTCCAGCACGTCGTCGCGCAGCCAGCCCGCGACCATGTTCGCGCCGCCCTTGTCGTCCGTCGCCCGCGAACCGGCCGGGAGCGGCGCACCGGGCTTGTACTTGCCCGTGAGCGCGCCCTGGGCGATCGGGGACCAGACGATCTGGCCGATGCCCAGCTCCTCGGAGGCGGGCACCACATCACTTTCGATGACCCGCCACAGGGCCGAGTACTGCGGCTGGTTGGAGATCAGCGGCACCCGCAGCTCGCGGGCCAGTCCATGGGCGGCGCGCAGCTGGTCGGCCGTCCATTCCGAAACGCCGACGTAGAGGGCCTTGCCGGAGCGGACGACGTCGGCGAACGCCTCCATGGTCTCTTCCAGCGGTGTCGAGTGATCGTAGCGGTGGGCCTGGTACAGGTCCACGTAATCCGTCTGCAGGCGGCGCAGCGAATTGTCGATGGACTCCATGATGTGCTTGCGGCCGAGCCCCCGGTCGTTGTGTCCGGGACCGGTCGGGAAGTAGACCTTGGTGAACACCTCCAGACCCTCACGACGTTCGTTCCTGAGCGCCCGGCCCAGGACGGCCTCGGCCCGGGTCTCGGCGTAGACGTCCGCGGTGTCGAAGGTGGTGATTCCGGCGTCCAGGGCGGCGCGGATGCAGGCGACCGCCGCGTCCTCCTCCACCTGGGAGCCGTGGGTGAGCCAGTTTCCGTAGGCGATCTCACTGATGGTCAGACCGCTGCGGCCGAGTCGGCGGAACTCCATGTGGCTGCTCTCCCTGTGCTCGTGAGCGCGGATCATGCATGGCCCGGCCATGCTATTGCGCCGGGCCGACGCCGCGCGGACAGGCTCAGGCGTCCGGGACGGTGCGGTGGACGGCACGGAGGAAGGCCGCGTTGTCCGGGGTGCGGCGGATCCGGTCCAGAAGTGTCTCCAGCGCGGTCTGCGGGTCCCTGGCGTGCAGCGCGCGCCGAAGCCCCCGTACCACGCGCAACTCGCCATCCGGCACGAGGAGTTCCTCGCGCCGGGTGCCGGACGCCGGGATGTTCACGGCCGGGTGGATGCGCCTGTCCGCGAGTTGGCGGTCGAGCCGCAGCTCCATGTTGCCGGTGCTCTTCAGCTCTTCGAAGAAGTAGTCGTCGGCGCGGGAGCCGGTCTCCACCAGCGCCGTGGCCAGGATGGTGAGGGAGCCGCCCTCCTCGGCGAGTCGGGCGGCGCCGAAGAGCTGCTTGGGGCCGAGCAGGGCGGCCGCGTCGACGCCACCGCTGAGAGTGCGTCCGCCCGTGGCGGAGGCGTTGTTGTGGGCGCGGCACAGACGGGTGAGGGAGTCGAGCAGGATGACGACGTCCTGGCCCTGCTCGACCAGTCGCTTGGCACGTTCGACCGCGAGTTGGGCGAGTGCGATGTGCTCCTTCGCAGGGCGGTCGAACGTCGAGGCGAGCACCTCGCCCCGTACGGACCGGCGCATGTCGGTGACCTCTTCGGGGCGTTCGTCGACCAGCACCACCATCAGGTGACACTCGGGGTGGTTGGCGGCGACGGCAGCGGCGACCTGCTGGAGCAGCACCGTCTTTCCGGTCCTGGGCGGCGCGACGACGAGCCCGCGCTGCCCCTTGCCGATCGGTGCGATCAGGTCGACGATACGCATCGCGGCACCGCCGGACGGTGTCTCCAGCCGCAGCCGGTGCCCGGGGTGGAGCGGGGTGAGGTCGCGGAAGTGCGGCCGGCCGCGAAGCGCCTGCGGGGAACGGCCGTTGACCCGCTCCACGGTGGAGAGAGTACGGGGGCGGTCGCACAGCCCCTCGACGGCATCGCCCCGGCGCAGGCCGTGGCGGCGGATCAGGGCGGCCGGGACCACCACGTCGCCGGGGGAGGGGCGGCTGTCCTGGACGCGCAGCGCGCCGTTCCCCTGGTGTGTGATGTCGAGGACGCCGGCGGTCCTGGTCGCTTTCGTGGTGTCGGTGGTCAACTCCTGTCGGAGCAGCGGGTGTTCGAGAGTGCTGGTCATGGTGGTCGGTCCTTTCGCGGACATGGCGAATGAAGGGGCCGGACGGCGCGGGCGGAAGCGATCACGCCCCGCACGACGGGCGGGAAAGCCCGGACGGAGAAGAATCCGGTCCGAACTGGATGATGTGATGTGCGAAAGCTGGATCGCCGGTCGGAAAAGGACGGGCGCGGCAGCTTCGGAGAGGTGACTCGGCACCGGCGCCTCGAAGCGAGGCCGACACAAGTACCAAAGGCACCGTACCACGGCCCTGGGGAACCGGGGCCGGGCCGAAGGTCTCGAAATCCGGTTGTCGCGGCGTTCGCGGAGTGATGTGGTTCTCCGGGCCACCCGCCCGCTCACCCACCCCGACCGGCGCCCCGGGCGCGGAGGAGTCATCTTGTCACTACGCATCACCGCACTGTCCGACCCCGATCGGGCCAGTGGCAGCCGCCGTCTGGTCTGGCTCGCCTCCGACCCCGAGGGCAGCCCCGTCGGATCGGCGTTCCTGCGCGTCTTCACCCGCGAGGGCCAGGACCACCTCGCGGAACTGGAGCTCCACGTCCACCCGGCGGAGCGCCGCAAGGGCATCGGCTCGCGGCTGTTCGACACGGCGGTCGCCGTCGCCCGCGAGGAGGGCCGGCGCAGCGTCATCGCGCAGGTCGGGGCCGGGACCCCGGGGGATCGTTTCCTGCGGGCCAAGGGGCTGCGCAAGGTGCTGACCCTGACGTACGTCCGGCTTCCGCTGGCGAAGGCCGACACCGAGGCCCTGCGCCGGACCGTCGGGCAGCCGCATCCGGGCTACCGCCTCATCTCCTGGGACGGCACCGTCCCGGACGACCTCGCGCCGACGTTCGCCGCGTCCCGCCGGGCCATGGACGACATGCCCATGGACGACACCGACTTCGGCATGGTCGTCTGGGACGTGGACCGGCTCCGGTCCGCGGCGGCGGCCGTCGCCGCTCGCGGCGACCTGCTCCACACGGTCGCGGCGGTCGACGAGTCCGACGCCACGATCGTGGGCTTCACGGAACTCGTCGTCCCGGGCGACGGGACGGGCGACGGTCAGCACTACGGCACCGGAGTCCTTCCCGAGCACCGGGGACGTGGCCTCGGCCGGTGGATGAAGACGCGGTCCATCCTCCAGGCCCGCGAAAGCCACCCGGGCCTGGAAGGGCTGCTGACGGACACCGCCGACAGCAATACGCACATGCGGAGCATCAACGACGCGCTCGGCTACGAGCCGACACACAAGTCGGTCCAGTACCGGCTCGATCTGTAGGAGCGTGCCGTCCGGCGGTCGGGGTGAGGCCCCGACCACCGGCCTTCTTCCGGATCAGACCGTGCCCCGGAACGCGGCCAGGATCCGCTCGGCCGCCAGCGTGGCCGTCAACTCACCTTCCCGCACCCGCTGTTCCAGCCCCGGAGCGAGCGCGCGCACCTCCGGATGACCGCGCAGACTCTCCAGCAGCTCGTCCCGCACCATCGTCCACGTCCAGTCGACCTGCTGGTCACGACGCTTCGCGGCGAGCCGGCCGGTCGACTCCAGCAGCGCACGGTGCTGCTCCAGCCGCTCCCACAGCGTGTCGAGACCGGCCGACTCACGGGCGCTGCACGTGAGGACCGGCGGGGTCCACGCCGCGTCCACCGGGTGCATCAGCCGCAGGGCACCCGCCAGTTCACGGGCGGCCGCGCGGGCGTCGCGCTCGTGCGGGCCGTCCGCCTTGTTGACCGTGATCGCGTCCGCCAGCTCCAGCACACCCTTCTTGATCCCCTGGAGCTGATCGCCGGTCCGGGCCAACGTCAGCAGCAGAAACGTGTCGACCATGTTGGCCACCGCCGTCTCCGACTGTCCGACGCCCACCGTCTCCACCAGCACCACGTCGTACCCCGCGGCCTCCATCACCACGATGGACTCCCGGGTCGCCTTGGCCACCCCACCGAGCGTCCCGGCGGTCGGGGACGGGCGTACGAACGCCGCCGGGTCCACCGCGAGCCGCTCCATCCTGGTCTTGTCGCCCAGGATGGAGCCGCCGGTACGGCTGGAGGACGGATCGACGGCCAGTACCGCGACCCGGTGCCCGAGCCCGGTGAGCATCGTGCCGAGGGCGTCGATGAAGGTGGATTTCCCGACCCCCGGCACGCCGCTGATGCCGATCCGCCGCGCAGCACCGGCGTGCGGCAGCAGCTCGCGCAGCAACTGCTGGGCCAGCGCCCGGTGATCGGGGCGGGTGGACTCGACGAGAGTGATGGCGCGCGCGATCTGCGCCCGCTTCCCGTCGAGCACCCCCTTCACATAGCTGTCGATATCGATCTTCGGAGCCATCGGGTCAGCGGCTCACAGCTCGTGACCGAGCGCGGCACCGAGCCGCGTCACCAGGTCGTACGCGGCATCCGGAATGACCGTGCCGGGCGGGAACACGGCCGTCGCGCCCGCCTCGTGCAGCGCCTCGACGTCCTGCGGCGGAATCACCCCGCCCACCACGATCATGATGTCCTCGCGCCCCTCGGCCGCCAGCTCCTCGCGGAGCGCAGGCACCAGCGTGAGGTGCCCGGCGGCCAGCGAGGAGACGCCCACGATGTGCACGTCCGCCTCGACCGCCTGCCGTGCCACCTCGGCCGGCGTCTGGAACAGCGGGCCGACATCGACGTCGAAGCCCAGGTCGGCGAAGGCCGTCGAGATCACCTTCTGGCCGCGGTCGTGGCCGTCCTGTCCCATCTTGGCGACCAGGATGCGCGGACGGCGCCCCTCGGCCTCCTCGAACCTGTCCACCAACGCCCGGGTCCGGTCCACGGAAGGGGATTCACCTGCCTCGTTGCGATACACACCGGAGATCGTACGGATCTGGCCCGCATGCCTTCCGTACACCTTCTCCAGTGCGTCCGAGATCTCGCCCACGGTCGCCATCGCGCGTGCCGCGTCCACGGCGAGGGCCAGCAGATTGCCTTCGAGGCCGGGACCGGGATCCCGCTCGGCCGCGGCCGTGAGCGCGTCCAGCGCGGCCCGGCAGGCCGACTCGTCGCGCTCCTCGCGCAGCCGGCGCAGCTTCTCGATCTGCTGGGTGCGCACCGACGAGTTGTCGACCTTGAGCACATCGATCTGCTCATCGGTCTCCACCCGGTACTTGTTCACCCCGATCACCGGCTGGCGCCCGGAGTCGATCCGCGCCTGGGTGCGGGCGGCGGCCTCCTCCACCCGGAGCTTGGGGATGCCCGCGTCGATGGCCTGTGCCATGCCGCCCGCCGCCTCGACCTCCTCGATGTGCTGCCAGGCCCGGCGCGCCAGGTCGTACGTCAGCTTCTCCACGTACGCGCTGCCGCCCCACGGGTCGATCACCCGGCCGGTGCCCGACTCCTGCTGGAGCAGCAGCTGGGTGTTCCGGGCGATCCGGGCGGAGAAGTCCGTCGGCAGGGCGAGCGCCTCGTCGAGCGCGTTGGTGTGCAGCGACTGGGTGTGCCCCTGGGTGGCGGCCATCGCCTCCACACAGGTCCGGGTGACGTTGTTGAACACGTCCTGCGCGGTCAGCGACCACCCCGACGTCTGCGAATGGGTGCGCAGCGACAGCGACTTGGCGTTCTTCGGCTCGAACTCCTTGACCAGTTTGGCCCAGAGCAGCCGGGCCGCCCGCAGCTTCGCGACCTCCATGAAGAAGTTCATGCCGATCGCCCAGAAGAACGACAGCCGGGGCGCGAACGCGTCCACGTCGAGACCGGCGTCCCGTCCGGCCCGCAGATATTCCACCCCGTCCGCGAGGGTGTACGCCAGCTCCAGATCGGCCGTCGCACCCGCCTCCTGGATGTGATAGCCGGAGATGGAGATCGAGTTGTAGCGCGGCATCTTCTGCGAGGTGTACGCGAAGATGTCGGAGATGATTCGCATCGAGGGCTTCGGCGGATAGATGTAGGTGTTGCGGACCATGAACTCCTTCAGAATGTCGTTCTGAATGGTCCCGGCCAGCTTCTCGGGCCCGACGCCCTGCTCCTCCGCGGCCACGATGTACAGCGCCAGTACGGGGAGCACCGCGCCGTTCATCGTCATCGACACCGACATCCGGTCCAGCGGGATGCCGTCGAAGAGCTGCCGCATGTCGTAGATCGAGTCGATCGCCACGCCCGCCATGCCGACATCGCCGGTCACCCGCGGGTGGTCGCTGTCGTAGCCGCGGTGGGTCGGCAGGTCGAAGGCGACGGACAGGCCCTTCTGCCCGGCCGCGAGGTTGCGGCGGTAGAAGGCGTTGGACTCCTCGGCGGTGGAGAACCCGGCGTACTGCCGGATCGTCCAGGGCTGGTTGACGTACATCGTCGGGTACGGGCCCCGCAGATACGGGGCGATGCCCGGATACGTACCGAGGAAGTCGAGCCCTTCGAGGTCGTGTCCGGTGTACAGCGGCTTGACCGCGATGCCTTCCGGGGTCTCCCACAGCAGGTCGCCGTCGGAACTGCCGGAGGACTCCTTCACCGAGGTGCGCCACCGCTCCTCGGACACCTCGGCGGCGGCGCCCGGACCGAGCTCGATGCCGGAGAAGTCAGGGATACGCATTACGCCACATCCATACGGTCGAGGAGGGAGGAGAGCACGGCCACCACATCGGAGCCCGCGAAGACGTACTCGTCGACGCCGGTGTAGTCGCCGGGGCGGCCGGCGAGGAACACCCGCAGCGCACCCGCCGAACCCAGCGCCTCGGCTACCGCCGCGGCCTGCTCGGTGTAGAGCGCGTCGCTGGAGCAGAGGCAGGCCACGGTGGCCCCGCTGGCCTTGAACGCGTCGGCGGCCGTGGTCGCGTCGACCGAGACCGGGTCGTGGACCGGTTCGATGCCGCCGGCCTGGAAGAGGTTGGCGGCGAACGACGCCCGCGCGGTGTGCGCCGCGGCGGGGCCGAGCGCGGCGAGGAACACCTTGGGCCGCTGCCCGGTCGCCGCGAGGTGGGCGTCCGACCGGGCGCGCAGCGCCTCGAACGCCTCGTCACGGCGGACCCTGGGCAGACCGCCCGATGCCTCGGCCGGTACGGCGGGGGCCGGCTCGCGCTCCACCGGGCGTTCCGCCAGCTGCGGGAACTCGCTGACCCCGGTGATCGGCTCCTTGCGGCGCGCCAGGTCCTTGCTGCGCGCCGCCCAGGTGGCCGCGAGCCGCTCGCCGATCATCCCGGAGCGAAGGGCGGCGGCCTGGCCACCGGACCGTTCGATCTCCTGGAAGAACGACCATGCGGCGTCCGCGAGTTCGGCGGTGAGGCGCTCCACGTACCAGGAGCCGCCCGCCGGGTCGATCACCCGGGCCAGGTGCGACTCCTCCAGCAGGATCGTCGACGTGTTACGGGCGATGCGCCGGGCGAACGCGTCCGGCAGGCCCAGGGCGTGATCGAAGGGCAGCACGGTGACGGAGTCGGCGCCGCCGACACCCGCACCCAGACACGCCAGCGTCGTGCGCAGCATGTTCACCCAGGGGTCGCGCCGCGTCATCATCACCGACGACGTCACCGCGTGCTGGCGCTGAGCACCGGCTCCGGCCGCCCCGCACACCTCGGCCACCCGGGACCACAGCCGTCGCGCGGCCCGCAGCTTGGCGATGGTCAGGAACTGGTCGGCGGTCGCCGCGAACCGGAACTCCAGCTGCCCGCAGGCGTCCTCGACCGACAGCCCGGCGTCCGTCAGCGCCCGCAGACAGGCGACACCGGTCGCCAGCGAAGCACCCAGCTCCTCGGCCGCCGAGCCGCCGGCCTCGTGGTACGGCAGCGCGTCGACGGTCAGCGCCCGCAGTCCGGGAAACTCCTGTGCGCACCGCTGTGCCCAGTGGACCGCGGCCGACAGATCGGGTTCGGCGCCGCTGCGGGCGGCCTGCCCGAACGGGTCGGCGCCCAGGTTGCCGCGCACACTCCGCGCGTCGACGCCCCGCTCCGCGCGGATCCGCAGCAACTCCGTCGCCGCGGCGTCGGTCTCGCCGCCGGCATCGAGCACCACGGGGGCCAGATCGAGGTAGACACCGTCCAGGGCCCCCGCCAGCGCCGACACCGGAACACCCGCGGTGCCGCCCACGGTCAGCCACAGCGAGGTGACACCGTTCTCCAGATCGGCGAGCACCGCCTCGTTGAGGCGCGCGGGATCAGGGAGCGTGTGCCGCTGCCGTACGTCCCAGCCGCCCGCCGCGTTGCCCTCGGCCTTGCTGCCGCGGGTGAAGGGGGCGAAGCCCGGATATCCGGCATCGGGCGCGCTGTCGCGCGGGGTGTAGAGGGGGCGGGTGATGAGCCCGTCCTCCACTGTGGTGGACAGTGCTTCCTCGGCGGCCGAACCCGCGGCGTCCTTGCCCGACTTGCGCAGCACGCCTTCGACGAGGCGTTGCCAGTGCTCATGGGCGGGAGCGGGGAATTCGGCGGCCAACGAAAGCCCGTCGGCAGGCAGGACCGTCATGCCCAGATGCTAGGTCAGGGCGCTGGAGGGCAGCATGGGTTCCGCTTGTGACCTTGCCCTCTCCGAGCGCACTTGATCCTTCACCCAGCGTCGCGTAGACGACCGGGCCCGGCGCTCGGGTGATTCCTCCGACGGCGAAGATTCCGAGATCCGGCCCGCCCGTGTCCCGAAGGGAATCGCGGCGCCAGGAATTCGAGGGTCGGCGTACCGTTCCGCGCATCGACCGGCGTTGCCCTTCGGGCGGAGTTTCGGAGAACACGCCGCTATTGGTGTGATGCGCCCTGACCTGGGTGAGTGCGGTTTCGATTTCACATTTCCTTTATCTCCGGACGTGCCCCCGATCGATTCCGTCCGGCGTTTTACTTTGTCGATTTCCCGGCTGCGTGCGACGTTTGATCCGGCCAGGCCGAATTAATTCGGATACGCGTCGGGAAAAGGGGAAGTTCATCGTGCAGACAGCCAGGGCCGTCCCGTCATCCACCGTCCTCAACCTGCGTGACCTGGGCGGCATCGCCCTGGGCCCGGACCACCGCGTCCGGGCGGGTGTCGTGCTGCGGTCCGGACAGCTCAGCGGGCTCGACGCGGCGCAGGATTCGCAGGTGGCCGCGCTCGGCATCCGCACCGTCGTCGATCTGCGGACCGCCGACGAGCGTGCCGCCGCACCCGACCGGCTGCCTCCCGGGGCGCGACTGTTCGTCGCCGATGTGCTCGGGGACAATCCGGGTGTGGCGCCCGCCCGATTGCGCGCGCTGCTCGCCGACCCCGTCGAGGCGGAGCGGATGCTGGGGGGCGGGAAGGCGGAAGGGCTGTTCGCGGACACCTACCGGCAGATGGTGCTCTCGCCGGGCGCGTCCGCCGCCTACCGGGCCTTTGTCGAGACGGTCGCCGACGACCGCGCCCGGCCGGTGCTCTTCCACTGCACGGCCGGCAAGGACCGTACCGGCTGGGCCACCGCCCTCCTCCTGATGATGATCGGCGCGTCACGCGATGCCGTGCGCGCCGAGTTCCTCGCGGTGAACCCGGTGGTGCGGGTCGCCTTCGCGCCCTATGTGCAGGACTTCCTCGACGCGGGCGGCGACCCGGAGATCGCGTCCGCCATCACCGAGGTCCGCCCCCGCTATCTCGACACGGCACTCGACGCCATGGACGAGAGGTGGGGTGGGCTCGACGGGTATGTGCGCGACGGCCTGCGCATTCCTGGAGCGGCGCTGGAGCGGCTGCGCGGCGGACTGGTGGTGCCGGCCTGAGCCGCGGGCCGTGACCCGGCCGGCCCTCCTGACGGAAGTGGCCACACCTCCTCCCGCGCACCCGGGAAGCGATGGTGCGATCCAGGGTTGACTTGATACCCCCAGGGGGTATGTTGTGGTGCATCGGGAAGCGCTGCCTCCCGGTCGACCCGATGGAGGAAGCCGTCATGAACAACGCACTGAGGATCACCGCCTTCGCCGCCGCGCTCGCCGCGACCTTCGGGACCGCGTACGTAGTGGGCAGGGGCGTCGACCCGCTGGTGGCCGCCGAGGACCGCCCCGCTGGGCAGCACGGCGGCCACGGCGGGGGAGAGGAGGGTGGGGCGAAGGTGGCGGCGGACCATGCGGCCGGCGGACTGCAGATCTCCGACGGCGGCTACACGCTGGCCCTGGAGGCACCGATGGTCCGGGCCGGGGTCCGGACCGGGATCCGGTTCGCCGTCAAGGACGACAGCGGGCGCAAGGTCACCGCCTATCGGCGTGAGCACGGCAAGGAGTTGCACTTCATCCTCGCCTCCGCCGACCTCACCCAGTACCGGCATCTGCACCCCGTCCGTGCGGCCGACGGCACCTGGTCGACCCCGGTCGACCTCCCCGAAGCCGGTGGCTACCGGGTTTTCGCCGACTTCACCCCGGCGGCCGCGGGTGCCGAGAACCTCACGCTGGGAGCGGATCTGGCCGTCTCCGGTTCCTACCGCCCCGCCCCTCTCCCGGCCCCGAGCGCCACCGCCGAGGTCGACGGCTACCGAGTCGCACTCGGCGGCGAACTCCGCGCCGGCCGGGCCGGTGAACTCGAGCTCGCCATCAGCAGGAACGGCCGTCCCGTCACCGATCTCCAGCCCTACCTCGGCGCGTACGGGCATCTGGTCGCCCTGCGCTCGGGCGACCTGGCCTATCTGCATGTCCACCCGAACGAGGGAGGTCCTGGTCCGGCGGTGTCCTTCACCGCGACGGCGCCCAGCGCGGGAACGTACCGGCTCTTCCTCGACTTCAAGCACGAGGGCAAGGTGCGCACGGCGGCGTTCACCGTCCGGGTGGCGGAGCCGGGCGACGACGGCGACGGACACCGGGGGAGCGGCACCGGGGCGCCCGCCGCGCACGCGCACTGACGCGGACGACCCGGTTTCCGAAATGGCCCTGTGCCGAGGCGCGTTGAGGCGTGAGGGTCGGGGTGCGCCGGGTTCCCCCTCGGCTCCTGGGTATCGTGAAAGGACCGGATTTCGAATCCTCCGAGAGGGGCGTACGTTGACCGAGCGCAAGCCTGCGGGCGTCAGCTTCGAATCATGGGTCGACAAGCAGATCCGGGAGTCCGAGCAGCGCGGCGACTTCTCGCAGTTGCCGGGATTCGGCAAGCCGCTCGAAAGTCTTGAGGCTCCCTACGACGAGAACTGGTGGATCAAGCAGAAGATGCAGCGCGAGGGGGTGTCGGTGCTCCCGCCGGCGCTGGCCCTGCGCAAACAGGCGGAGGACGTGGCCGAAGCCGTGTCCGGGGCGCGGACGGAGGTCGAGGTGCGGCGCATGCTGGCAGAGGTCAACGAGAAGATCCGGGCGGCCATCAGGCGACCGCCGCCGGGGCCGCCGCTGAACCTCAAGCCGTTCGACATCGACGCCGTGGTCGACGAGTGGCGCACGACGCGCGATCCCTCGTAGCCCTCGACGGGGCCGTGGGTCGGTGCCCGGCCGCCGGATACGTAATACTCCATCCATGACATCGAGCATTACGCGCCGGGACGGCGGGGCGCGACGGGAGACCGTGCGCATCAGGCGGGCGACCGCCCGGGACGCGAAGCGGCTCACCCGGCTGGTCAGGACGTCCCGCGCCTACGAGGGGCAGTACGCCGCCATGGTCGCCGGATACCGGGTGGGTCCCGACTACATCGAGACCCATCGGGTCTTCGCGGCCGCGGAGCCCGGCACCGAGCGGCTGCTCGGCTTCTACTCGCTCGTTCTCGCGCCGCCGGAGCTCGACCTGATGTTCGTCGCCGACGATGCGCAGGGCCTCGGCATCGGGCGGCTCCTCGTCGCGCATCTGCGCGGCGAGGCGGGGCGCGCCGGCCTCACCGGCGTCCGCGTCGTATCGCACCCGCCTGCCGAGGGTTTCTACCGGAGTGTGGGTGCCCGGCGGACCGGCACCCTGGCGGCCAACCCGCCCGCGGTGATGTGGGACCGGCCCGAACTGTTGCTGCCGATCGCCTGAACCCGCACGGAGCGGTTCGGCCGGGACCCGTGCACGAGCCCCGGCCGAACCCTCTTACCGGGTCGCCGTGCTACGAGGGGAAGCCGCCGTACGGGCGCGTGATGATCTCCATGGCATGACCGGCGGGATCGAGGAAGTACACACCTCGGCCGCCGTCGTTGTGGTTGATCTCGCCCGGATGCTTCTGGTGCGGATCCGCGTAGTACGTGAGCCCGAGCTCCTTGATCCGGGTGTACGCCCTGTCGAACTCCGCTTCCGAGACGAGGAAGGCGTAGTGCTGCATGACGATCGAGGCCTCGGGAATGGTCGCGAAGTCCAAGGTGACTCCGTTCGCGGTTTCGACCGCGACGAACGGGCCCCATTCCGCGCCGACTTCCAGCCCCAGTATGTCCGCGAGGAACTCGGCGGACTCCCGGTTGTCCCGGGCGTGAACGATGGTGTGATTCAACTGGACTGACACTGTGGAATGCCTCCAACAGGCATCTCCGGGCACCTCCACGCCTCACCCGGCCGGTGACCGACGCGCGATGCCGTACCTAAGATCCTAGGTGAGGTCGAACTGGTCGTCGAGAGCCGGTGATCGATCCGGCCATCACCCCGGCCCCGGTGACCGGCTACGGTAGGGGAGGGGGGAACGCGAAGTACTCCGGGTATTCGGACGGAGGCTCCCGGTGACCTCGACAGCACGTCTTCCCGACAGTCAGGGCAGCGACGACGGCCGCCACGAGACGTCCGAGGAACGAGCGGACCGGCGGTGGACCGATCTGCTCCAGGAACTGCGCGTGGCCCAGACCGGCGTCCAGATCCTGTTCGGCTTCCTGCTCGCCGTCGTCTTCCAGCCCCGCTTCACCGAGCTCTCGGACACCGACCGCACCATCTACGTGGTCACCGTGCTGCTGGGATCGGCCACCGCCGCCACCCTGATCGGGCCCGTCTCGTACCACCGGCTGCTGACCGGACGGCGGCTCAAACCGCAGACGGTCACCTGGGCCTCACGCATGACCGTGCTCGGGCTCGTCCTGCTGTTCTGCACCATGTGCTCCGCCCTGCTGCTCATCCTGCGGGTGGCCCTGCACAACTCCGTCGCCCTGTGGCTGGTCGGCGGCATGGCGCTGTGGTTCCTGATCTGCTGGTTCGTCTTCCCGGCCTGGGCGCTGGCCCGCTCCTCGTCCGGCCACGAGAAATGACCGCGGCGCGGGGGAACGGAACAGTCAGCCGGGATCGCCCGCCGCGAGCCCCCGGACATCCGTGACCGTGAAGAGGCCGCCGTCCGGGTCCAGCAGGGTCGCCTCGCTGCCCCGCGCCAGCGGCCGCTGCTCGACCAGGCTGCCGCCGTACTCCCTCGCCGCAGCGACCGTGGCCGCCACGTCGGTGACGGGGAAGTGCACCTGCCAGTGCGGGCGGACCAGCGGATCGGGCGCCGCCTCCACCGCGCCGGAGCTGATCCGGGCGAGCCGGCGCCCGTCGCAGTCGACGATGACCTCGTCCTTCTCGTACGACACCTCGCAGCACCCCGGGCGCCCGCTCGCCCAGTCGAGCACCTCTCCGTAGAAGATCGCGGCGTCGAAGGCGTTCCTGGTGTGCAGACGCAGCCAGGCGTGCGAACGGTCGTCCGGCGCGCGCGGCGAGGCCGCGGGCTCGGTCCGCTCCCAGATGCCGAACACCGCACCGTCCCGGTCCGCCGCCAGCGCCCCGCGCCCCTTGCCGAGCGCCATCGGCCCCACGGCGACCGTGCCGCTGCGCTCACGGATGCGTGAGGCGGCCGCGTCGGCGTCGGCGACGGCGAAATAGGGTGTCCAGGCCACGGCCACCCGGTAGGCGGTCGCCACCGCGCCGATGCCCGCGACCGGTACGTCGCCCCGGCGTGCGACCGAGAACTCCTGCCCCAGCTTGCCCGGACGGAAGGTCCACCCCAGCACGGCGGTGTAGAACTCCTGCGCCGATTCCAGATCGCGGGTCATGAGGTTGACCCAGCACGGCGCTGTGGATCCGGTCAGCGGCGCCGGTGTCAGCGCCCTCCCCGGGTGGCTTCCGGTCATGGTCCTACTGCCTTCATCGGTTCCGAGGGCTGGGTCCGCCCGTGGCCGTCGGGCCCTCACCAGCCTCACCGGGGGCGGCTGCCCCCGCAACACGCCACGCCCTTCCCCGAGGACCGCTGCCGGAGAGGTCCGAGGGTCAGTCGCGCTGCTCGTCGGTCTCGCGACGGATGGTCTCGCTCCCGTGGTCGCCGAGCTCGTAGGGCGAAAGGCCACGGCCGTCGGGCGGGAAGTGGTCGTCGCCGTGCACGTCGCGTTCCTCGATGTGGCTGCGGTGGTCCGGCCGTGGTGGCTGCTCGTCGGGTCTGGGCGGTGGCAGCTCCTCGGCCCGGCGCCGCTTCCCCAGCCAGACCGCGCCGATCAGCACGGCCACCAGCACCACTCCGACAATGCCCATCACCGACCCGGTCGCGCCCCGGCCGTCGGCAAGGACGAGGGCCAGCGAACTCAGGTCTGCGCTCGAAACGTCCATGCTTGCCGGATACCCCGAGGCAGAGACATCAGTCGATAATTCACATGAATTCATGTTTTAAGTTGATATGAACTAAAAGGTGTTTCGCGTCGAGGGGTCGCGATCGGCTCGTGCGCCGGCGGTCTCGTGTCGCCGTCGCCCTGTCACGGGGTGAGCCTGGAGACAGCTTCGAATCGCCTCAGGGGCACGACGCCCGCCGTCGGGGCCATCGGCCCCGGGCGTGGGGGCGCGCGGCGGAACACCGAGCGGAAGGAACCGCGGTGAACACCATCAAGGAGAAGCAGACGGAGGAGAGCGGGTACGTCCAGGAGGTCTCGGTCGTCATCAGCGGGTGCGAGAAGGCCGACGCGCGGATGGTCTTCGACGTGCTGCGCGCCGCGTTCACCACCGACCGGGCCTCGGTCGACGTACCGCAGAATCTTGCGGGGAAGCGCCCCACCGCTTGGGTGGTGACCGTCGATGTCACCGAGGCGAGGGTGGTCTCGGGGCCGGTCGCGCTCGGCGCGCCCGTGAGCGTCGATGTGCAGGGCGGCTACTGGGCGGTGGAGCGGCTCCGCCAGAGTTTGGCGCACGCCTTCGACGTAAAGGTCGTCGGGACCGTCTCCGGTGACCAGGAGGAAGAGGTGCGGCTGCGTCTGGCGAGCCGGTAGACCGATGGGCCGACAGTCCGGAGGGCCACGGCCCGGCCGGCGGGGCAATGAGGCGGGAAGCCACCGCCCGTCTGGTAGAAAGCGGACAAAAGGCCACCCCTGAAAGGTGTGAGTGCGTGGACCCCTCTCACGGGCGGGACGACGGTGCGCAACAGCCGGGAGCAACCGGTGACCGTTCCACCCTGACCCTGCAGATCAACGGAACCGAGCGGACGCTCACGCTCGATCACCGCACCACCGTCCTGGACGCCCTGCGCGAGCATCTCGACCTCACCGGTGCGAAGAAGGGCTGCGACCACGGACAGTGCGGGGCGTGCACCGTCATCGTCGACGGGCGGCGCGCCAACAGCTGCCTGCTGCTCGCCGTCGCCCACGACGGCGCCGCCATCACCACCGTCGAGGGCCTCGCCGAAGGCGACCTCCTCCACCCCCTCCAGGAAGCCTTCCTGGACCGTGACGCCCTGCAATGCGGCTACTGCACCCCCGGCCAGATCTGCTCGGCCGTCGGCATGCTTGTCGAGGCGGCGGACGGCTTCCCGTCCCATGTCACACCCCGGAGCGCACCCGTATCGGCCCCGGCACCGCTCGGCGCCGACGAGATCCGCGAGCGGATGAGCGGCAACCTGTGCCGCTGCGGCGCGTACCCCCGTATCGTCGAGGCGATCGAGGACGTGGCGCCGTGAAGCCCTTCGCCTATCTCCGCGCCCGGTCCACCGAGGAAGCGGTCCAGGAGAGCGCCGCCCGCCCCGGCGCCGTGTTCCTCGGCGGCGGCACCAACCTCGTCGATCTGATGAAGCTCGGTGTCGAAGCCCCAGAGCTGCTCATCGACATCCGTCGGCTGCCGCTGGACCACGTGGCCGACACCGCGGACGGCGGCCTGCGGATCGGTGCGACCGTGCGCAACAGCGACCTGGCCGCCCATCCCGCGGTACGCACCCGGTACCCCGCCCTGTCACAGGCGTTGCTCTCCGGTGCCTCCGGGCAGCTCCGCAACACTGCCACGACCGGCGGCAACCTGCTGCAACGCACCCGTTGCCCGTACTTCCAGGACACCTCCAAGCCGTGCAACAAGCGGGAACCCGGCACCGGCTGCCCCGCCCGCGACAGCGCCCAGCGCGATCTCGCCGTACTCGGCCACTCCGCGCAGTGCGTTGCCACCCACCCGTCCGACATGGCCGTCGCCCTGTCCGCCCTCGACGCCACCGTCCACCTGCACGGACCGGACGGCGCGCGGACCGTGCCCGCCACCGGATTCCACCGCCTGCCCGGCGACACCCCGGACCGGGACACCGAGATCCGGCCGGGCGAACTCATCACCGAAGTGACCCTGCCACCGAGCCCCGGCGGCGCCGCCTCCCTCTACCGCAAGGCCCGCGACCGCGCCTCCTTCGCCTTCGCCCTCGCGTCCGTCGCCGCCGTACTGAGCGTCCGCGACGGCCGGATCGAGCACGCCGCGCTGGCCTTCGGCGGACTCGCCCACCGGCCCTGGCGTGCACGGGCCGCCGAGGACGTGCTTCGCGGCGCACCGGCCACCGACGAGACCTTCGCACGGGCCGTGGACGCCGAACTCACCGCGGCCCGGCCGCTGCGAGACAACGCGTTCAAGGTGGGCCTCGCCCGCAATCTGGCCGTCGACGCACTCGCCGGACTCGCCGCCGACAGCTGAGCAACCGCACCCACGCCGACCCCCTGCCGTGAGGACCCCGTCATGAGCCAGGCCCCGCCACCACTGGGCACCCCCGTCGTCCGCCGTGAGGGCCGGGACAAGGTCACGGGCACCGCCCGCTACGCCGCCGAGCACACCCCGCCGGGGTGTCTGTACGGCCGGCCCGTCCCCGCCACGATCGCCCGCGGCCGCGTCGACGCCATCCGCGCGGACGAGGCACTGGCCCTGCCGGGTGTGCACGCCGTACTCACCCACGACAACGCGCCCCGGCTGAAGGAGCCCGACGACCCGATCCTCGCCGTCCTCCAGAACGACATGGTCCCGCACCGGGGCTGGCCCGTCGCGCTCGTGGTGGCCGACACCCCGGAGGGTGCCCGCGCCGGGGCCGAGGCGCTGCGGATCACGTACGAGACCGGCGGTCACGACGTCCTGCTGACCGAGGACCATCCCGGCCTCTACATCCCGGAGACGGTCAACGGCGGCTTCCCCGCCGTCCGCGAACGCGGCGACACCGACCGGGCCTTCGCCACGGCACCCGTACAGGTCGACGCCACCTACACCGTCGGTGCCCTGCACAACCACCCCATGGAACCGCACGCCACGACGGCGCAGTGGGGCGAGGACGGACATCTGACCGTCCACGACTCCAGCCAGGGCTCCACCAAGGTCCGCGACAGCCTCGCGACCGCATTCGGACTCCGGCCCCAGCAGATCACCGCCGTCTCCGAGCACGTCGGCGGCGGCTTCGGGTCCAAGGGCACCCCACGCCCGCAGACCGTCCTGGCCGCCATGGCCGCGCGTCACACCGGGCGCCCGGTCAAGATCGCGCTGCCCCGCCGCCAGATGGCCGCCGTGGTCGGCCATCGCGCCCCCACCATCCAGCACGTCCGGCTCGGCGCCGACCTCGACGGCACCCTCACCGCGGTCGACCACGAGATCATCACCCACACGTCCACCGTCAAGGAGTTCGTGGAGCAGGCGGCCGTACCGACCCGGATCATGTACGGCTCCGGCACCAGCCGCACCGCCCACCGGGTGGTCGCCCTGGACGTGCCGAGCCCCTCCTGGATGCGCGCACCGGGCGAGGCGCCGGGCATGTACGCGCTCGAATCCGCCATGGACGAACTCGCCTCGGCACTCGGCATGGACCCCGTCGAACTGCGCATCCGCAACGACCCGGCGAACGAACCGGACTCCGGACGCGCGTTCAGCAGCCGCGGCCTGGCCGCCTGTCTGGAGAAGGGCGCCGCACGCTTCGGCTGGTACGACCGCGATCCACGCCCCGCTTCCCGCGAGGAGGGGCCGCTGCTGCTCGGCACGGGCGTCGCCGCCGCCACCTACCCCGTGTACATCGCCGCGTCCAGCGCCTCGGCGCACGCGGCTTCCGACGGCTCGTACCACATCCGGGTCAACGCCACCGACATCGGCACCGGCGCCCGCACCGTGCTCGCGCAGATCGCGGCCGACGTCCTGGGCACCCCCGTGGAGAACGTCCGGATCGACATCGGCAGCAGCGAGCTGCCCGACGCCCCGCTGGCGGGCGGCTCATCGGGCACCGCGTCCTGGGGCTGGTCCGTGCACAAGGCGTGCACCCTCTTGCGGCGGCAGCTGCGTGAACGCACCGGACCGGTCCCGGCCGACGGGCTCACCGTCACCGCCGACACCCAGCAGGAGACCGCGAAGGAATCCCCGTATTCACGCCATGCGTTCGGTGCCCACTTCGCGGAAGTCGCCGTGCACACACTGACCGGAGAGGTGCGACTGCGCCGGATGCTCGGCGTCTTTGCCGCCGGACGCATCCTCAACTCCCGTACCGCGCGCTCCCAGTTCATCGGCGGCATGACCATGGGGATCGGCATGGCACTGACCGAGGCCTGCACCATGGACCCCGTCTTCGGCGACTTCACCGAGAACGATCTCGCCTCCTACCATGTGCCGGCCTGCGCCGATGTGCCGGAGATCGAGGCGCACTGGATCGACGAGGAGGATCCGCATCTCAACCCGATGGGCAGCAAGGGCATCGGCGAGATCGGCATCGTCGGCGCCGCGGCGGCCGTCGGCAACGCCGTCCGGCACGCCACCGGTATCAGACTGCGCAGCCTCCCGCTCACCCCGGACGCGCTGTTGCCGTATCTGCTGTGACCTGGGCGGTCGTCGCCTGTGTTGCGGGACCGGTTCCGCCGGGTCACTCTGTTGAGTGACCCAGAAGCGACATCTGCTCACTCTTCGTGTTCGGGGGTCGTTCGTCCGACAGGGCGAAGCCAGTGAGCCTCGATGTGAGGAGCCTCGACGATGACCGTTCCACTCGACCGGCACTATCTGGTCGAACTCCAGGTTTCGACAGAGCGTGTGTCCCAGCTGCGGCGAATAATCGCGGCGCACCTCCGCCACTGGAGTCTCGAACTCCACGTCCGGCCGGTGTGCCGGGGCGTGGAGGAGCTGCTGACCAATGTCCACCGGCATGTCGGTGACGACAACAACTGCGTCGTCGAACTCCGCTGGTCCGGGCGGCATCTCACGGTCTCCGTCGCCGACAACGGCTCCGAGATGCCGAAGCTGCTCAGCACCGGCGGCGGTGGCCTGAGCAGGGTCATGGCCCTGAGCGACAGCTGGGGCACCTGCCGTACGGCCGAGGGCAAGGTCGTGTGGTTCACCAGGTACGCCGAGGAACCGTACAGCGTCGACCTGACGCCGCTCTCGCCGCTGCCCGGAGTGCGCGAGTCCCGCCGCTCGCCCGACACGGTCGCCGCCCCCGTCGCCGAGCCCGCGACGGCAGCCGACCCCGCTCTCGTCTGAGACGGGCCACCGGGTCCGCCGGCTTGCGCCCCGCTGAAACGCCTCCCCGCCCGGCGCGGACGACGTGCACACCGCACGCACGGACCGCGCCGGCCAGGTGTCCGCCCGGCGGGGCCCGCGTTGCGGCGCGGCGCACGGCGCGGCACGGTCGAAGAACCGAGGCTAGGAGAACACGGCCATGCCCATCGCGACGGTCAATCCCGCGAACGGCGAAACCCTCAGAACGTTCGAAGCGCTGGACGAGGCGGGGATCGAGCAGCGGCTCGACGCCGCGGACGCCGCGTTCAGGCAGTACCGGACCACCGGATTCGCCGAACGGGCCCGCCTGCTGCACCAGGCCGCGGGGCTGCTCGAGGAGGACCAGCAGGACATCGCGCGCACCATGACCACCGAAATGGGCAAACCCGTCAAGGCGGCCCGCGCGGAGGCCGCCAAATGCGCCAAGGCCATGCGCTGGTACGCGGCCCACGCGGAGGAACTCCTCGCGGACGAGCATCCGTCCGCCGCCGATGTGCGGGACTCCGGTGCCTCCCGGGCCTACGTCCACTACCGGCCGCTCGGCGCCGTGCTCGCCGTGATGCCGTGGAACTTCCCGCTCTGGCAGGTCGTACGGTTCGCCGCCCCGGCCCTCATGGCGGGGAACGTCGGCCTGCTCAAGCACGCCTCCAACGTCCCGCAGACGGCGATGTATCTGGAGGGCCTGTTCCGCCGGGCCGGATTCCCGGCGGGGTGCTTCCAGACCCTGCTGGTGGGATCGGGGGCGGTCGAGTCGATCCTGCGGGACCGCCGGGTCGCCGCGGCCACCCTCACCGGCAGCGAACCGGCCGGCCGGTCGGTCGCGTCGATCGCAGGCGACGAGGTGAAACACACCGTCCTGGAGCTGGGCGGCAGCGACCCGTATCTCGTCATGCCGTCGGCGGACGTCGCCAGGGCCGCCCGCACCGCCGTCACCGCGCGGGTGCAGAACAACGGGCAGTCCTGCATCGCCGCCAAACGGTTCATCGTGCACACGGAGGTGTACGAGGAGTTCGCCGAGCGGTTCACCGTGGGCATGAACGATCTGACGGTCGGCGACCCGATGCAGGAGTCCACCGACATCGGACCGCTCGCCAGCGAACAGGGCCGCACCGACCTGGAGGAGCTGGTGGACGACGCGGTGCGGCAGGGCGCGAGCGCCCTGTGCGGAGGCGGCAGGCCCGACGGTCTGGCCCCGGAACTGGAACGCGGCTGGTTCTACGCCCCCACCGTCCTCACCGGGATCACCCCCGCCATGCGCATCCACCGTGAGGAGACCTTCGGGCCCGTCGCCTCGCTCTACCGGGTCGACGGACTGGACGAAGCCGTGGCGCTCGCCAACGACAGCCCCTTCGGCCTCAGTTCCAACGTATGGACCCGCGACCCGGACGAGGCGCGTCGCTGTGTACGCGATCTGGAGGCGGGCGGTGTCTTCTTCAACGGCATGACGGCGTCCCATCCCGCGCTGCCCTTCGGCGGCGTCAAGCGCTCCGGCTACGGGCGTGAGCTCGCCGGTCAGGGCATCCGCGCATTCTGCAACGCGACCACGGTCTGGTACGGCCCCGAGCCCGTCGGCGCCACGTCCTAGAGCCCTTCGGCTGGAGACATCCATGAGCAACACCCCTGGCCCGGCAGCCCCGTCCGGCCCGTCCGACGAAGAGATCGCGGAACTCGACGCGCACTGGCGGGCCGCCAACTACCTGGCCGTCGGCCAGATCTATCTGATGGCCAACCCGCTCCTGACCCGGCCGCTCGCCCGGGAGGACATCAAGCCGCGGCTGCTCGGCCACTGGGGCACCTCGCCCGGACTGAACCTGGTCCACACCCACCTCAACCGGGTCATCAGGTCCCGCGGCATCCAGGGCCTCTGCGTCTGGGGCCCCGGCCACGGCGGACCCGCCGTCCTCGCCAACTCCTGGCTGGAGGGCAGCTACTCGGAGACGTACCCCGACATCGGCCGCGACGCCGAAGGCATGGGGCTGCTGTTCAAGCAGTTCTCCTTCCCCGGCGGGGTGCCCAGCCACGTGGCACCGGAGACACCCGGCTCCATCCACGAGGGCGGCGAACTCGGCTACGCCCTCACCCACGCCTACGGGGCCGCCCTCGACCACCCCGACCTGCTCGTCACCTGCGTCATCGGCGACGGCGAGGCCGAGACCGGACCACTCGCGGCGTCCTGGCACTCCAACAAGTTCCTCGACCCGGTGCACGACGGAGCCGTCCTCCCGGTCCTCCACCTCAACGGCTACAAGATCGCCAACCCGACCGTGCTCGCCCGCCTCCCCGAGACGGAGCTCGACGCCCTGCTGCGCGGCTACGGGCACGACCCCCTGTACGTCGGCGGCGACGACCCGCTCAACGTCCACCGGGCGATGGCCGCCGCGATGGACCGGGCCGTCGACCGGATCCGGGAGCTCCAGGACGCAGCCCGCACCGGCGGCGACACCGGCCGCCCGCACTGGCCGATGATCGTGCTGCGCACCCCCAAGGGCTGGACCGGCCCGGTGGAGGTCGACGGGGTGCCCGTCGAGGGCACCTGGCGCGCCCATCAGGTCCCGCTGCCCGGGGTCCGGGACAACCAGGACCATCTGCGGCAGCTGGAGGCGTGGATGCGCTCCTACCGGCCCGAGGAGCTCTTCGACGCGTCGGGGCGGCCCAGCGCCCAGGTGCTCGCCTGCGTGCCCGAGGGCGACGCCCGGCTCGGCTCGACCCCGTACGCCAACGGCGGTCTGCTCCTGCGCGACCTGCCCATCCCGCCGCTGGACGACCACGCCGTCGAGGTCGACAAGCCAGGCACCGTGCTGCACGAGCCGACGCGGGTGCTCGGCGGTCTGCTGGAGGCCGTCATGGCCGCCACCGCCGAGCGCCGCGACTTCCGTGTCGTGGGCCCCGACGAAACCGCCTCGAACCGGCTCGACGCCCTCTACGGCGCCACCGCCAAGGCATGGCAGGAACGGACGCTGCCCACCGACGAGCACCTCTCCCGCGACGGCCGCGTCATGGAGGTGCTCTCCGAGCATCTGTGCCAGGGCTGGCTGGAGGGATATCTGCTCACCGGGCGGCACGGTCTCTTCTCCTGCTACGAGGCGTTCGCCCACATCGTCGACTCGATGGTCAACCAGCACATCAAATGGCTCAGGACATCCCGCCGGCTGGCCTGGCGCCGCCCCATCGCCTCGCTCAACTACCTGCTCACCTCGCACGTCTGGCGCCAGGACCACAACGGGTTCTCCCACCAGGACCCGGGTTTCGTCGACCACATCCTCAACAAGAGCCCCGAGGTCGTGCGGGTCTATCTGCCGCCGGACGCCAACACCCTGCTCTCCGTCGCCGACCATGCGCTGCGCAGCCGCGACTACGTCAATGTGATCGTGGCCGGCAAACAGCCGTCCTTCGACTGGCTCACCATGGACCAGGCCCGCGCGCACTGCGCCCGCGGCGCCGGTGTGTGGGAGTGGGCGGGAACGGAGGACGGCAGCCGCGAACCCGACGTGGTGCTCGCCTGCGCCGGTGACGTACCCACGCTGGAGACACTGGCCGCCGCCGACCTGCTGCGCAGGCACCTGCCGGAACTGGCGGTACGGGTGGTGAACGTGGTCGACATGGCGCGGCTATTGCCGCGCGAGGAGCACCCGCACGGAATGCCGGACTCCGAGTACGACGCGGTATTCACCAGGGACACCCCCGTGATCTTCGCCTACCACGGCTATCCGTGGCTGATCCACCGGCTCGCCTACGGGCGGGCGGGCCATGCGCAGCTGCATGTACGGGGCTACAAGGAGGAGGGCACCACCACGACCCCCTTCGACATGGTGGTCCGCAACGACCTGGACCGCTACCGGCTGGTCATGGACGTCATCGACCGGGTGCCCGGCCTCGGTGTGCGCGCGGTGGCGGTACGCCAGGCGATGGCGGATGTCCGCACCCGCCATCACGCCTGGATCCGTGAGCACGGCTCGGACCTGCCCGAGGTGGCCGGCTGGACCTGGAGCGGCTGACACCGCCCCGGTTCCCACGACGTGGGCTCAGCGGCCGACCGCGCGTGCCAGCTGGGCCTTCGTCATGTTCGACCGCCCGTGGATGTTCTTCTTCCTCGCCTCTTCGTAGAGCTGGTCGCGGGTCGGCCCTTCCGCTCCGCTGCGGGAGCGCAGACCGCCGCGCCGCGAGGACGACATGTCCTCGATGGAGGTACGGCTCGCCGTCCTCGACTCACCGGCACGGGCGCGTGCCTTGTTGACCGTACGGGCCGCGATCTCCTCGGCCCGTTCCTCGCTGACGCCGCGCTCCTGCGCGCTCTCCTTGATGTGCTCGTACTGCCGTTCCCGCTTGGCGTCGTATCCGCGTGGCATGGTGCGATCACCTCTCTCCCTGGGACCTGCCCCGGGGCCCGGCGGGGCCCCTCCTCAGTCTCCCAGCGACCCCACGGGCCCGCACGCCTGAGGCGTGCGGGCCCGTGGGAGGGGTTACGGCGTCGCGCCGGTCCGTTCAGTAGCGCAGGGCCGCCGCGATCCGTCCGTGCTCCGCGAGCGAGTCGTCCGGGAGGAAGACCACGTCGGTACCGCTGTCCAGGGCCGCCTCGACGAGCTCGTCCACGATGTCCTCACGGACCGCGCCGTCCGTGAGGTCCGCGGCTTCGCCGCTCACCGGTTCCAGGTGCTCGTCCGTCACCCGAACGGTCTGCTGGAAGTGCTCCTCCACCGCGACCAGCCCGGCACGGCCCTCCCGCACGGCGGCCCACACCTCGTCGAGACCGCCGGCGAAGGCACGACGGCCGCGGGCCTCGTCCAGCTTGCCGTCGATCTCCGCCGCGAACCGCTGCTGCCGTTCGTCGAGCGCCGGCCGCAGCTCCTTGAGCAGGTCGCCCGGCGTCATGTCGGCGGGCGCACCCTTGGTGACCCGGCCGACGGCCGACTTGGCGCCCTCACCGACCTCGTCCAGCAGAGCGAGCGCGGGGGCGAGGCCCATCAGATAGAGCGGCCGCGGGTCCGCGGTCAGTACCGCGCGCAGCTTCTCGTCGACCGTGCGCAGGAAATTGCGCGTCTCCTCGTCGCTGAAGGTGCTCGGGGTGTCGCCGATCCGCTCCTCGCGCTGTGGGTTGGGCGCCTCCTGCGGAGCAGTCAGCGGGAACCCGCCGGCCTGCTCCTCGCGCAGGGCGTCCGTCGTGCCGCTCCACAGGACCGCCCGGTCGGCCGACACGGTGAGCGCCCAGAACGGCTGGGCCTGTGCCTTCGCGGCGACCAGGTTGCGGGTCAGATAGGTGTCGCTGAGCACCACCCGTTCGGGCGCGGTGCGCGGAAGCTGCCAGATCCGGTGCTCGTCGGCGGTGACGAGGAGGACCAGGGCGTCCAGGGCCCGGCGGGGGTCCACCTCGGTGACCGCCCGGTCGAGCTGCTCCTTGAGCGCGGTCCGGGCCTCGCGGGTGACCTCGGGGTCCGCTTCCAGCCGCCCGGCGGCCTCGGCCACCAGGTTGCGCAGCCGAACGGCGTCCTGGGCATTGTCCGGCGCACGGCGGTGGGTCGGCATGGTCAGGGACAGGGCCGGATAGGGCTTGACCGCCCGCAGTTCCTGCAACAGGCCGGCGGTCAGGGCGTCCGTATCCATCGTTCTCTCCCAGGGTTTCGGCCGGTATCCGCTCCCGAGCGAAGCGGGTGAATTCAACGAGTCAATTCATACCTTTTGATCCTAATATGAGCGAGTTCTTCATTGTTGTTCTCAGGAGGTGCCTGCGATGTCCACGCTCACTGTGCGGAAGTTCCGGTCGGCCGAGGGCGCGGAGAGCAGGGAGACATCGCCCAAGTCCCTTCAGGAGGAGGGGGTGACACCGGGCACTTCGGCCCTGTTCCTGCTGACCACGAACGAGGTGCCCGACCGGACCGGCGACGCGCTGCCCGACGGCGGTGCCGAACCGCTCCACAGCAACCTGTACGCGCGGAACGAGGAGCGGCCGCGCGAGGCCTTCGGTGACGTAGCGGCCTGACCGGCCGGGGGAGAGCGGCGACCGCGCTCTCCCGCACTTGTCACCTCCTCCCTCATGCCCCATCCCTCCTGCCATTCCCTGTCTCTCCTGCCTTTCCTTGTCCCTCCCTCTTCCCAGGCCCTTCCGAGCAGACGGAGCGTCCGTGAACCCGACCAGTCCCTTGCGGCACGCCCTCGGCGGCCGCGCAGCCCGCATCCTGACCCCGGCCGTGCTGGCCGCGGTGGTCATCACCGGCACCGCCGCCTGCGGCGGCTCCAACACCACCTCGCCGGGCACGGCCAGGAGCACCCGTACGGTCTCCCCCGAACCGGCCAAGACCCCCTCCGCGAGTCCCACTCCCCGTACCCAGCGGGAATTCGCCGCCTCGGTCTCCGCCGCTGCCGAGCGCAACCGGCAGCAGGCGGTGAAGCAGCTCGCGGGCGTGCAGGGCCGGGGCAACGCGGTCAAGGACGTCTCGGTGACCGGGCAGCCGGTCGCGAAGTCCGAGCAGTTCCGCAGCGCCCTCGTCCGCGTCACCAACCCCACGGACAAGGCCGCCTTCTACGCCGTCAAGGTGGACTTCGTCGACGCGTCCGGGAAGGTGCTCGACTCCGTGGTGCTCGGCTTCCCGGACGCCCCGCCCGGACGGACCGTCAGCCAGCACGCCAACAGCCGGAAGGCGGCCGGCGTCAAGACCTTCCCCCGGATCGCCCAGGCCGAGCGCGGCTGACGGCCGGGCCGGGTGAGTGCCGCCGCCGACGCCGTCACCGACGCCCTGCGGGAACTGCACACACGGTTCACCGGGCTGCGGGACGGCCGACCCGCCGACTACATCCCGCAGTTGGCCCTGAGCGACCCGGATGCCTTCGGGCTGGCGCTGATCAGCATGGACGGCCACCGCTACAGCGCGGGTGACGCCGAGGCCCCGTTCACCATGCAGTCCGTGTCGAAACCGTTCGTCTACGCCCTCGCCCTGTCCGTCCTCGGGCTCGACGAGGTGGGCCGCTGGGTCAATGCCGAGCCCAGCGGTGAGGCGTACAACGCCATCAGCCTGGAACCGGACACCGGGCGACCCGACAACGCCATGGTCAACGCGGGGGCCATCATCACCACCGCGCTGATCCCGGACACCCCCGACGCCCCGAGGTTCGACCGCATCCTCGACTGCCTGAGCCGGTTCGCCGGCCGGCGGCTGGACGTGGACGAGCAGGTGTACGCCTCCGAGGCCGCCACCGGCGACCGCAACCGCGCCCTCGCCTATCTGATCCGGAGCACCGGCCCGCTGCCCGTCGACCCGGTCGCGGCGGTCGAGACGTACTTCAGGCAGTGCGCGGTGCGGGTCACCGCACTGGACCTGGCCGCGATGGCCGCCACCCTCGCGCACGGCGGCGTGAACCCGCTCACCGGTGACGCGGCGGTCCCGGGGCCGGTGGCCGCGCAGGTGCTGGCGGTGATGGCGACCTGCGGCATGTACGACGCCTCGGGCGACTGGCTGCTGCGCGTCGGGCTGCCCGCGAAGAGCGGTGTGTCCGGCGGGCTGATCGCCGTCGGCCCCGCGCGGTTCGGCCTGGCGACCTACAGCCCGCGGCTGGACCGGACCGGCACCTCGGTGCGCGGGCGCGCCGCGCTCGGCGCCCTGTCGGAGCGGCTCGGGCTGCATCTGATGCACAATCCGGCGCTGGCCGGCACCACCGTCACACTTGTCGCCACCGCCGACGAGTTGCCCTCCACCGGGGCCGCTCCGCAGGACCGTGTCCCGCGCGAACGGGTCGCCGTCGTGGCCGCCCAGGGCGCCATCGACTTCACCGCGGCCGAGCGGGTGCTGTACGCGCTGGACGAGTCGCGCCCCCGGGCGACGGAACCGGTCGTGCTGGACCTGGGACAGGTGACCGGCGTCGACGGGGTGGCTCGGGCGATGCTGCGCGGCGGGCTCGGCCGGATCGCGGCGGACGGGGTGCGCACCGCCGTCGCCGACCCGGCGCACCGGCTCGCCCTGCCCGGCCCCGGACGGCAGGACGGACCGACGGCCCTGCGGTGCTTCGCCACCCGCGCGGAGGCCGTGACCTGGTGCACGGGCGGCGGGCCCGGCTGATCGCCGCCGCCCGCGCCGTCACGTCGACGGGCGGGCCGGCGACGTGACGGGGACGGCAACGGGTCCGGCGGATGTCCGCCGGTCGTCCGGGGCGCTCGGGTCTACCAGATGGACTCGACCCACTCGGGGTGATCGATGAACGGGTTCCGGTTGTGCTGGTACTGGTCGAATATGACGTCGTTGCGCCGCTTCTCGAAGGTGTCCGGCGGGTCCTCCTGGCTCCACGCCTTCAGTACCGACAGGCGGCCGATGTTCGGGGCGGAGCCGTTGGACACCTTGTCGTTGGGTTCCAGGTCGGGGAACGAGTCGTCGCCCTCGTAGCGCACCGCCATGTAGAGGAGCATGCGGGCCACATCGCCCTTGACCGCGTCGCGCGGCTCGAAGGAGTCGCTGTCGGTGTAGTTGCCCGGTGCGCCGCTGACCGCGCTGCCGCCGTTGTCGAAGTCCTTGTTGCCGCGGATCGAGTTGACGGTGACATCCTCCGGGCGCAGGTGGTGGATGTCGGTGCCGGGGCCGGTGGCGGTGCCGAAGTTGCCGTGGGACTTGGCCCAGACGTGCTCGCGGTTCCAGTCCCCGACCGCGCCGCCGTTGGAGTTCTTGGACTGGGAACGTCCGGTGTAGAGGAGGATCACGTTCGAGCTGTTGGCGGGGTCCTCGTCGGTGACCTTGAGGGCGTCCCAGACCTGGCTGTAGGACAGCTTGGTCTGGTTGCTGATGATCGCGTGCAGGGCGCTCTTCAGCTGGGTCCCGGTCTTGCCGAGCGCGTCCTGGTAGTACGTGTCGTCGAGTACCCGCAGCGGTGTCGTGGTGGTGTGCGTGGCCTCGGGAGTGGCGGCCGGTGCGGCGGCGGCGGTGCCGCCGAGCACCGCGAAGGCTGCAAGGGTCGCCAGCAGCGGGCGCCGGTAACGAAGGTGACGACGGGACATGTGGGGTGTCCTCTCCGGAAATGCGTGCGCCACGACACCGTCACAAGGTGGGGGGCGGCGCCGCGGCGATCGTGTGGTACGTGGTAGCCGGGAGCCTTCCACACGCACCGTGACCCGGGTGTGAACAGCGTGTACCTATCATGTGCAGGTCAAGTGATGGCTCGACTGCGACGCCGGGAGCGGATCGCGGGGCCTCGGATGCGGCGGACCTGGCGCGGGGCGAGAATGACCGAAAGGACGAGGAGGCGGCATGAGCGACGAGCCCGAATCCGTATTCGCATCTCGGGGAGTGACCCCCGACAGCCTCTTGCACACCGGCGGCAGCGACAATCCGTCGGCAGAGGACCTGGTGCTCGCCTCCGGGCGGGACCTGACTCCGAAGAATCTTCAGTGGGCGGAGCGCAGGCTCGCCCGGGAGGGCCGGTCGGCGATCGACAAGGCGCTGCCGTAGCGGGACACGGCGGTCCGGTGGCCCGGTGGCCGGCGCGCGGGGAGTGTGTGGGCGCTCCCCGTGGCTCGGCTAGCCTGGGTGCACAATGAACCGTTTGACGACGTCAGGGGCCGGGTTCGAGCTCGCCCGCTACCCCGAGGACCCGCGCGACCCGTTCCGCGCCTGGGACGCTGCCGATGAGTATCTGCTGCGGCGACTGGAAGGGGCCGACGGGACGGATCCGGTCGATCTGTCGGGCGCCGTGGTCGTGGTGGGCGACCGCTGGGGCGCGCTGAGCACCGTACTCGCCGGGCACCGGCCCGTACAGATCACCGACTCGTACCTGGCGCAGCGCGCGACCCTGGCGAATCTGGACCGCAACGGGGTGGCCGCGGACACGGTACGCCTGCTGTCGGCCAGGGACGCGCCGCCGGACCGCATCGACGTCCTGCTGGTACGTGTCCCTAAGAGCCTCGCGCTCCTGGAGGACCAGCTGCACCGGCTCGCGCCGGCCGTCCACCCGGGCACCGTGGTGATCGGCACCGGGATGGTCAAGGAGATCCACACCTCCACCCTCAAGCTCTTCGAGCGGATCATCGGTCCGACCCGCACCTCCCTGGCCGTCAAGAAGGCCCGGCTCATCTTCAGCACTCCGGGCCCGGGAACGGCCCGTACGCCCAGCCCCTGGCCGTACCGCTACGACCTGCCCGAAGGGCTCGGCCCGGTCTCCGGCCGGACCGTCACCAACCACGCCGGGATCTTCTGCGCCGAGCGCCTCGACATCGGCACCCGGTTCTTCCTCGGTCATCTCCCCGCGCGCAGCGGCCCCGACCGGGTCGTCGACCTCGGCTGCGGGAACGGCGTCGTCGGGCTGGCCGCGGCGCTCGCCAACCCCGAGTCGGCGGTCACCTTCATCGACGAGTCGTACCAGGCGGTCGCCTCCGCGGAGGAGACCTTCCGGGCCAACACCGGCCCGGACGCCAAGGCCGAGTTCCTGGTCGGCGACGGGCCGGCGGAACTGTCGCCCGCCAGTGTGGACCTGGTCCTCAACAACCCGCCGTTCCACTCCCACCAGGCAACCACCGACGCGACGGCCCGCACCATGTTCCACGGGGCCCGCACCGCACTGCGGCCCGGCGGCGAACTGTGGGTCGTCGGCAACCGGCACCTCGGCTACCACACCCGGCTCCGTCGCATCTTCGGCAACTGCGTCACGGTCGCCGGTGACCCGAAGTTCGTCGTGCTGCGAGCCGTCAAGCGCTGACCCCCGCCGTCGGGCGCCGACCCTGCCGGAACCGTCCCGGCCCTTCCGGATTCTTGCAACACGTTCTACTGTGTGCGCCGCCGCACACGGACGACGCGACCGCGAGACTCCCGGAGGGGCCGTGCACCTCGAATACACGCCTGAACAGCAGCAGTTGCGCGCCGAGCTGCGCAGCTACTTCGCCGGGCTGGTCCCCGACGACGCATACGCACGCTACGCCGCCCCGGCGGCCCAGAAGACCTTCTACCGGGAGACGATCCGCCGCCTCGGCACCGACGGCTGGCTCGGCGTCGGCTGGCCGACGGAGTACGGCGGACGCGGACTGTCCCCGATGGAACAGTTCATCTTCTTCGACGAGGCCGCACAGGCGGGCGTCCCGCTGCCGCTGATGGCCCTCAACACCGTCGGCCCGACGATCATGCGGTACGGCACCGACGAGCAGAAGGTGTACTTCCTGCCGAAGATCCTCGCGGGCGAGATCGACTTCGCGATCGGATACAGCGAACCCGACGCGGGCACCGACCTCGCCGCCCTCAAGACCCGGGCCGTGCGCGAGGGCGACGAGGCCACCGGCCACTACACGGTCGACGGGCAGAAGATCTGGACGACCAACGGCGACACCGCGGACTGGGTCTGGCTCGCCGTCCGCACCGACCCGGACGCGGCGCCGCACAAGGGCATCACCATGCTGCTCGTCCCGACCACGGACCCCGGCTACTCCTGCACCCTGATCAACACCCTCGCCTCGCACGACACCACCGCCAGCTACTACGAGAACATCCGCGTCCCCGTCTCCCGCCGCGTCGGCGACGAGAACAAGGGCTGGCGGCTCATCACCAACCAGCTCAACCACGAGCGCGTCACCCTCGCCGCCCACGGCACCATGGCGATCCGCGCCCTCCACAACGTCCAGCGCTGGGCATCGGACACCCGGCTCGCTGACGGCCGCCGCGTGATCGACCTCGGCTGGGTCCGCGCCCTGCTGGCCCGCACCCACACCAGGCTCGACGCCATGAAACTCCTCAACTGGCAGATGGTCTCCGCGGTCCAGAACGGAACCCTCACCCCGCAGGACGCCTCCGCCGTCAAGGTCTACGGCTCCGAGGCACGCCGCGACGCCTACGCCTGGCTGATGGAGGTCGTCGGCTCGGCGGGACCGCTCAAGGAAGGCTCGGCGGGCGCCGTGCTCCACGGCGAACTGGAACGCGGGTACCGCTCCGCCGTCATCTTCACCTTCGGCGGCGGCAACAACGAGATCCAGCGGGAGATCATCTCCTGGATCGGCCTGGGGATGCCGCGCGTACGGCGGTGAGGGCGTGTGACCACAGATTTTAGTTGTCACATCCCAGGGATAGTTGGCACCGATTGAATGTGCGGGGTCGTCCAGCGGATTCCTGGGTGTGGCTACAGCTGTGGGGCGGTGTGACCGGGCGCGATGCTGGTCGAGCGATGGTCGCAGGAAGGTGCCAGGCGGGTGGCGTACGCCTCGATGCGGCGTAGCAGCGTCCGCTTGGCACCCTTGCGGTTTGCTGGGGTGCGTATCTGGTTGATCGATGCGACGAGATGGTGCGTGCTGTGGCGGGATTCTCGCAGTGATTCGAGGAGGGGGCTGTGCAGATGATCCCCCTGTGTGACCTCGGCCCAGATGAGGACGGTCGCTGCGTCGTTGCTGGGAGAGGTCACGCTTTGCCAAAATGGGCCAAGCCCGCCGATGAGCTCATGCCAGTCAGCGTCCGGTAGTCGCCAGTTGCGCAGTGTTGCGCGGCGGTGCTGATAGTCGATGCGCGGAGTATCGCAATCCAGATGGTCTGCCAGATCTTCAAGGGATTTCTCTAGCAGGGGCCATAGGTGATGCGGCGTGAGTTTCTCTTTGACTCTCCGGAGGGAGTGTTGGGCGGTGCTCCAGGGGATTCCGAGTTCCCGTGCACATTTCGGCCAGGTGCCTCCGCCGCTCATTTCGGCGAGTTTGAGGGAGGCGACGCGGCGCAGGTGCCGAACATCCCAGTCGCTCTGATCTTTCCAGCGCTCCAGTAGGTCGCGAAAATGTGCGGATGTCCAGGCTTGGGGAAGCAGAGCAGGTACGTGCTGAACGCTGAATTGGGAGCGGCGTGACGGGATGTGCTGCCGGGGGTGATGGTGGCCGCCGGCGCGGTAGAACCCGTTGGACCGGGGTGTGAGAGCACGCGCCAGGTCAGGAGAGGCCTGCATGCGGCGCAGTGCCGCGCCCACGTTGGGAGCGTGACGGCGAAGTGCAACGGTGGACAGCGGCTGTACGCGGTCGATCAGTGTGGGGTCGGCCGCGTGGTCCTCGCCGAGCAGGGTGTCGGCGGCGAGCAGGAGCGCGGCGCATTCCGCCGGATCCTGGGGTGCGGCCCACATGGTGCTGGGGCGACGGTGTGTCGAGGGTGGGTTGCTCGGGTGGGCAACGTGCTGGTCGATCAGGTCTCTGAGGCTGTCGGAGGGTGCGAATGGGGCACTGTCGGGCCAGCTGAGGCGGATGAGTTGTGCGGCGACGACGAGGTCGTGAAAGTAGTGGTGATCCGCGGGCTGGGCGCCTTCGGAATGCTGGTGATCGAGGAACAGGCGCCGGTCGATGCGCTGTTGAAGAGCCAGGACGCGTGGGATGTCCATGTCTGTGAGCGTGTTGGTCTGCACGTTCTGGTCGAGACGCGTTCCGCAGGGGGCGGGTTTCGCGCCGATGGCAGGGGCGATGACATGGCGGCATTGTGCGGGATGCAGGCCGCTGGTGGTCCGCTGCATGATCAAGCCTTGACGTTCTGTATTCCCGGGCTTGTTGGGTACGCCGGAACAGTTGGGGCAGTTGTGTACGAGGAGGCGATGATGGATGGTGCAGGAAAACACAACGGGTAGGTGCCAGCGCAGTTTCCAGGGGCCGCCGTAAAGGTTTTGGATGGGGCTGTTGTCCCCGGCCAGGCATTCGGGACAGTAGCGGCTTGATAGTTGTGCAGCCCACTGCTTGGAGGCTGCGGACGTATTGCGGTTTCCGTCCATCCGCGCGGTCAGCAGCGGCGGATAGGTACCCGAAATGCGGGACAGCGTCAGAGCGCTGACTTCGTTCGCACGCAGACGCGTGGCGGCGGCGAAGGGGGCGCACCGTTCGGGCGGCAGAGCGATGAGGTATTCGGCGGGAATCCGGCTTTGATGGTGGTTCAGGCTGCACAGTTCGGCGATCCGGGCAGGGGAACGCTCCAGCCGGTACGCGAGGCGCAGAATCAGGCCGGGCAGGGATTCCTCGTCCAGTGGGGCGAGTCCGCGCGGCAGGGGGCGCGTTGTCATCAGTCCGTCGTCTGGTGGGAGGCGGATGCTGGGGCGTTGCTGTGTGGTGCTGCGCGGTCGCATGTGTCGGCCAGGTGAGCGGCGTAGATCTCCAGGCGCCGCCGAAGGGCCACATAGGAGGAGCGGTCGCGCCGCAGGAGGGCGCCTGCCCGGTCGGTGATCCGGTCGGGTTCGGGGCTGGCGGCACGGCGGTGCAGCACGGTCGGGCTGTGCAGGTAACTGGCCTCGTTGACCATGCTCCACAGCAGGGCCTCACCGACGCAGGTGTCGCCGGTGAGGCCCTGCTGTTCGAGCCCTGGGATGTTCTGGCAGAGTGCCTGCCACTGTTCGCGGGTCAGGCGCCAGTGCTCTGTCGCGCGGCGCCGCTGAGCGTAGTTCACTCGACGCTGTTGATCGTGCAGGTGACGGGCGGCTTCGTCGGCAGCCGCCTCGAATGCGGGCCACAGGCCCGCCTTTGTCATGCGGCCGCCCAGTACGTACATCGTGCGGCTGGCGCTGGCCGATGGAATTCCCAGGGCCGGGGCGCACGTGCGCCACGATTGTCCGGTGACTATCTCGACGAGCCGGAGAGAGCCGGCCCACCGCAGGTGCCGGACGATGACGGTGGTCGCGGTGGGGAGTTGGGCTGTCAGCGGCTCGAGGAGGTCTGTGTACCACTGTCGTGGAAAGAGCGGGGGGATCTCCTCGAGGCGATACCGGTAGCCATGTGGGCCCGTGCGCATCCTGGCGTGTGTTTGGGCGCCGTAGAGCAGTGCGGCGGTGGCCTGGAGCAGGGCCGGCGAGGCGTCATTGTGGGTGAACAGCTTGTTGCCTCTCGAGCGTGACTGGCGGTAGACCTCGCGGGTCAACGGCTCGAGTCGTTCGCGCATCGAGGTGGCGTCCCGGTCGCCCAGGCCCCGTTGCGCGGCCAGGAGGAGGGCCGCGCTGTGGGCGGTGGAGTGTGGCGCGCGGCGTTTGGGGCCGGTGTTTCCTTTGGCCTGCGTGGACGCGAACTCGGTGGCGCATTGTCCGACGAGGTTGGTGAGGGAGGAGGTGGGCAGCAGGCCGGCACCGGCCGGCCAGCTCATCAAGATCAGACGAGCGGTCACCAGCAGGTCACCGAAGTAGGAGGCGGCAGTTTCCTGATCTTCGTCGCCGGTGCCGTTCGGGGCGGGAGCGGGCGACAGCAGGCTGTCCAGATGTTGCTGCAAGTGCAGAAGGTGGTCCAGATCCTGTGGGGCCAGGGCCGTTGCTGGACTGGTGAGTTGGTCCAGGCGGGCGCCGCAGGGCGTGGCCCGCGTGTGGTAGCGGCGTACGACGTGAGGGTCCTGGTTGCGGCACTGCGCGGGATGCAGCCCCGGTACATGCGGCAGGGTGAGCAGGCTGTAGCGATGACCGATGCGTCCGCTCAGCGCCTGGCCGCACTGCGGACAGTCCTGTTGCAGAAGACATCGGTGCTTGACGCAGGCGAAGACGACGGGCAAATGCCACCGCAGCTGCCAGGCCCCGCCGTAGGCCTGCTGCACGGGGCTGTCGTCGCCGGCCAGGCAGCGCGGGCAGTACCGGATGTCCGGATTGGCGGCCCAGTCGATACGGTTCTTGCCCGGCGCCTCGTTGTCGGACGTCCGCAGTTTCGCGAGCGGCGGGTAGCGGCCGGCAAACCCATCGAGGGTGAGGCCGTGGGCCTCCGGGATGCTCAACTGTGCAGCCCGGGCAAGGCGTTCGGTAGCTTCCGGGCCAAGTCCGCGCATCTGTTCGTGCGGGATGCCGTCGCTGCGGCACGCCAGACCGCACAAGGTCGCCACCCGGTGCGGTGTGAGACACAACCGGTAGGACAGCCGCAGCAGGAACCCGCCCAGCGATTCTCCGGGCAAGGGAGCCAGACTCCGGGCGAGCGGCCGCGGCGCCTGGCTGGTCATCCGGCGGACTGCGCGGCCGGGCCGGAGTCGTCGAAGGTGCCGTTTCGGGGCTTCGTCCTCTTCTTGGCCGCTGCGTTCTTCACCGGCGGAATGACGGGCTGCTCCCCGGATTCCGCATCCAGGTCCGGCAGATCGGTGGGACTGACCTGGCACCGGTCGAGCAGAGCCGTATCCAGGCGCTCGGACCCTTCCTCGATCGACAGTCGGCAGCCGCGCTGGATGAGCTTCTCGAGCAGGCCGACCACTCCGTTGGTGCGGGAGAAAAGGTACTCCGGCATGGAACCGGAGCTGAGCATGCCCTCGGTGTCGTTGAGGAGGCGCAGGTTCTGCTCCAGGCGCACCAGGTGATTTTCCCAGGCGTTGATCTCCGCGTTCGAGTCGTAGCTGAACGGGTTGAGCTCGATCATCTCGAAGCGTCGCTCGTGCTGCGTCGCCGCCTGCGGATTGGGGCTGCGGCCACGGTCCTTGACCGGAGGGATAGCCCACTGCTTGGTGACCGGGTCGAAACGGCCACGGCGCAGCAGGCCGGAGAGCGGGATGCCGACACCGACGAGAATGAGGGTGACGGACATACTCATGACTTCCAGGAGGAGGTCGAGGACGTCCTGGTCGCTCTCCCGGTGCAGCTTGAGCCGGGTGATGTCGTCGATCACCAGGGCCTTGGTGGCGTGCGCGGCGATCGCCGCATTGACCGTGCGGATCAGGTCTTCCTGCCGCATGTTCTTGTAGTCCTCGCCATAGAAGTCGAGGATGCGCTGGCAGGTGGACACCGGCGTGGCCTTCACCGGGCACCGCACATAGGCCACCGGGGCGACCAGGTCCCGGGTCCCCGGCATGGCCTGCGGGTTCATGAACTCGTTGACTTCCAGCCAGTCGGCCTCGAAGGCCGCCAGGGCCGCGCACACCGTCTCCGTCTTGCCCTGCGCGCCTCCGCCGCTGACCATCACTCCGGTCCGGATGCCGGCCTTGTGGCTGTAGGCGCCGTCCTCGATCCGGGCTTTGACCAGCCACGCCACCGCATCGCTCATCGGGGTGCTGAGCACCGGCAGGCTGCTGTGCGTGGCCAGCCGGTGCAGGTCGTGCAGACGGCGGCGGCGCGGGGACAGCCGCAGGTACTGGCTGCGGCCCATGACAGGGGCGGGCACGAATGCGTCCCGCGTGTGCACCCACCGCTGCCATTCCGCCAGGCGGGTGCGGTCGATGGGCGGGCCGGGCAGAAACGCGGGAAGGGGGGCGCGGGAGGGGGTGGGGTCGGTCACGGCTTCACTTCAACTCTTCGCAGGGGGACGGGTAGGGGTTGTCGCCGGTCGCGGGCAGGGCCTGTGGATGCAGGGACTCGTTGACGTTCAGGCAGTCGGCCTCGAAGGCCGCCAGCGCCGTGGAGACGGTCTCGGTCCTTTCCCGCGCGCCGCCGCCGAGATGCCGCGGCCGCTGGTTCACGCGGGCGCGGTGGAAGGCTGGCCACAGCAGCAGGCAGGCAGCGTGGGTGGATGCGGGATCTGCCATCGTCAGCTCTGCTCATCAAGACCAGCGGGGGCGGGGGTGTCCTCGTCCTCGTCGAGCAAGTCCGTAAGGCGGGTACCGCGCAGGGCCTGGCTGAGCGTGGAGGAGGGCGTGGGCTGGTGCGTTGCGGCCTCGCGTCGGCGCTCCTCGTCGATAGCCGCCTGGCCCTGTTCGACGCGCTGGCGCCAGGGCAGCTCGACGACGTTGTCGGCCATATCGGCGGGCGTGGTCTGCCGGGGCAGCGGGATTGCGCCCGCAGCGGAGGGCGAGGGGGACTCGGGCCGGTCGGCGGCGGCCGCGGCCGCCTGCGCCTCTTCGCGCGCGATGTCGGTGCGCTGGGCTTTGGTCAGCCGGGTCGGCCACTGCTCCACGGGAACCTTGGACCCGATCAGGTCCAGCAGCAGCGGCAGGAGATCCTTGTCCGACTTCGGGGCGAGGCCCTGCACCCGCAGATCACGCATGACCTGCCGCACGCGCGCGTCGCTGAAGGCGGGCATCCGGCCATCCTCCGGCAATCCCACCCACCGCAACTGGTGCCACTCGTGCGTCATCGGGTCGCGGAAGTAGACGAAGCGCGGATCACGCGGGTCCCGGTGAACGACGTACTTGTTCCTCGCCACACCGCCGCGGCCCGACTGGCGAAACCGCCACTCGTCGAGAGCCGGCCCGTCGTACCACAGGTTCCTGATCTTGACTCCGCGCCGGGCGTGAATCGTCACCCGGTGCTGCGGCAGGAGTTCGTAGTACAGCTCGGCGGAGGGGATCTGCAGGGCGAAGCCGCCCTGTGCCATGGAGGCGGCGAACAGGGAGTTGGGGCTGTGGTCCCCCAACGGGTCCCAGCTGGGCGCGTGGGACCCGAACTGGCGGTTCTGCCAGATCTGCACGATCCAGGTGGCGATGAAGTGTTCCATCTCGCTCACCGTCAGGCAGGCATCCGCTTCCGGATCACGCCCCCGGTCCGCGGTGTCGATGCCCTGGTAGCCGGGCAGGACCCGAAACAGCAGGGACTGGATCGCGCCGAAGGCCCGCTCCACAGCCTGCTTGTCGGTCGGCCGCAGCACCCGGCTGGGGCGGATGTTCGCGCCGATCACCCGCTGCACCTCGACCAGGTGATGGTTCCTGTACACGGAGCCGTGGTCCGTGGTGACCGTCTCCGGTGCGAAGAACGGCAGGCCCGCAACCTTCTTGCCGGCGAACTCGGTCACGACAGTGCTGGGAACGCCGGGATAGGCCCATTCCATGTCCTCGCCCCACTCGGGGCGCATCGGCAGCGGCATCATGACATCGCGCAGGATCATGGCGATGTCCACCGACGTGTCCGAGACGAGGGTGAGGCGGAACGCGACGATGGAGTGGGTGTAGACATCCAGCGCCAAGGACAGATGCACCGAGACGGGATCACCGAAAATGTCCTCGCGCACCTTGACCGGCAGGACGGTGGTGTCCAGGGCCACCACCTGCCCGGGGCGGCTGACGACCACATGCCGGCCGGTCGCCACCGCCTGCGCGCGGGCCGCCGAGACCACGTAGCGCTGACGGCCCCCGGAGGACCCGAACCACTCCCGCCACAACACCCGCAGCGTCTCGTAGCTCGGGATCTTCTTCTCCTCCTCCTTCCCGAACTCTTCGCGCACGTACTGGTGGATCAGCCGCTCGCGGTCCTTCGCGGACAGCTTGGAGCGGTGCAGCGTCTCGTGGCGCACGGCGAGGATCGCCTCGCGCACCGCGGGCGTGATCCGGTGCCCGGTCGCCTCCCGCAGCCACCGGTCATCAGCACACCCCACCGGCCCGAAGCGGCGCAGACCCTTGTCCCAGCGGACCAGAGTGCGGTAACTGACCTTGTCCAGCATCTGCTCGGCGGCCCGGTACGGGTGGGCGACGGTGGCCTGCCGCAACTCGCGTTCCTTGGCGCGGCGGCGCTGGGTGAGGGTGGTGGTGTCCGGGTCGTAGGCGGGTTTCGGCTCCCCGGGCAGCGCCTTGAGGGGATCACCGCTGCGAAACCCGCACTCGACCTCCCGCAGGTGCTCCACCCGCAGCATGACCGACGCCCGCTTGTCCGCGGGCAGATCGCGCATGTCCTTGGGCTGGCGGCCACGCGAGGCGGCCGGAAGATCCTTGCGGCTACGGGTGGAGGGGCGCACCGCCGGGTGGTGCATCAGCTCCCGCACCGTCGTCTGCCACGGCGTGCCGTCCCCCTGGACCAGGACGATCTTCCCGGCCTCGGGCTGGAACTTGTCCACCTGCCAGGCGGCACCGTTGACGATGAGCTCCTGGCCCACGGCAAGGTCCCAGGTCGTGCACCGCGCGCTCACCAGCGGCCTCCCGCGGGCGCCTTGGCCGGCGCCAGCCGCACGGTGCTGGCGTCCCTGAGCGGTCCCGACATGTCCAGCCCCAGACGGCGGTGCCACAGCAGGTGGATGGCGTGCGCCCGCCCCACGGCGGGCAGAGTGCAGCGCTCCACCAGGTCACCGAAGGGCAGCGGGCCAAGGGCCGCGGCGGACAGCAACTGCGGCTGCAGCCCCAGCGGATCGGACAGCGCTCTGCGGCCGGCCGAGAAGGAGTCGACCAGGCCCACCGCGTGCTCGCGCCAGCCCGTGACGACCGCGTAGTTCCAGCCCGCGGCCAGCGCCGCCTCGGCGCTGGCGGCGAATTTGACCTCGTCCTCGACGTCGATCCGGTGCGCGGGACGGACATCGATCAGGAGCGGCACGCCCCGCAAAAGCAGCAGGAAGTCGGGCGTGTGGTCCACCCGTCCGCCCGTCGTGTCGAACGTGAGGCGAAACGGCTGGGCTAAGGCCTCCAGCAGCACCCCGGAGAAGTCGGCGCACAGCAGGAGGAGTTCCTCCTCGAAACTCTCGAACCCGTGGTGGCGCTCGGTGCTGACGAGGTATTCGAGACCGGGCCGGTGCCATTGATCGGTGCGCCAGGTGAAGCGGCGTACCGGAACACTGGCCAGCATGTCGACCTCGTTGAGGGCCCGCACCGGAAAGCGGACCGTCTTGCGCCCGAACCGCCAGGCCGTCGTCCAACGGGACGTCCAGTCGGGCGGCTTGACCAAGGCGGCGAAGGCCTCGCCCGCGATGGCGTGGGTGCAGGCGAGGTCCGTCAGTGCCGAGACGTCCGACCACGGCCGGGTGTCGCACACCAACCTCGGCGCCGCGGGGCGCAGCACGGTCTGATCTGACACGTTCAACCTAATCGATCAAGGAGCGGCAGAAAACGCCCCGAGCATGGTGAGTTGGCCGACGACTCGGCAACTCCGTTCATATGACTGCGGGATCGGTGCTGCAGTCTGTGATAAGGGCATGGAGATGCCTATGGATCCGCCGTGAACGGGGGCCGGTGAACGCCTGGGCGGGCCCAGATTCCTGGGTGCGAGCAGGCCACTGCGGTGCTGCCGGTCGCCGGAGAGTCGCCCGGGTGTCCGGGAGGCACTCTTTCGAGTCGTCGTGCCCACGCGCCGCTCATGCCCCGCCCCGCCGGACACTCACCAGGATTCGACCCACTCGCCAGGCGCTTCGGGCGGCGATACATCCGACGCCGCCGCGGGCGGAAGGCAGAGAGCAGGCGCAGGGCGCTCGGGGGGTTCTGGGACGGTCGCGGCCTCGGGCGTGGCCGCCGCGCACGTGGCGCAGACGTCGGCGAGGTGCCACCTGCGGCCGTGGTCCGCACGGATCAGCACCAGCCGAAGGGGGCCGGCGCAGGGGGCTTGCCGCCGGTGCCAGACGCAGGACCGCTCGCCGCACTGGCACGTGCGCAAGGTGGGGCGGCAGGCGGGTTTCGGAGACCCCGCTGTCCCCGCCGAGCGCTTTGACCAGGTCATCGACCGAGCGGGTGGAGACGCCCTGCACATATGCCTCCATGATCACGGCGTAGAGAGCCTGGTCGATACGGCGCCGGCGTTCCAGCAGGCTGGGGAAGAAGGTGCCGGTGCGGACTTTCGGGATGGCCAGGTCCAGGTCACCGGCCTGGGGCGTGAGCAACTTCTCGCGATGCCCGTTGCGCCAGGTCGTGCGGGCCTCAGTGTGCTCGCCCGGCTCGGCACCGATGTGAGCGGTGGCTTCCGCCTCGATGAGCTCTTGGAGGGCCCGTTGGGCGAGGACCCTGATCAACTCAATTCCCTCGGCCGTACGCAGTGACTCCATGAGGCGGAGCAGGGGGCATGCTGGGACAAGGCCATCGCGTCACCTCTCGCTTCAACGAGCTTCTCACTCGGAGAGTTGCGCGATGGCCGCCCCATGACCAGGGGCTATGTCGTGATCGCTGCTACACCACGCGATGGGACACCCCCGACGGACCTGTTGCCCTGCGCTGACCAGACTCGCCCCGTCGGCGGTCGGGACCGCCTGAGTACTGGTTGCGGCACTATTCGCAGCCCACGCAGTCACCGTCTCGGTCCGGATGGGGGACTGTCTTGTTCTTGGCTCTGACAGTCCCCTAACCAGCGGATCTTGTTGCGTGCACACCCCTTGGAGATATGGTGCGGGCCACGACAAGATGTTCCCGCGCCGTCAGCCATGTGGGGGTGCGATGACGAAGTTCAGTCACAGGCGTGGCGGCTGCGAAATGTACGCCGATACGCCGTCGGAGAGGTCTTGAGGTGTTTTGCGAAGTGCTGACGCATTGCCACTGAGGTGCCGAACCCACACTGCCGGGAGATCGCCTCGATGGACAGGTCGGTGGTCTCGAGTAACTCCTGGGCACGGTGCACCCGTTGGAGCACCAGCCACTGGAGCGGCGTCGTACCGGTCTGGTCTCTGAATCTCCGGTTCAGGGTGCGCACGCTTGTCCCCAATTGAGATGCGATGTCGGCCAAGGCCACTGGTTCCCCCAGCCGTTGCCGTAGCCAGTGCATCACTGGCCCGAGGGAACCATGCGCGTCACCAGGCTCTGGATGCACCGTGTACGGCGCCTGCCCTCCGTCTCGCTCCGGCGCCACGACCATGTGGCGGGCAACGTTGGCAGCGACCGCAGACCCGAAGTCCTGGCGGACCATGTGCAGGCACATGTCGATACTGCCGGCGCCGCCAGCAGAGGTGAGCACGTCACCATGATCGATGAAGAGCACGTCGGTGTCTACCTGCACCTGCGGGTAGCGGCTGGCGATGACGTGCCGCCGCGACCAGTGGGTGGCGGCACGTCGGCCGTCCAGCAGCCCAGCGGCTGCCAGCACGCGCGTGCCACCGGAACTGACCGCGGCGATCCGTACGCCACGCTGGTGCGCATCGCGGAGCAGGCCGAGTGCCTCGGCTGGTGGCTCTTGGCGCCGGGCGACACCGATGGCGACGATGGTGTCCGCGTCGGATGCCTCTGCCAACGGGTAAGGCGGGGTGTGCTGGTACATCTCGATGTCACCGACCCCGGTGGCCGTAAGGTTTCGACCGTCACCACACACCCGCACATCGTAGAGACGAGAGCCGAACACCTCGCCCCGCTCCTTCTCCAGAGAGTGCGCGGTGCTGAACACTTGCAGTGGCAACGACAGGTCGAAGCTATGGATCCTGTCAAAGACGAGAACTGCCACCCGATGCATGACGACAATCTATCGGAGACTGGCACTCTTGCCACTGTCGCCGAGCGTCGGTGGATTCGACGATGGAGTCATGCTGCTCACAGTATGACGGGCATCGGCGACGCCGAACGGGACCTGCGCCTGGTCCTCGCGGTACAGGGCCTGCGCGCATTCGGCTATGGCTTCAGCAGCGTGCTACTGGGGACCGCACTCGCGGCAGGTGGACTGTCCGCCACACAGGTCGGCGTCATCTTCGCCACCATGCTCACGGGCATGGCCTGCTTCTCTCTACTGGTGGGCCGGTACGCGGACCGCCTCGGTCGGCGGCGAACCTATCTCACGCTCCTGATCACTATGGGAATCTCTGCCGCACTATTCGCTCTCACCAACTACTTCCCGCTTCTCCTTCTCGCCGCGTTCACTGGCACGCTGTCCACCGACCCCAACGAATCCGGGCCGATCACCACCTTGGAACAGGCCATGATGGCAAGCGTGCCTGCCCCGGCCCGCGCTCGCGGGTTCGGTCGGTACAACGCCATCGCGTACCTCACCGGATCGCTCGGAGCACTGCTCGCTGGCGGTCCCGCTGCGTTGCGCGACCTCTGGTCCGACGTCCCCACCGACCAGCGATGGCTCCTCATCCTGTCCGTGTCGGCGTTCCTTGCCGTGCTCGTCGCCAGCCGCCTCGGCGAGGCCGTCGAACCGTCGGGTGCGCACCGGTCCCGGGGGCAACTGACCAAGTCCCGTAGCACGGTCCGACGCCTCTCCGCCCTCTTCGCCGTCGACGCGTTCGCCGGTGGTTTTGTCGTCCAGGCGTTCCTGGTGTACTGGTTCGCCCGCCGCTACGACGCGAGCCCGGAGCTGATGGGCGTCGTGTTTTTCGCCGCGGGGCTGCTCCAGGCCGCGTCCAGTGTCCTGGCGGGAAAGCTCGGGGAGCGCATCGGACTGCTCAACACCATGGTGTTCTCGCACCTGCCATCGAACCTGCTCCTGGCCGTGCTACCCCTCGCCCCCGGGCTCCCCGCCGCGGTGACCCTGCTGCTCGCCCGCGCTGCGCTCTCCCAGATGGACGTCCCCGCCCGACAGGCCTACGTCGTCACCATGGTCGACCCGGCCGAACGCACCGCAGCCGCGGCCTACACCAACACCGCGCGCTACGCCGCACGACCGGTCGCGCCCTTGGCCGCCACCGCCCTGTCCCAACTCGCCTGGCCCGGCCTGCCCTTCCTCATCGCCGGCACCCTGCGGATCGGCTACGACCTCACCCTCTTCGTCCTCTTCCGCCATGCACGGCCACCGGCGCCCGACAGGGTGGCGCAGGCCCCTTCCGAACCCTCCGAAGACCCGCGCTGAGGCCCGTCGGGGCAGCAGCGCGAGTCCGGCCAGGCCTACTTGGTGGCCGTCACGAGGAAGTTGCGCGGAACGAATCGCCGAGAGCGGGAGTGCACCTGATACGGCCAGCGCCCTTCACCCGCGCCAGGCTCACCGGGCTGCAGGATCTCAACGGGCTTCCAGCCACTGCGTTCCAGCAGTTCCTCGGGGGCGTCCGTGCCGAACTGCCACGCGGTTCCGTTGTCACGCATCGCCCGCATGAATCCCTGTGCCGCGGGGTTGCGCAAGGCCCACGCGCCCAGAATGTCGACGGCCAGGATACTGCCAGGCGCCGAGAGCGCGCCCAACCGCTGCTCCGCGGCCGTGCTTTCCAGGGAGAAAGGCAGCGCCTCGGGTACCCACAGGGCCGGTGACTGCGGATCGAACCCCGCGGCCAGGAGCGCCGACTCCCAGTCCTGGGCAAGGTCTGCTGCGACCGGCACGCGACGCACACCGGGCTCGGCGTTCAACTCGTCGAGGCGATCCTGCTTGGCTTCGAGAAGGTCCGCGTGGTCGAGTTCGTACACGACGGCTTCCTGCGGCCAGGACAGGCGGAAGGCGCGGGTGTCGAGGCCACAGGCGACCAGCACCACCTGACGGACTTCCCCGTCACGGCAGGCGGCCTCGATCGCCCGGTCGAGATTCCGCGTGCGGATGGCGACGAACTCGACGAGTCCACCGGCCGGATGCTCCTCCAGAAGTCGGAAACCGTGGTGTCCTGCCAGCGGTCGAGCGTACGCGTCGTGGAACAGCGCGTCCGTGCGCTCGGATTCGAGTGCTCGCGCCGCCGCGGTCCACTGCGTTGTATGGGAAACGGGTCGCACAGGTCCTCCGAAGCCAGGAAGTCAGTTCGTTGCGGGGCGCTTGCAGAACATCGCGTGCAGGGTCATCGTCATCACCTCCTGGCCGTCGCCACGGACGAGCTCACAGTGGTTGTGCACCGTGCCGCAGTCAGGCCGGGTGAGCGAGATGCTGCTTCCGGCGACGGTGATCGAGGCGGTGAGTCTCTCCCCGGGACGCACGGGCAGGAGCCAGCGGAGCTGGTCGACTCCGGGCGAGCCTTCCGCCGCGCTGTCGTCGAGCACGACATCCACGTAACGCCTCATGAAGGCGGACGCCCTATGCCATCCGCTGGCGACCAGGCCACCGAAGAGGGAGTCACCGCCGCCGAGGTGATACGGCTGTGGATCGAACTGCTCCGCGAAGCGGATCATCTCCGCCTCGGTGAACCGGATCGTTCCCAAAGCATGCTTCTGTCCTGCGACGAAGTCGTCCAGGTACTTCAATGGGCGACCCGTCAACGACGCGAACGGCTGCCGAGGGTGTGCGTTCCTCAACGCCGTTCCCGAACTCGTGGGTCCGCAGCACGAGGCGGCCCGCCTGGTCGTCCGGCAGCACAAGCGTTGGTGGCGTGGCCGGTTCGAGTCTCTGGCCGCCGCGGCGGGACTGTCCGAACCCGAGCGTGCGGCGGACGAACTCCTGGTCCTCTTCGAGGGCGCGAGCGCGCGCGTCGTCGTCGAACAGAACACGGAACCCGTCCGCACCGCCCAACGCATGGCGGCGGACCTGCTCGACCGCGCGGCGAGCTGAACCCGCCGCAGGGAGGCGGCAGTTCAGGAAGAGTGCCCCGTTTCGGGTTTCAGGCAAGCCTGAGCGAGTGTTCGGGGCGCCACCTCCAGTCCGTCCGTGATCCAGCGGTCGGGAAGGACCGAGTGCGGCACCAGCGCCTGGCGACACCAGAGCCGGAGCGCGTCGTCGGACGTCAGCGCTCGTGAGGAGTCCACCACGACGTGGCCCGCTGGATCCACGTGCACGTCGTACCGTTCCTCGCTTCCCAGGGCCCCATGGAGCAGGGCCCGCATGGCGGCGCGGTCGACACTCACCCCGCCCTCACGCAACAGAGAGCCATCCGGCGGCCCATGCTGACAGGAGAGTTCGGCCAACGGGCGGGCATCGCCACAAGCCAGCAGGCGAGGCCACTCCATGACCCGCTCCAGCAGTTCCGATGCGAGAGCGGCGTTCTCGGCGCCGCGCAGCGTCACCGACACGGTGCGGTCGTCCACACCGACGACCAGATCGGCCTTGGCGCTCGACGGGTTGAAGGAATAGGGATTCACCGTGGAGCCGACGACCTGCGAACCCCGCGTGCCCTGTAGGACGTTCAGCTCCACCGTGGGCAGGAACCAGGCTCCTCTCGATGGCCTGTTGAGTTGTTCCACAAGGTGCAGGGCGTCGTACCAGCCGTGCGCGTGCGCCCGGAGACTGGCGCGATAGACCTGCCGCAGAGCGTGTGACGAGGACTGGTCCATGGGGAGGGAGAGCGGGAGGAAGATCGGCTGCGCCCGGTAGTCGACGGCGCTCGCGTCCGCATCCGTGTACCGGTTCGCGCAGGTCAGCCTGCAGACGACCGCTTCGTGGCCGGCGCAGCGCTCCTGCGCCATGAGCGCTACGGCCGCAGTCCACACAGTGGCCGGGGTGACACGGGCGGCACCGGCGAGTTCCTTCACCTGGGCGGCGACGGAAGGCCGCAGCGGCACGGAGATCGTCGTCGCGTGTCCAGCCGTCCGGTCGACACCGCAGTACGGGGCCGCGGGCGCCCGGCACTCGCTCAGCCACCCGAGCCAGAAGTTCTGGTTGCGCGCGGCTCTCTCCTCGTCGACCGCGACGTCCGGCCGGGACACCTCGGCCTGCGGGGGCTTCGAGGTGGCACTCTCCAACCGCCGTACGAGGGCGTCGGCTCCTCCGGCATCCGCGAAGAGATGACCGATCGTCAGCTCCACCTCGATGCCCACACGAGATTCCTCCTTGCTCAGACGGAAGACCGCGCTCCTGTGGAGAGGGTCGAGCATGTCGGTGCCAGGGTCCGGGTCCGCGACGATTTTCACGGTGGGCCACGGACCGACCGAGATGACCGGGCGTCCGGAAGGCAGCCAGAGAAGGGTGGAACGCAGCGCTGGAGTATCCGTGGCGACGCTCCAGACCAGTTCTTCGGCCTGCCTCAGCGAGCTGACGTCCGAGGGAAGAATGAACTGTCGCCGGATGGTCGGATTCCCGACCGATTCATGGATCCAATTCCAGAGGCCGCGCCGCTCGGCGAAATTCAGCTCTCGTATCATGGCATCACTTCGGACGTGCTGAGATCGATGCGGGCAAGGGCGACGTCGTCGGACCGCTTGGCGTCCGTACGGATCGGTCTGCCGCTCTCGAAGGACCGAATGGCGCGCACGAAACCCTCAGCGTCCGAACCGACCCCCTCATAGAAATCCTCCCATGAGCCGAGACGGTATTCCCTTACGTATCGCGCCGCTCCGTCCGTCGTCAGCACCAGCCCCTGAATTTCCTTTCTCGGAATCGACCACGTCCGTATGAAATCAGTTACGGAAGGATCGGCCGCAAGGGTGTGAAAGCCGTCAGGAACGTTCCGGTAGCGCCGCACGCCATAGTCCGGAGCGAAGTCCTGGATGAGCTGCAGGGCCGGGTCGGTCAGCACACGGCATGCGCCGTCGGCGTCTTTGACCACGGCGTACGAGTCGCAGAGAATCGCCACACAGACCGAGTCCCGGTCCCATGCCGCCAGTGCCATCGTGGCCTGGGGGGTGGTCAGTCGGCTCAGGTCGCACCGACCGAGATGCTTGTGCGCCGTGGACGCGACCGCCGATCGCACTGCAGCCTGCAGCGCCTCGGTGGAGACCTCCTGGGGCACCCGCTGCTCGACCTGAGCGAGGATTGCGTCGCCCAAGTTCTCGACGAACCACGTGACGCTATGCTCGCACCCCGTGGCCTTCGGATTGGGAGAGGTCACGCCGTCAAGGACTAGCGCGACGCCAGCCGTGCTGTCTCCGCTCCGCCAGACGCCGTCCTCGTTCACGGCTGTGTCCAAGCCCGCGCTCGCATACGTTTCGATACCTGCCATCATCCAACCCGGTAGGCTATGTCGAAAAGAATTGAGTGAGGCTAAAGCCTCGGCTTGAGTACGGTACAGCGATCGGCGAGACGCCCCAAAGCGTACGTCTCGTACTCGATCCCGATTCGCTGATAAAGGTTGCGGCACGAGTCCGACCAGGCGACTGCATCTCGATTTCGGATCCGGTGTACGAGTTGCACAACACCGCCCTCGAACACCTCGAACTCGGTCCAAAGTCCAGGGAAATCCTTCACGCATCCGACTTGGGAATAGACCACGCCGGACCACGTACGAGAACGCGTTCGGTGACTGTGCCCAGCCGAATACGACAGAACATTCGGCATGGACGTGCAGGCATCCACCAAAGCCTCACTGCTCGCAACGTCAAGGGTCTGGCCAGGGTTGTCTCCGTAACCCGGAAGGTAGGGAGGATGGTGGCCAAATATGAGAACCGGCACCGTAGCGGACTCCAGGTGGGACATGAGCCAGTCGAGCTGGGAACTGGTCAAGTTGCCGCCGTCAGCGCCCTCTACACAGGTGTCCAGAACCGCCAGCGCGATACCCGGCAGCTCGACCCAGAGATCGTCGGAATATCGTGTGCAGCCGTAGAAGGACTCGTGATTCCCTCGGACTGCGAGCAGTCTGCCATTGAAAGAGGCGCCATAGTGATTCTCGAACGCTTTGAATTCAACATCCTGTGCGGTATCCGTTATATCTCCCTTCACGACCACGGCGGCTGGGGAGATCTGCTTTATTTCATGAATGGCTGAAGAATTCATAAGAATTGGATGGGGGGCTTCACCGGGGCGTCGCGTCACTACATCGCCGGCAACTTCCTTGCCCATCAGTCCCGCAGACGTCTCTCCGAAATGGAGGTCGTTGACGGCTGCCACCCGACACAGCCGCTCTCCGGCTGGACGCGGCAAGGTGTGAAAGACGGATCCTCCCATATGGAACTCATGGTCCGGTTCCAGGCCTACGTACTCTACGACTAGTTCATCGCCGGGAGACACTCCGGCGCGACGATGGAAAATAGCCCGATCGTATGAGACGGTGGTTGGCTCCATGTTAAGCATCCTTTCTCGCGAGCACCTCGTTTGAGACTGAACTTGCGCGACTTCTTGACCAGACCCAGCATGCCGACAGGAAAACGACACCTGCGATTATCCATGCGGTCAATGCGAAGCGGTCGAGATATGTGCCGACGTTCCCTGATTCATCACCTGACACCACCGTAAAATATCCGCTATACCCCAGAGCCCCAAGCATGGATGCGCAGCTGATGAGTGTCGCCCGATTGAATCGTCCGACACGCATGGAGACCTCATGGGAAACTAAGACATCCGACGCAGCACCATTAAGGCTCCTTAGCGCCAGCATGCTTACAGCGATGAAGCTGATCGACGATGCCATCGCGGTGACGATGAGAGCCGAGAGCACGGCATAGCCGATTAGTACAGGTACTGACCCGAATCTACGCGAGAGCCGCGCCGCGCTGGCGGCTCCGATGATTCCGATGACTGCCAACACCGCCCCGGAGAACAGCGGGGTTCCGCCGAGCTCTTCAGGTGTCTTTCCCAGAACCTCCGCCAACCAGGGCTGCATCAGGGCCTCAGACAGGTGGTGCAGTGTGGCCAGCAGGACCAAGTACCCGAAAAACCAAGCTACCTGCGCATTCCGCAGGTAGCCGAGGGAGTTCAGCAGACCCGTCTTAAAAGGCACCCGTTCACTCGGTCGCGGCGGCTCATACATCGCCATCGAAACTCCGAGCTGAGTGATGGCTATGACTAAGGCGAAGAGGAAAGTTATCCTCAAGTCGAGGAGGCCGAGGGCTCCGCCGATAAGAGCGCATACCCCCTTCGCGACGAAACCGATAGCCCGCACCCGCGACTGCCGTTCTGCGAACTCCTCCTCACGCCCCAAAGCTTCCAAGGTGTCGAAGTGATACGCGACGTCGGTTCCCGACGTGAAGGCGAATCCTGCAGCGAGTGCGATCTGTCCGATGGCCACAATAGGCAGAGAACCTGAACCCGCGGTGAAAGCTGCTTCGGCGATAATCCATGAGACTGCAGCGATCCGAAGCGTGCCGATCCGTCCAAGATTATCGCTCGCCCACCCACTGGGAATCTCCAGCACCACTCCGGCTAAGAAGAAGAGTGAGGAGAGCAAGAGGGCATTGTGCAAGCCGAACTCTCGGGTGGAGAACAAAACAAAAACAGGTTGCCACGCCGCTGATGTGGCCAGGGCGGAAAGCACCGGCATGAGCCGAAGGTTGCGTTCCATTTGTGATGTCGTTACGGCGGTCTCTTCTGACGCGCCGTCGACGTTCACGAGCTCACCCCCTCAGGATCAGGCGGGGGCGCTGCAGAGTACGCGCTGTACTTCTCATTGAGTCCGACATGCCTGCGTGCGGCCTCAAGATCTGCAGCCGTGTCGACTTCGAATGCCCACTGCGGGTCGACCTGAGTCAGTCCTACGAGGCCTTCATCGCACAGGCCGTCGATGACTCGCTCGACATTGACTCCGGCCTTCGAAGCCAGTCGTCTGTCGAGGACTTGGATCAACTCCGCCCAGGGCATGGCCAACCGATAGCAACTGAGGTTGTAGAAGTCCTCATCGCTCCCTGACGCCTCCAGGTCCACGTTCAGGTCCGACCTGTGGACGATTCGCTTCACGGTTCCGGCAGGGTCAGCCTTGATTACTGAGCTTTCGAGCCTTTGGCGAGAGGCCAGAATGCGAATGTCATGACCGCCATCATTGGTGAAGAGCGCTTCGAGGGCATGGGGGTGCAAAAGCACGTCTCCTTCAATCACTACGACCTCTGGTGCGTCGGATCCAGGAGCGGCGAGTGCACACCGCAAGGAACCCCCGGTACCGGTAGAGCGGTAGTCTTCGTTGATCGTCAGACCGACGTCCAGCGCGTAGCGCCTCGATCCGCGAACCTCGTCGACAAGCGCCTTGACATGACGCCATCCATGTCCGGCGACCACCACCACCCTGCGCACTCCCACGGCTTCCAGCGCGGCGAGTTGACGTTCGAGAAGCGTCATCCCGCCCACGGTCAGCAGTGTCTTCGGAAGGTCGGTCGTGTACGGCCGCAGCCGGACGCCCTCGCCCGCCGCCAGAACGACGGCGAGCGCCGACTGCGCGACGGACGCCGTCCTCGAAAGTTCTCCGTCAGACATGGCCACCACGGCCCCCGTCGCACGAGATGACCTCGCCCGTGATGTAGCCAGCCTGCTCGCCGGCCAGGTGCGTCACCAGGGCGGCGATCTCAGCAGGCTTCCCCAGACGGTGGATCGAGGACTCGGACAGCTTCCGCGCGAGGAGTTCATCGTAGGTGAGACCGGCCGCCGCGGCCTGTCCCTCCCAGTTCTTCCGGAGCCCGGGGGTGTCGATGTAGCCGATCAGGACACCGTTGACGGTGATTCCGTGTTCGGCCTCCCGCTGCGCCATGCCCCGTAGATACGCGATCAGCGCGACGCGCAGGCTGGTCAGTGCCAGCAGCTTTCCAGCCGGTCGTTTGACGGCCGCTCCCGTGAGGTGCACGATGCGGCCCCAGCCCTGCGTCCTCATGTGGGGCAGCAACTTCTCGACGAGGTCAAGGGGGCGGCGCACTTCGGTCGAGAACTGTCCCTCGACGTCGTCCGCGCTCGGGGCATCGGGCAACGGACCGTGCCGCGGGGGCAGCAGAACGACGATGTCCGGCGGGGAGTTCAGTCCGTTCAGGACCGTGGTGACGCCCTCCTGCGTCGTCACGTCCGCCGCGATGCCGTGCGTCTTGGCCCCCGACTCGTCGGCGATCGCCGCACACGTCTCTTCGAGACCGGCGGGGTCGCGGGCCACGATGGTCACTTCGGCGCATTCGTGCGCGAGAGCCGACGCGCACGCCCTGCCGATCCCGCCGGTCGCGCACACGACCAGCGCGCGCTTGTCACTGAGGTGCAGGTCCACGCGTCACTCCTGGTCTCGCCCGGTGAGGGCGGCACGAAGCCGGTCGGATGCGATGGCGTTCGCCTTCTCCCTGCCGCCGAAGGACAGGCGCAGCCACCCAGGGGCGCCGAACGCCTCGCCCGGAAGCACGGCGACGCGATGGGTCTCCAGAACCCGCTCGGCGAACTCGCGGGTGGACGCGTACGTCAACCGCTCCAGCGACTGCCTGACGTCGGCGAACGCGTAGATACCGCCTGACGGGCGGTCAAGGCGGACTCCGTCGATGTCCTCCAGCTCCGTGCACACCCCGTCGCGGCGGTCTTGCAGTTCCTTCAGGAGCGGCGGGACGAAGCTCGCCCGTTCCTGAAGCGCTCCCACAGCTCCCATCTGCGCCACGTTGGACACATGGGACACGGTGTGCGACTGCACGGCGCAGCCCGCGGCGATCAGCTCGCGGGTGCCCGTGAGCCATCCGATGCGCCAGCCCGGCAGGCAGAACGTCTTGCTGATCGCGCCGACGCGAACGAGGTTCCTGTGGCGCCTAGTGTGCTGACGTCGGACGGCGTCGACGCTCCCGTACTCAAGGCCCGCATAGGTCTGGTCGAGAATCACCCAGACACCGCGCCGGTAGGCCCAGTCGCAGATGTCGTCGATCTCCGCGCTGTCCGCGCAGCGACCGGAGGGGTTGTCCGGCGCCACCAGGATGACCGCCTTGGTGCGCTCGGTGGCCGCGGCGTCCAGTGCCGGGATGCTGAGGGGAGAGCCAGGCCCTTCGACCGACGGGGCCGGCACGGGTACCCCGCCAGCCAGGCTGACCGCTGCGGGAAACGTCGGCCAGTGTGGCGTGGGCAGGATGACCTCGTCCCCCCGGTCCAGGATCAATCGCAGTGCCAGCGAAATCGCGTGCTTGGCACCGTTGGTGACGATGATCTCTTCCTGTTCGACCGGGATGCCGAGTTCGCCGTACCACGCGGCGATCTCCGCCCTGAGCCGGGGCAGCCCAGCGTTCGCGGTGTACCGGGCCAACTCCGCTGAATGGGCTGCCGCTTCGGCCGCGGCCACGGCGGCAGCTGGCGGGGGGTGATCCACGTACCCACCGTTCAGGCGTGCCACGTCGATTCCGTCGGCCAGCTTCTGCTTGACCAATCGGTCCAGCGCACCCGTGGGAGACGCCTCGACCCGACTCACGATCCGGAAGCGGTCGTCGATGTGCGGTGGCATCTCGTTCACGCTCGACTCCAGAAGAAGAGGCCATCAGCATCGGGACGTGCGGCCGTCACCTCACCCCGTACGAGCACCATGGCGTCGCTCACCCGGATGATCTCCGCGTTGGCGAGACCCCCCGCCGCCATCGCGGCCAGATGGGCCGACGGCGGCATGTAGAGGCCGCGGTGCCGGGGTTCGACCGGCAGATGGTCACAGACAACGACGGACGCACCGGGCCTGGCGACTGTCGCTATCTGCCCATAGAGGAGCGGTACGGCGGCGGGATTCCTGAGCTCGTGGATCGCCTGCATGGTCACGACGGCGTCGTACTCGGACGAGACCAGATCAGGCCACTTCGCATCCGAAAAGTCCGCTTTGATAAGCTGCGTCACTTTCGAACTGCTCAGGCGTGTCCTGGCGAGACGCTGCATCGCGGGTGACGAATCGAGAAGATCGTACGAGTCGACGTGGCACTCCTGTTGGATGGCTTCCGCAAGGCGGCCCGCGCCGCCCCCCAGCTCCAGAACCCTCAAGGCGCCATCCTGGAGCTTGAGAGTACGAACGAACTCCTCGATGAAGACGGCCCGTTGCGGGTACTGCTTCTCGTTGTATGCCACCCATTCCTCGGTGTAGGCGGCGTCCTCGAACTTGTGCGGGCTGCTGGTCGCCGACATGGTCAGATGCCTCCACCCTGAGACCGAGGCCGGAAATCAGCGAAGGACTCGCTGAAAGATATGAGCTTCGCCATTTCTCCGAACTCGCTGTCGACCCACTCCGGATGACCGTCCGAGACGAGTTCGAGGGCACGCTGAGTCCCCCAAATCGCCGCCCTAATCAGATGGTTGGCGTAGATGATCACCGAGTAACCCAGAACCCCCGAGCTCCTGAGCCGTGATCTCGGGGAACGCGGTGGGTACGGTGACCAGCGGGGAATTGCCGCTCCACGCCTCGGCCACATCCCTCACCTCGCTCCCCGTAGAATCCCGGGTGTGAATGAGGATCAGGTCCGCGCCCGACTGCTCGTACGCCTCGGCGCGCTTGAGCGCGGCGTCTAGGCCGTGGCCACGAATCAGGGCCTCCGTGCGCGATATCACGAGGAAGTCGTCGTCCACCGCATCACGGATCGCGGAGACCTTCGCACAGTAGTCGTCGATGCTCTCCAGTTCCGCGGCGCCGCCCGAGAAGCTGTTCATCTTCGGGAACGGATTGTCCTCGATCGCCAGGCCGGCCGCCCCGGCATCACTGAGCAAGCGTGCCGCGCGCGCCGCGCCCAGCGGGGACCCGTACCCGTTGTCGGCGTCCACCATGAGGGGCAGCGAGACCCGCGAGCATATGGCTGACACCACGTTTCCCACGAGGTCGGCGCTGATGAGGTTGCGGTCCGGGAGCCCGTAGACGGTCGAAACCTCCAGGCTGCTCAGCCAGCCACCGCTGAATCCAGCCCTCTGCACGAGTGCCGCTGTCATCGGATTGTGCACACCCAGCAGGATCGCGGGATCCGCCGACCCAGATTTGAGACGGTCCCTAAGCCTCGATCCACCGACGCGGTTTTGAAGTGGTCTCCGACTCTGCTGCGCAATTCCGTGCGGGGGTGAAGGTGGGCACGGGATGATCGTCTGTACGGTCGTTGTCCTGTCGTGCGGCCGTGGGGGTGGTGTGGATGTCGATGCGGCCGGAGGGGCTGCCGGAAGTCCCGGAGCAGACCGTGATGGTGGCGCGGGCGGCGTTCCCGCAGGGGAGCCTGGCGATACGGGTGCGAGACCGGCTCGCGGAGGTTTTCGCGGACGAGCCGTTCGCGTCGGCGTTCGGGGTGCGTGGGGCTCCGGGTTTGTCTCCGGGGGTGTTGTGCCTGGTCACGGTGTTGCAGTTCGCCGAGGATCTGACCGATCGGCAGGCCGCGGCGATGGCGGTGCGGGCGATCGACTGGAAGTACGCGCTCGGGGCGGAGCTGACGGACACCGGCTTCGATGCCAGTGTGCTGAGCCGGTTCCGTTCCCGCCTGTCCGACAACGGCATGGAACGGGTGGTCTTCGACCGTCTCCTTGAGTACTGCGTGGAGGAGGGGCTGGTCGCGGCCGGGGGCAGGCAGCGGACCGATTCCACCCATGTGATCAGTGCGGTGCGGGACTTGAACCGCCTCGAGCTGGCCGGGGAGAGTGTGCGGGCGGCGCTGGAGGCCCTGGCTGTCGCGGCGCCGTCGTGGCTGGCCGGGCAGGTCGATGTCGCCGAGTTCGCTCACCGGTACGGGCCGCGGGTGGACGGCTGGCGCATGCCCGCCTCGCAGACGAAACGCGACCGGCTCGCGCAGGTCTTCGGCCAGGACGCGCTGGCGTTGTGCCGGGCGGCCTGGTCACCCGGCACACCCCCATGGATCCGTGAGATCGAGTCCGTACAGATCCTGCGGCAGATCCTCGTCCAGACGTACTACCTGAGCACCGACACCAGGGGACGGGAGGTGATCAAGAAGCGGGCCGCCGACGACGAGGGTGTCCCGCCCGGTCATCGCCGCCTCGCCTCCCCCTACGACGCGGACGCACGCTGGGCGGCCAAGGGCGAGGGCCTGTTCTGGATGGGCTACAAGGTCCATCTCACCGAGACCTGCGACACTCCCACCGAAGCCGAAGCCGAAGCCGAAGCCGAAGCCGAAGCCGAAGCCGAAGCCGAAGCCGGTGTCCGGGCGGCACCGAATCTGATCACGGACGTGTGCACCACCGATGCCACCGTGCCCGATGTGAAAGCGACCGCCCCGGTCCAACAGCGCCTGGCCGAGCACGGCATCAGGCCCGCCGAGCACTACCTCGACTCCGGCTATCCATCCGCCGACCTCATCGCCGCCGCGCTGAAACAGGGCACCCGTATGGTCACCCCGGTTCTGCTGGATCATTCCGCCCAGGCCAAGGCCCACGCCGGCTTCGACAAGAGCGCCTTCATCATCGACTGGAGGGCCCGCCAGGTCCGCTGCCCCGCCGGCAAGACCAGCGCGCACTGGAACCCCGTGAAACAGCACGGAACGGACGCGATCGTCATCACCTTCGGCGTCCGCACCTGCCGCCCCTGCCCCTTCCGCGACCAATGCACCAGCTCCGCGAAAGGCCGCCGCATGCTCACCCTGCGCCCCAGAGAGCCAGAAGAAGCCCTCACCCAGGCCCGCGCCGAGCAGAAGACCGAGACGTGGAAGGCCAAGTACGCCCTGCGAGCGGGTGTGGAAGGCACTATCAATCAAGCCCTCGACATCACCGGCATACGCCGGGCCCGCTACCGCGGGCTACCGAAAGTCCGCCTCCAACACGCCTTCTCCGCCACCGCACTCAACGTGATCAGACTCGACGCCCACTGGACCGGACACGACCAGCATCACACCCGCAGCAGCCGGCTCGAACGCCTCGCCTACCGACTCACAGCCTGACCCAGGAATTGCGCAGCAGAGTCGTCTCCGAGGGTTTGCGGGGCGGGTTCTGAACTGTCGGCCGGGTGTGGACAAGTGGTATCCGCTGGTCTGCCCAGCTTTTCCACGGGTTCGGTTCCGGTTGGGCCCTGGCGGGGCGGGTCGGGCAGAGGCGGTCAGGCCGGTTCGGGTGGGCGGTGGACGGTGTCGAACAACTGCGTCCACGCGTCTCGCCAGGGCCAGTTGTGCGGTAGGTGCAGTGTGATACGCCGTGCGGAGCGGGCGATCCGGGCCGGGACCTGGATCAGGTGGGCGCGGAGGGTGGCGGTGGTGGCCTTGGCGTGGAAGGCGGAGGTCAGTGCGCCGATTGCCCGCAGCAGGTTGTAGGCCATCGCCCACAGGGTGAGCCAGGCGGCGTTGGCGTTGAACTTCCCCGACGGCAGGTGGGCCAGGGCGGAGGCTTTGCTGTCCGCGATGACCTGCTCGACGACGGCGTGGTGACGGTGTTCCCGCTCGGCTTGGAGGGTTTCGGCGGGGTTGTCGGTGAAGAACGGGTGGTGGCGCCAGACCGGGAACAACTCGCCCTGCTCTCCGACGATCGGGGGTTTGGCCAGGTCACGGACCCGGCGCACGATCAGCCGGGCCGTGACCCGCTCCGATTTCTTCCGGCTGGCGAACGCCGTGTATGCGGGGATCTCGGCGACTTCGGCGTCCGAGACGAGTTCGCCGGTCTCGGGGTCCGGCACCGCGGTCGGGTAGGTGATCTGCTGCCATGCCTTGTCGGGGATGGCAGCGATGGCCCGTTTGATGGAGGGGTTCATGCCGGTGGTGATGGAAAAGTGGGCGCCGGTCCGGCGGCAGGCGGCAATCACACCGGCGTTGTAGAACTGGGAGTCCGCGCGCAGGATGCGGGTGCCGGTGCAGCCGGCCTCGCGGGCGGTGGCCAGGGCCTCGCTGACGAACTTCGGGGCGCCACGGGAGTCGGCCGCTTTGCCGCGGCGCAACCGCACTGTGGCGATCACCGGCCGGGAGTGCGGGGTGCGGACCGTGGCGAGCAAGGGGTGCAGGGTGCGGGTGCCCTTGAACCGGCCGTACTCGGCGCCCTGCTTGGTGCGGCCGTAGACCCGTTTGTGGGTGGAGTCGACGTCGATGAACGCCATTTGCCCCGCACCGGGCAGCAGCGGGGTGTGTACGGCCAGTTCGCCAAGGAACCTTCGGTGCACAGCGTGGAGCTGGAGCGCATGACCGTGGGTGAACGCGCGCAGGAACGTGCCCAGCGTGGACGGGGCACGGATCCCGCCGAACAGGGTCGGCATCGCGCCGTGGCGCAGGACGTCCAGGTCGTCGATGCTGTCCGCGCCCACGGCCATCCCGGCGACGATGCTGGTGACCTTGGCGTCCGCTGCCGCACCCGCACCGTTCCCCGCCCCGCTCAGCCTCACCTTCCCCACTGTCAGCCGGGCAAGCCCGCACCGCTCGGCCAGCCGCATCATCGGGACCAGCCCGGCATACGCGACCAGATTGGCGTCATCGAACTCGGCGGACACCGCCGAAACGGCAGGGGAAGATTGCATCTCGCGGGTGTTCTCTTGCTCTGTGGATATGGAACCGTAGGAAGTCCCATCGTCCCAGCTCAGAGGGCATCCGCGTATTCATGCCCAAGCCTTGGACCAGCTATTGCTCGGCGGATCGAGGCTAAGGGGTAGTACTCCCGCCAAGGCTTCCCTATTCGTCATGCGCAGATCGCTTCCTTCCACGTGACACCTGTGGGCTGGACTTCACTTGCTTTGTGGCGGTGACCAGGCATCGACCGGATCACCTCGGAGCGTCACCCGGCGAATGGCCCGATGGGCGTTTCCGTAGTCACGGGTCGCGTAGTGCATGGTGCAGCGGTTGTCCCAGAAGGCGACGTCGCCGGACTCCCAGCGGAAACGCACCACGACTTCCGGCCGGGTCAGGTACCGGTAGAAGATGTCGAGAATCTCCCTGCTGTCTTCCGGGCGCAGCTCGGCAAGCCGCGTGGTGAACCCCGGGTTGACGAAGAGGCAGGGCTTCGAGGTGACGGGGTGGCGCCGCACCACCGGATGCTCCACCGGTTTGAGCTGGTCGAACGGAACGCCGTCCCACTCGCCACCGCCGGACGCGACGCGTGATCCGTACTGCTCGGAGGCGTCATGAACGGCCCGCAGGCTCTGCGCCAGTGTCTTGAGAGGGCCCGGCAGGCTTTCGAAGGCGGCCTCCGCGTTGGAGTAGAGCGTGTCGCCGCCGACCGGCGCCGAGTGACTGACCTGCATGACCGTGCCGAGGGGCGGCGTCTCCATGAAGGAGACATCGGTATGCCACACGTTGGTCGTCGGCACCCGACCGTCGGGGCTGAACCGTTCCTGCAGTCGCGCCTGTGTGTAGTCCACTTCGAGGAGGTGCCCCATCTCGTTGCTGGCCGGATCGAGAATGGGGTGGCTGTTCGTCGTCTCGCCGAACAGGTCAGCGAAACCGAGAAGCTCCTCGGGCGAGCAGTCCTGCCTTCTGAATACGAGGACCTTGTGGCTGAGAAAGGCGCTGCGAATGCTCTCGACTTCTGACTCGCTGAGGTCGCGGCCGACCCGAACCCCGCTGACCTCCGCCCCGATCGAGCCCGTGCAAGGGGAGATTTCTATGGGCTTACCCGATGGCAAGGTGCTTCCACCTTCCGTGTCTATTTGGTCTCGAATTCTGCTCGGGCGATCTTCCCCGAGGCGTTACGGTGCAGCGATTCACGAATCTCGACAGAGGTCGGGACCTCAGATGCCGAGAGGCGGCGTCTGCATTCCCGCTGGAACCATACGGAGTTGAGCTCTGTCTCTTCGGCGAGCACCACGACGGCATGGACGGACTGTCCGAGCAGCGGATCAGGCCGGCCGACGACCACCGCGTCCTCGATCCCGTCCATTTCGAGCAGCACGCGCTCGACCCGTGCCGCGTTCACATTGACACCGCCGACGAGCAGTACCTGCCCAGTGCGCCCGGTGAGGTGGAGACTCCCTGTCTTACTGAGGTAGCCGAGATCTCCTACGCTCACGTAATCACCCCATGAGCGCAGAACTCGCGGGGTCCCGAGCTGTTCATAAGGTAGTGCGGTCGTCGGCGATTTGAGATAGACATCGCCCTCCACTTCGGGTCCGCACACCCGGCCTGATCCGTCGAGGATCACTGCGCATCCGGGACGCGGACGTCCGATCGAACCGGGCTCTTCAAGCCATGCGTCGCCGCGCACGGCGAGGTGGAACAACGCTTCGGCCGTGGTGTACGTTTCGTAGAGGTTCTCTTTTCCGACGAGCGATATCCAGTCCCGTTTCACGCTGTCCGGGCACGGGCCGGCGCCGTGGTGTACCGCCTTGATATCGGCGAACGCTGACCGGTCGACCTCGGGTATCTCCAGGATCATGCGCATCTGTGTGGGGACAATCCTGAGGAAGTTGACCCGGAATTCCTTCATGAGGTGAACCGAGTCGTGCGGTGAGAAGCGATCGAGCAGGATGATCTCCTGGCCGAGCGCCAGTCCGTAGTGGAGGCAGGTGAATCCTGCGTGGTGCTGGGGGAGGGTCACCAGTTGGACTTGGTCATGCGCGACGCCGAGTTCTGTCAAGTCGGTGTCGACCCCGGCGTAACTGTCCTCCAGAAGGTGTCCTGGCCGGGTCGTCCAGGCGGGATTGCGGGCGATGCCGACCGAAGGCCGGCCGGTCGAGCCGCCTGTGGATCGGGCGAAGCGAGGCGAGAGGTCGTGGGCGATGGTCGGCCGAGAGCCCGCGGGCCGGGGTGCGATTGGCCACTGGGGAACCACGTCGGCCGCCGCGTCGTTTCCGAGGACGACAAGGTTGGTGATCGTTCCCTTCAGTGCCTGGAGCCGATCGGCAGGGAGGCCGGGATCAAGGGGCAGCAACGTGGCGCCAGCCGACCACGTGGCCAGGCTGTAGACCACGTGTGTCAGCCCATGGCTGACACGTACCGCCACGACGTCACGCGGTCCGACGCCCTCGGCCGCCAGGTGGGCGGCAGCGCCGAGCAGGTCTTCCCAGAGTTCCGCGTAGGTCCGGTGCGTCTCTTTCCCGGTGGAACTGAAGTGACGGACCGCAGTCTTCGAAGGACTGCTCAGCGCAAGTCGACGAATCCGTTCGATGTTCGAGATAGTCGCTGTGTTCATCGCAGGCCCCCATGGGTCAGAGGGTCGGTCGGAGCCGTCGCGAGGAGTGCGATCAGAATCGCCACCACCGCGGTCACGGCGGCGTATCCGATGCCGGACAGAGCTCGCACCTTGATCGGCGCCACTTGAAATACGGTGATGAGCCATGCGGTGGGCAAAGCAAGTGCTTCAGCGTGAGATCGAAATGGGTGGAGACGACGATGGCCAGGCTGAAGGCGGGAACCGTGTAGGTCACCGGAAGACCGGCGAATCGATGCCCCCCGTCCAGACCGACGATCGAGAAATAACTGAGTCGCGTCGCACTGGCCAGCACAAGCACTGAAGCCGTGAGAACTCCTAGAACGCTCGAACCGGTCGCGGCCAATATGAGCACCGCCGGCCATGCGCCCGCGCTCACGATGTCCGCGAAACTGTCCAGCGCCGCGCCCATCTTCTTCGCGACTTCCCCCCTCCCGCGGAGCCGACGGGCAACAGGGCCGTCAATATGGTCGATCATGAGGGCGATGAGCGCGAAGACGGCCGCCCAGCGGGAGTTGCCGTCGAGCACCCACGCAAGCGCTATCACGGCGAGAATAAGTCCGAACCCTGTCAATGCATTTGCTGGATCCCGAAGAGAGCCCAGCATCAACGGCCCTTCGGGTTCGCCCCGGTGCGTTTCGCCGGGCTCTTCGATATCACCGCGCAGATCTGCCTGATGCCTTGAGCATCCACAACGTCAAGCACATTGATCTCGCAACCGAACTCTTCCTCAAGGAGGCGGTTGAGCTGCACAGCCTGCAAGGATGTGCAGCCGAGATCAGCCAGTCCGCCCTGAAAATCTCCGTCGATCTCGGCGCGCTCTATGCCGAGGACTGCGGCAACAAGATCAGAAACCCGCTCTTCGAGTTCCACTGCGTCCATCCAAACCCCCTCAAGGTCTTGTCTCACTCAAGGTGCTGCACGACTCAGGGGACGGTAGACGCCGACCGCAGAATCGACAAGCCCGCACTACACAGGTTCTTCACAAGTTCGCTTCACGGTGAATTCAACACCGGCACCGCTATTTCGTTTGGTGTGATCTTGGGGCAACCTGGGGCAGTGACTGCTTCGCTAGTTGAGCGGCTGGTGCCCAAACAGCTTGTGGGAGTTGTTCGAACGTGTGGTACCAACAGCGCCGGAGCGCCCGCAGGGCGGTGGGCGGCGGCGCTGTGGGGCCCGGGCTGCCCTGGCTGCGATCATCTTTGTCGTTACGTCGGAATGCCCGTGGAATCAACTGCCCTCCGGCTTCGGGCTGTCGGGGGTGACTGCGTTCCGTCGGTTCGCTGAGTGGTCCGAGGTGGGAGTGTGGGATGACCTTCATCGTCTGATCCTCGATACGCCCGTCTCGCGCACCGACCTGGACTGGTCGCGGTACGCGCTCAGCTCTATCCGTGTCCGCGCCCGCCAGGGAACCGTAGAGGGAAGCGGATCCGAGAGTGCTGGATCTCCGTGAGGGTGCGGGAGTGCTCGTCATGTGCCTCTGACGCATCGCCAAATGAAACGGCGCATGAAGAATGGCGTACAGCTCCATGAATAGCGTCGTGAGCTGCGGCCTTGTGGACTCCTTGGGTGTGGGGCTGCAAGATGCCCCTGGGCGGGCGTGTGCGTGGGCGCTGGTGCGGGCGTCTGCGGGCCCTGTCGCGGATAGCCTTGCCCTGCAGGTGCGGGGCGCCTTGCTGTCGGCGTTAGAAAAGGCGTTCCCATCTGCCCGGTCATCCCCGAGGCCCGGGAGGGGGCGTTCTTCATGGTGCTTGGTTCAGGACTCGTCGCCGTGTCGAGTCTCGTTGAACAGAGCACCTATGCAGTCACATAATCTCCACAACTTCAGCGAGTTCTCTACTCCTAGCGCTGGCGGCGCCATCAGTGACGTGCCACCCGTAGGTGGCTGCAGAGATGATTAACGAGCTCGTGGATGGTTGGCGGTGGCGCGCGAAACCTTGATCATTGATCAGGGTCGGTGTGGTGGGGAACCAGGCACGTGCAGCAATCATCCGAAGCCAGCGCATCACCGGGCTGACGCCCGACGTGATCGCTGAACTCGTCGCCGAGATAGGTCCGTCGTGGCACGAGCGGCAGCAGGCCGAACTGGAGTCACGGCCCGCCGACGGGCAGTCGGTGCGGGGGCGAAACACAAACTGGTCCTCGTTGACCGGCTGTTGGCGACCTTGGTCAACCTCTGCCACGGTGCGACGCACGATGTGTTGGCCTGCTGATTCGGTGTCGACCGCTCCACCATCACGCGGGCAATCGGTGAGGTGCGACCCCTGCTCGCCGAGCGGGGCTGCACCGTCGCACCCGGCCTCCGACTCCGCACGCTCACCGAAGTCATCGACCACCTCGGCGCCGACGGGCAGACCGGCATCATCGACGGCACCGAGATCCGCGTCCGCCGCACGGCAGCCGGACGTAAGGACCGGGAGAAGTTCATCTCCGGCAAGAACAAGCAGAACGCCGTGAAGTCGATGGTCGTCACGGACGCCGAGGGAAGACTTCTGTTCTGCAGCCCGGCCGAGCCTGCCAGCTGCGCGGACATCACCCATGCCCGCAAGTTGGGTCTGGTCAAACTCCTGACTGATGGGCCGGCCATGGAGATCCTCGCCGACGCCGGCTACCAGGGACTCGGGGCCCAGACCGGCCGACGCGTGATCACGCCACCGCACCGTAAGTCCAAGAAGAACCCGCCGCAGTGGTACGAGGAGATGCACGAGCATCAGCGCAAGGCCCACTCCTCACGACGTATCCGGGTCGAGCCCGGCATCGGCCATCTGAAGAACTGGCGCACCCTCGCCCGCCACCACGGTCACCGCAAGCACATGAGCGACATCATCCAAGCCGTCGCCGGACTGCTCCCCCACCAGCAAAGCGCAACTCTCAGCGGCGGTACGCGAACGTGAACACAACGCGAACCCGCGGCACTCGACGCACCACCGCCAACCATGCCCGGTTGCGGAACGCGGCGACCTGTTCGTCCAGATGCTTGGCCATCGCACTGACCTGGGACTTCGACAGCTGTGTGACGCCGAGGGACTCGGCGAGCTTCTCCACCCGGCGGGTCGAGACGCCCAGCAGGTAGGCGGTGGCGACCACCGAGATGAGGGCCTGCTCGGCCCTACGGCGACGCTCCAGCAGCCAGTGCGGGAAGTAACACCCGGACCTGAGCTTGGGGATGGCGAGTTCGACGGTGCCCGCCCGGGTGTCCCACTCGCGCGGGCGATATCCGTTGCGGTGATTGACTCTCTCGTCGCTGACCTGCCCGTATTCGGCGTTGCAGAGGGCGTCGGCCTCGGCAGACATGAGGGCGTCGGCGAACGTCTTGACCATCGCGCGCAGCAGATCGGGACTCGTCGCGGCGAGGTTGTCTTCGGCGAGGGCGTGCAGGGGCAGACTCGAGGGCGTGCAGGGGCAGACTGTCGGGTGCGGTCATCGTGCTGATCTCCTTCGAGCTTCGACATCTCGAAGATCAGTCGGTGGCCGTTCATCTATGCGGGCACCATCCCGATGCCGGAACAAACCCCCGGATCAGGTCGAACCCGTACACCACTTCTCAGGACGCAACCGAGCAGTGCAAAGACCACTGTGACCGACAGGAGCCACGGCTGCCGGTTCGGCACCCGTGGCCTCTCCGTGAGGGCCTACCTACAGAAAGAACGAGAAACTTACCCGAGCCGCATCGTGCGACGTGGAGTCGGTGGAGCTAGCGCTGGGTATATGACCTCGTGCAGAGAGCTGAGCCTGTACGAATGTGCCAACAAAGCTCTGTAAAACGAGTGCCGCGGTGCAGAAACTAGCTGGCAAGAGTGCAGGTGACAGAGTCGCTCGGGTGACATCAATGGGCTGTGGTCACAGGGCGGGCGACCTTCCCCGGTGGACGCCACCCGGTCCGGGCCGAACGGTCCGTTCCCCGGTCCGCTCAGCTCAGGCCTCGGGAGTGTCGGCCCGGGGACCGTACAGCTGCAGCAGCCTTGTCCGTGTTCCGTACAGGCGCTCCGCGACCGTCTCGGCGACGAACCTGTACACCGCCCGGCCCAGGGCCGCATCGGCCTCGCACAGCGAGCGGACGGCAGCGGCATCGAATTCCACTGCCTGCCCCGCCTGGATCACACGCGCACCCAGGTGCCACACGTGCGGGGGGAAGAGCCAGGACCAGCCCAGCAGATCGTCCCGTCCCAGTGTCTCGACGACCGCCGCACGGCGGCCGGGCACATGGAGGTCGACCTCGACCTGACCCGAGCGGATGACCCAGAAGCGGTCGGCCCTTCTGCCTTCCTCGAAGAGCCGTGAGCCGAGGACCAGCGGCACTTCGCAGGCCGCTTCGTCGAGCAGGCGGGCCCGGCTCCCGGGCGGGATCACGTCGAGCAGACTTCTGGCCGTTGACATGGAACCTCCGTTCCCGGCGGGCGGTGTGTACCCGCACGCCCGCTCTGAACGATAAGCGTGCTTCCGGAGGGGCGCTCGGCCGTGCCGGGTGGTGCGGAGCGTCATGCCCACGCGTCCTCCATGGGAATCCGGTCCAGCCATCGGGCCCGCCGCTGTTCCGCTGCTCCCTGTCCACTCCATCGCGTGCCGCCCGGGACGGATGGCGCTCGGGTCGACCGGCCTGGTTCCGCGACCCGCTCAGCCCATGCCGCGGGCCGCACGGCGCACACAGGACGATGGCCTCCGATTCCGCCCGCAGGCATGGGGTTGGCTGGCGCCACGGTACTGATCCGGACCACGCTTGGATGACGGCAACAGCGCATCAGGTGCAGGGGTGGGAGACGGAGCGGGACGAGGTGGAGGCCGAGCTGCCCGAGCGGTTACGAAAACGGCGGCGGATCGGTACTCGTGACTTCGGGGAGAGACCGAGGAGAGAGAATGGACAGCACTCGATCAAGCGTGACCGTGACGGGACCGGTCGTGGTCGGCACCGATGGTTCCGACCATGCGACGCGGGCCGTGCGGTGGGCCGCGGGCGAGGCTGCTGCTCGCAGTCGGCCGCTGCGGATCGTGTACGCCACCGGGACGAGCCACGGGGGTCTGTATCTCTCCCGGGAGGACATCCAGCGGATCGACGGCTTGGCGGAAGGTGTGCTGGAAGAGGCCGCCGCACTCGTACGCCGACTTGCTCCCGGCGTCCCCGTGACGACGGCCGTGTGCGAGAACGAGACGACAGCATGCCTGCTCGGTGAAGCCGGTTCCGATGCCACGATCGTCGTGGGCTCCCGTGGACGCGGCGGATTCGCGTTCCTGCTGGTCGGTTCGGACTCGCTCCGGGTGGCCGCGCGCTCCCAGGTCCCGGTCGTCGTCGTGCCTGGCGGTGAGGACCGTGAACCGGCAGGTGTCGTGTTGGCCGCGGTCCGGGACGAGCGTGACGAGGAAACACTGCGCGTCGCCGCCGCTCTGGCCGCCCGGGAAGGTGTCTCACTCCGGGTGCTCAGCACATGGGTCCTGCTCGAGAACGTCGGCAGCATGGCGACGATGTTCGACGGTGTGGACCGGCTCGCCGCGGATCGGGCGACCGCGACGGCCCGGCTCGTCGCGCCCGTGCGCAAGGACTTCCCGGACCTCACGGTGACCGAACACGTCGTTCGTGCCGGGTCCGTCCCCGAGGTGCTGGTGGCAGCGACCACCGACGCCGATCTGATCATCATCGGATCACGCCGGCGTTCCCACCCCGTCGGCTCGCCGCTCGGCCGCGTGACGCATGCTGTCCTGCACCACGCGCACTGCCCGGTCGTCCTCGTTCCCCATCCTTGACCGCTTGATCAAAGGGATCACTTGATCAGAGGCGCCCGCCGAGGGCCGGTGCCGCGGAGCGCAGCCGCCGTACGCCGAATCCGTGAGTGGCACCTCGGCACCCGAGAACCGCTCCGGAGGCAGCGGCGGGGGACCGGGCTCGCACCGGTCACGGGGCAGCAGCTCGCCGGGGTCGGTGACGACCACATCGGCGCCATGGCGGCGCAGTCCCGCCGAGCCGGCTCGTCCCGCCTGCGTTTGCCGGGCCCGTCGGTCGGCGCCAGGCTGGGAACATGGTCGGGGCACCGGCTTCGCACGTGCTGACCGGGTGGGCTGTTCAGAGCCCTGGTCCGATCGCGGACGGCCCGCTGGTGCCCGTGCGGCGTGCCGTGCCCTCGCCGGGGCCCGGTGAGCTGTTGCTGAGCGTGGAGGCGTGCGGCGTCTGCCGCACGGACCTGCACCTTGCCGAAGGTGACCTGCTCCCGCACCGGGCGTCGACCGTCCCCGGCCATGAGATCGTCGGCCGCGTGACCGCCGTCGGCGCGTCCGTCACGGGGTTCCGGGTCGGCGACCGGGCCGGTGGGGCATGGTTGCGCAGTACCTGCGGCCACTGCCGCTACTGCCGGGCCGGTCGCGAGAACCTCTGCCCGGCCTCCCTCTACACCGGCTGGGACGCGGACGGCGGTTTCGCCGATGCCACCCTCGTTCCGGCGGACTACGCCTACCGGCTCCCGGACGACCAGGACGCCGCGCTGCTGGCGCCGTTGCTGTGTGCCGGGATCATCGGCTACCGGGCTCTGCGACGCAGCGCCCTGCCGCCCGGCGGCCGGCTCGGGATCTACGGTTTCGGGGCCTCGGCCCATCTGGCGGCGCAGGTCGCCCTGGCCGAAGGAGCGACCGTGCACGTGCTGACCCGTTCGGCACGTGCCCGCGAACTCGCCCTCGACCTGGGCGCCTCCTCGGTGAGCGGCGCCTACGACCGCCCGCCCGAACCACTGGATTCCGCGATCCTGTTCGCGCCGGTAGGAGATCTGGTACCCGTGGCTCTGGAGGCGCTGGACCGTTCGGGAACCCTCGCCGTCGCGGGCATCCACCTCACCGACATCCCCGTGCTCGATTACCGCCGCCATCTCTTCGAGGAGCGGAATCTGCGCAGCGTCACCTCCAACACCCGGCAGGACGGACGCGACTTCCTGGACACGGCCGCGCGGATCGGCATCCGGGTCACCGTCAGCCCGTATCCGCTGAGCCGTGCCGACCGGGCGCTGAGCGACCTGGCCGCCGACCGGGTCAGCGGCGCCGCCGTGCTCGTGCCCGGCTGACTTGCCGCGACGTGCTCGGCGGGGCTGGATCCGCGTACGGCAACTGCGTACGGCATCCGCGTACGGCATCCGCGTCCGGCAGAGTGCAGCGCACGGCTCGGTCGCGGTCGAGTAGCCGTCCGGGCCGGTCCCGGGGTGGTCCCGGGGCCGGTCCGCATGCTCCGGGCGGCCCGGGAAGCCGGCCTCCGGGGTGCTTCAGTCAAGCTCCATACGTACGTCCACGACGCCTTCGACCGCGCGAATGGCCCGAGCCAGCAGTGGCACCAGAGCACGGTCCCGGACGGGCCCTCGAACGGTGACGACACCGTCCAGCACAGTGAATTCCACCTGGTCCGGAGGGGACATCTCGGCGATGACAGCAGATTGGATCTCCTCGCCGATCTCCTCGTCCGGGCGCAGGAACACCTTCAGGAGGTCGCTGCGGCTCACCACGCCCTCCAGCATGCCGAGATCGTTCACGACGGGCAGTCGTTTCACTCGCTTGCGCACCATGATGCGGGCGGCCTCGGCAAGGGTGGCGTCGGCGTGAACGGTGACGGCCGGACTCGACATCAGCTCCTCGGCCAGCACGGCGTCGGCTTTGGACGCCTCCTCCAACTGGCCGGGCAGCGTCGGATCGTCCTGCCGGAACTCCTCCTTCGGCAGCAGGTCCGCCTCGGAGACGACCCCGACGACGCGGCCCTCGCCCTCGAGGACCGGCACGGCGCTGACCCTCCACCGATGCATCAGCTCGACGATCTCCTTGTACGAGGCCTCGCGACCGATGGCCACGGCCGTGTGGGTCATGACGTCATCGACGGTGTACGGGGACGCGGCCATGGATGCTCCTCGGGCATGATTCCTGGTGGTGGCACGACGGCGCACTCACATGAACCCACCGCTGCCATGAGGGGCGTAGAGATCGAGCAGACGGATCCTGGTGGCCTGCAACCGGTGGGCGAGGACCTCACCGACCCAATGGCCGATGGCCGAACCGAAGGCGGGATCCGCGTTCATCATCGTGCGCACCGTCTCCGCGTCGAACTCATGGGTACGGACAGGCGTCATCGCCTCTGCCCCGAGGTGCCAGATGTAGGGCTTGAACAGCCAGGCCCAGCCGACCAGTTCGCCGGAACCCAGACTCTCGATCGCTGCCGGGACACTACCCGGCACGTGGATGTCCAGGGTGACGGTTCCCGAGCGCAGGATCCAGAAGCGGTCCGCGTGATCCCCTTCCTGGAAGAGACGGGTTCCCTGGGCGAAATTGACCTCCTGCCCGATCCCCATCAGACGGGCACGGTACTCGGCGGGCAGAGCTGCCGTGATGCGAGTCGGAGAAGCGTTCATCGGCGGCCTCCTCTGTGGTCTCCGGTGTCAGCATCGCCGGGCAGTGGTTACGAGGACATGGGCCGTCCGGCCCCTGCCGCGGGCCCGTCCGGTCCCTCCACTATCGCCCGACGCGCCTCATGGGCCAACCGGACGCCGGGGCGGCGACGAGCACATTCGACGCCCGTCCTGCCGTTGCCGAGGAGCACGTCGTGCGTGCGGTCCAGCCGGACCCGACGAGGGCAGGACGTTCCGTGTCCGGCCGGACCGGCCCGGTGGCCGCCGTACCTCTCGCGGCCCGATCGTGCGAGCTCCGCCTCGTCTCACTTCCCGAGCCGCGAGGCGTGGTCGGGCACGTACGTCTGCAGGCTTCTCGGCGGCCGTTGGTACCCGGTGGCCGGAGGCCGCGGGGGCAGTTCGATCACCGGCGGAGCGACCGTCTCGTACGGCACGGTCGACAGGAGATGGGCGATCATGTTCAGCCGGGCCCGGCGCTTGTCGTCGCTCTCGACGACGTACCACGGAGCCTCCGAGATATCGGTATGGATGAACATGTCGTCCTTCGCCCGCGAATAGGCCTCCCAGCGGGTGATCGACTCCAGGTCCATCGGCGAGAGCTTCCACCGGCGCGTGGGATCCCGCAGCCGGCGCCGGAACCGCTCCTGCTGCACCGCGTCACTGACCGAGAACCAGTACTTGCGCAGCAGAATGCCATCCTCCACCAGCATGCGCTCGAAGATCGGGCACTGGCGAAGGAACCGCTGGTGCTCCTCCATGGTGCAGAAATCCATGACGCGCTCGACGCCGGCGCGGTTGTACCAGCTCCGGTCGAACAGGACCACTTCCCCCGCGGCCGGAAGGTGCTCGACATAGCGCTGGAAGTACCACTGGCCGCGCTCGCGCTCGGTGGGCCGCGGCAGCGCGACGATACGTGCCACCCGGGGATTGAGGTGCTCGGTGACGCGCTTGATGGTGCTGCCCTTGCCCGCCGCGTCACGTCCCTCGAACACCACGACGAGCCGGGCGCCTTCGGCGCGTACCCACTCCTGAAGCTTCACCAGTTCGGTCTGGAGCCGGTACAGCTCCCGCTCGTACAGCGAGCGCGGCAGTTTTCCGGGCGTGCCCGAGCTCTTCTCGTCCGACATGGGACGACGTTACGGAGGAGACCACCCCCGAAGTCAAGTGTCAGCGCCGAGCGGGCTGCCGGGACCACGGTGCGGTCAGGACCGGATCGTGGCCGAGGAAGCCCACCGGATCGGCGGCGATCCGCTGCCGGTCGGTCACCGATCAGGCCGGACCGATGCGCCGCCCGGTGAGGCGCGTGGGCCGGATCGACACCCACGTCGTGCGGTCGCCCCCCGCCCAGGGCGTGGTGTGGGCGCCCTCGGTAAGCCGCCGCAGTACGTCGGGCTCCGTGACGATCCGGGCCGGGCCCACGGCAAGCACGCTCCAGCCCTGGCTCATGGCCTCGTCCACGTGGTCGACCTCGAATGCGACATCTGTTCCCCCGGCTCTCACGGGTGCCAAGTCGGGCGTGGTCCGGAAAGCGATCGTGTCATCGATGACCTCGTAGTTCACCGGATAGACCGCCGGGCCGTCGGGTTCCGACACCGCGATGCGGCCTACGCCGTGCGTGGAGAGCCGGGCGCGGCATTCGTCGGGGGCCAGGTCCTCCAGCCGGGGATGCAGGGGCGCCCGGCCCCGGCCGGGTGGCAGATCGATGCCGCCTCCGCGCAGGGCCTCCACGGTGGTGCCGAGCACGTCGGCCAGGCTGATGAGACTCGCCGGACTCGGGTCGGCCGGTCGTTGTTCGAGGTAGGCAAGGTAGTCCGGCGCCATGCGGGCGCGGTGGGCCGTTTCTGCGCGGCTGAGCCCCTGTCGCTCGCGTTCCATGGCCAGGCGCCGACCGATGTCGCCGGGGTTGGGTGCCCCGTCGGGCCGGGCCCCGGCGGACTCGGCACCGTCCCCGGCCGCCATGGCCGGCGGGAGTGGTTCGTCCTCAAGGTGGCGGACATGGGCGTCGGGCCCGGGGAACACGAGCGTCACCTGGCCGGTGTCCGACCAGTGCACGTCGTAGGGAGGGGTTCCGTCCTCGTGGTGCAGGCCGACGATCTCGCCGTCGCGCCTGCCGGCGCCGGTGGCCGGGCTTTCTACAACAAGCTGATCGCCGAGGTGAGCTCGCATGATCGCCGCCGTTTCCTCATCGCGTTGCTGTACCCAACGTGCCACGCGTGACGTGCCGTCGCACGGGATGGGAAGCGGTGATTCCGCTCGGCCCGTCGTCCGTCGTCCGTCGTCCGTCGTCCGTCGCACCGACGACGTCCGGATTTCCCGCACCACCGGCCCGGAGGCATTGGGGCAGGGCCGTGCGGGAATCCCCGGCCCCACGGGTGCTGCCGCACCGGGGTCGGCATGCGGCATCAGGAGATTTGCGGTACTCCTCGAATGAGAAGAAGCCGTGATCGGCTCGCCGGCGCGGATGCTCGCACCATCGACGGCCGCTCACCCCGTCCGGCCGGGAAGGCGGCCCCGCTCGCCGTCGTTCCGGCCTTCACGAGGCCGTACGGGACTCACGAGACGGAGACAGTCGCCATGGAGCCAGTCGTCACCGTGGGCCTCGACGGCTCACCCGAAAGCCTTGCCGCCGCTCGTTGGGCCGCCGACGAAGCCGAGCGGCGCAAGCTCACGCTGCGCCTCCTGCACGCGTGGCCGCTGCTGGTGCCGGAGTCGGCCCACGTCCCTGCGGAGATGGATCAGAACTACTGGGCGAGGCGGATCGTGCACAAGGCGCGGGCGGAGCTCCAGACGCGCCACCCCGGCCTTCCCGTCGTCGGCAGCCTGGTCGCCGACGACGCCCAGCACGCGCTGCTGCGAGCGGCGGCGGAGTCCGAGATGACCGTGCTCGGTTCGCGCGGACTCGTGCCCGTCGAGAGCTACTTCCTCGGAGACATCAGCATGCCCGTCGTGGCACGGGCCGACGGGCCGGTGGTGCTGGTACGCGCCGGGACGGGCGGACGGGGGACGCACCCCGCACCCGCACCGGCTGCGGAAGACGGCGTCGTGGTGGCACTGAAACTGCACGGCCCCTGCGACCACCTCCTCGAATTCGCCTTCACCACCGCTGCGGCACGAGGCGTGCTTCTACGGGCCGTCCACGGCCAGAGCCTGCCGGTGGCCGCGTACACGCCCTGGGGTGTGGATCACGACGTGGCGGAAGAAATCGCTCTGGACGCGCGGAAGCAACTCGATCAGATCCTCCGCCCCTGGCGGGACAAGTTCCCGCACGTGGAGGTGGACGACGGCATCGTTCTCGAAAGCCCCGCCAAGGCCGTCGTGGGCGCCGCCCAGGGCGCCGGGCTGCTGGTTGTCGGGAGGCGCAAGCACCACCCCGCCCCGGCATCACACCTGGGATCCGTCGCCCATGCCGCCATCCATCACGCTCGCTGCCCCGTCGCCGTCGTCCCCCACACCTGATCCGGGCGAACGCACGGAGCCGGTCCGGGAAGCCGGCGCCGCCGGTCCGGCCGCCCGGGGTCGGCGCAACCCGATGGCCGGGGACTGCGCCACCAACGCGTCCACGACATCGAGGAGCGAACCGCGGCGCGCGTGGACGGCGCGCTGCCGGTCGGCACCCGTGCCGGTGACCGTCAGCCGGCGGAGCAGCGCGACGGCCGCCGAGCAGGCCGGTGCCCGGGTCCGCAGGATCCACCGGCTCCCTCCAGGTCGAACGCCGCTCCGGCTTCCCGCTCACCGACGCCCAGGCCGACCGCTACATCGACGAACACCGCCACAGCGCCCGCCTCGTCGGCCTCGACCCCGCCGACGTACCGGCCACCGCCGCACAGCTCGCCGCCTACTTCGAGCGGGTGCGTCCCCGCCTCGCCGCGTCCGCGGACGCGCTGGACATCGACGACTTCCTGCGTCGGCCCCCCGGCCACCCGCTGCTCGTCCCGGCGCGGGCGCTGCTGTGGCGGCGCGTCGCGGCACTCGCCTACCAGTCGCTGCCCCCGTACGCCCATGAGCTCTGCGGCAGACCCGCCGCCCCGGCGCACACCGTCGACCGCCGCCTGCGCACGGCGGGAAACATGCTGCGCTGCATCTCCGCCCAGCTCCGCCGGCAGCTCCCGCCCGGTCACATTCTGAACGCGGTGGCCCGGCTCGGTCCCGGCAGCCGCCCCACCCCGTACAAACTGCGCGGCCGGGCCGCCATACTGGACGGGCCGGGGAGGGCGCGGAAACAGGCGTAACGACGGGGGCGACAGCAGGCGATGGCGGACACCAGGCTGATCCAGAGCCGGTACCGACTGCTCGATCTGATCGGGCGCGGAGGCATGGGTGAGGTGTGGCGCGCCCGCGACGAGTCGCTCGGCCGTCATGTCGCCGTCAAATGCCTCAAGCCGATGGGGCCCCAGCACGACCAGTCCTTCACCCGCGTCCTGCGTGAGCGCTTCCGCCGCGAGGCCCGGGTCGCCGCAGCGCTCCAGCACCGCGGCGTCACCGTCGTCCACGACTTCGGCGAGCACGAAGGCGTCCTCTACCTGGTCATGGAACTCCTCGACGGCCGCAATCTCAGCCAGCTCCTGGAGGACAACAAACAGCACCCACTGCCGGTGCCCGACGTCGTCGACATCGCCGAACAGGTCGCCGACGCCCTCGGCTACACCCACCAGCAGGGCATCGTGCACCGCGACCTCAAGCCCGCCAACATCATGCGGCTTTCCGACGGCACGGTGAAGATCTGCGACTTCGGCATCGCCAGGCTCGGCCACGACATCGGCTTCAGCTCCCGCCTCACCGGCACCGGCATCGCCATGGGCACCCCGCACTACATGTCGCCCGAGCAGATCAGCGGCGGCCAGGTCGACCACCGCAGCGACCTCTACTCACTGGGCTGCGTGCTGTACGAGATCGCCACCGGAGCACCGCCGTTCGACCTCGACGACGCCTGGGCCGTCCTCGTCGGACACCGCGACACCCAGCCCCGGCCGCTGCGCACCCACCGGGCCGAGCTCCCGGGCTTCTTCGACCGCGTCGTGCTCGAACTGCTCTCCAAGACCCCCGAGGAGCGACCCGTCGACGCGGGCGACCTGCGCCGGCGGATCGCCGTCGGCCGCACCGGCGAGCAGCCGCACCTGCCGCCCACCGGGCCGGTACCGCTCGCACCGCCCGTTCCCGTCGTACACCCCGGGCAGCAGCTGCCGGCCTGGACCCGTGGCATGACCACCGGGCACAAGGCGACCGGCGCCCACCCCGGGCTCGCCCCGCCCGACCACTCCGCAGGTCTCACCGGCGAGTGGACCACCGGCACAGACATGCGCAGCCTCACCGGCGAACTGCCACCGGTCAGGGCCGAGCGCCCGACCCCGTCGCCGGAGCTGCTGTCCGTCCTCGCCAGCCGGCACAGCGCGGGACTCGACCTGGGCCGGCTCGGCCACTGGGAGGAGGCCGGCGAGGTGCACCGCGCGGTCGCCGCCGAACGCGAGCACGCCCTCGGCCCCGACCACCCCGACACCCTTTCCAGCCGGTACGAGATCGGCTTCACCCTCAGCCGCACCGGACGCGCCTCGGACGCCCTGCGGGAGTTCGACCGCGTCGCCCGGGGCCGCGAGCGCAGCCTGGGCCCCGACCACCCGGAGACCCTGGCCGCCCGCCAGGAGACGGCGTTCGTGCTGGGCCGGCTGGGCCGGCACTTCGAGGCCCATCAGGTGTACGCCGCGGTTCTCGCCTCCCGGGAGCGCTCGATGGGCCCCGACCACCCCGACACCCTGCGCTGCCGCCACAACCTCGCCTTCAACCTCAGCAGGCTCGGCCGGCTGGAGGACTCGTACCGGATGGCCAGGGACGTGGCGTCGGCCCGCAGCCGGCTGCTCGGCGCCGACCACCCCGACACCCTGGTCACGCTCTACGAGGTGGCGTACACGCTGGGCAGGCTGGGGCGCTGGACGGAGGCCCTGCAGGCGTACCGGGAGGTCGCCCGGGGCCGGTCGAGGTCGCTCGGCGCCGACCACTCCGACACGCTCTCCGCCCGTTACGAGGTCGGCATCAGCCTGGGCCGCCTGGGCCGCAGCGCGGAAGCCCTGGAGCTGTACCGCGTCCTGGTGGAGGACCGGACCAGGGTGGGCGGCCCCACCGACCCCGAGACGCTCCGCGCCCGCCACGGCCTCGGCGTCAACCTGGGGCGCCTCGCCCGCTGGGAGGACGCGCTCGCCGAAGCCCGCGACGTGTGCGCGATCCGCGAACGCGTCCTGGGACCCGACCACCCCGACACCCTCGTCAGCCGCCGCGAGGTCGCCGTCGGCCTCGGCTGGCTCGGCCGCTGGGCCGACGCCCTCACCGTCTACCGCACGGTTGCCGCGGCCCGTGAGCGGCTCCTGGGCGCCGACCACCCCGACGCCCTCGCCGCGCGCAACGACGAGGCGCACTGCCTGGAGCAGCTCGGCCGCGGGACGGAGGCCGTCGAGCTGTACCGGCAGGTCGCGGCGCTGCGCCACGGGCAGCGGGCGGCGCCGCACTGACCGGGCGCCACGGCTCTGGTCAGGGGCGATCGTGCCGTGCTACGAAGGGTCATGCCCGCACCCGACAGCTATGACGCAGTGATCGTGGGCGGCGGCCACAACGGTCTGGTCGCCGCCGCCTACCTCGCCCGCGCCGGACAGTCCGTCCTGGTCCTGGAACGCCTGGCCACCACCGGGGGAGCGGCCGTCTCGAACCGCCCCTTCGACGGGGTCGACGCCCGCCTGTCGCGCTACTCGTACCTGGTCTCCCTGCTCCCGCCCAAGATCGTCCGTGATCTCGGACTGGACTTCGCCGTACGGAAGCGGACTGTCTCCTCGTACACCCCGACCGTGCGCGGCGGCCGTGCCACCGGGCTGCTCGTCGGCGGGGACCGCACCCGGGACTCCTTCGCCGCGCTCACCGGCTCCGACCGGGAGTACGCGGCGTGGCAGCGGTTCTACGCCATGACGCGGCACGTCGCCGAACGGGCCTTCCCGACCCTCACCGAGCCGCTGCCCGGCCGCGACGCCCTGCGTGAGCGGATCGATGACCCGGAGGCCTGGCGGACGCTCTTCGAGGAGCCCATCGGTGTCGCCGTCGAGAAGAGCTTCACCGACGACCTCGTACGCGGAGTCGTCCTCACAGACGCCTTGATCGGCACCTTCGCCGACGCGCACGATCCGTCGCTGCTCCAGAACCGCTGCTTCCTCTACCACGTCATCGGCGGCGGCACCGGCGACTGGGACGTCCCCGTCGGCGGCATGGGCGCGCTCACCGACGCCCTCGCCCGCGCCGCCCGCGAGGCCGGGGCGGAGATCCGGGTCCGGCACGAGGCGACCCGGATCGACACCGACGGGACACGGGCCGAGGTCACCGTCCGCTCACCCGGGGCGGAACATGTCGTCGCGGCCCGCAAGGTCCTCGTCAACGCCTCGCCGCAGGCGCTCGCCGCCCTCCTCGGGGACGAACCGCCCGCCCCGGCCGAGGGCGCGCAGCTGAAGGTGAACATGCTGCTCACCCGGCTGCCCCGGCTGCGCGACCGCTCCGTCGACCCGCGCGAGGCCTTCGCCGGAACGTTCCACATCGCCGAGGGGTACGGGCAGCTCGCCGACGCCTACCGTGACGCCGCGGCGGGCCGGCTGCCCGCCGCCCCGCCGTCCGAGATCTACTGCCACTCGCTGACCGACCCGTCGATTCTCGGCCCGGACCTGGCCGCCCGCGGCTACCAGACCCTCACCCTGTTCGGCCTGCACACCCCCGCCCGGCTGTTCGCCGCCGACAACGCGGCGACGCGCGCCGAGCTGCTGGCGGCGACGCTCGCCGAACTCGACGCGCACCTGGAGGAGCCGATCAACGACTGCCTGGCACGCGACGAGAACGGCGAGCCGTGCATCGAGGCGAAGACCCCGCTCGACCTGGAGCGGGATCTGCGGCTGCCCGGCGGCCACATCTTCCACCGGGACCTCGCCTTCCCGTACGCCACGGAGTCCACCGGCCGGTGGGGAGTGGAGACGGCGCACACCAATGTGCTGCTGTGCGGGGCCGGCGCGGTGCGCGGCGGCGGGGTCAGCGGGGTACCCGGCCACAACGCCGCGATGGCGGCGCTGGGCCGGTGACCAGCGTCTGCTACCGGCCGAAGACACCCCGCAGCGCGCCGAGCTTGCGCGGCAGGTCGTACTCGGCGCCGCCCTCGTGCCCGTTGTACGTGAACACCTCGATCTCCGCCGGACCCGCATAGCGGTGGTAGGCGGCGAACACCGTGGACGACGGGCAGATCTTGTCCATCAGGCCGACCGAGAACCACGCCGGGGCGGTCGCCCGTGCCGCGAAGTTGACCCCGTCGAAGTAGGACAGGGTCTCCATCGCCTCGTCGATCCGGAAGCGGTGCCCGGACAGCCAGCGGGCGATCTCCGCGTACGGTCCGGCGTCCGTGATCTGCGAGGCACGCCGGTAGTGGCAGAGGAAGGGCACATCGGCGACGGCGGCCACGATGTCGTCCCGCAGCCCGGCGACGGCCAGCGCGAGCCCGCCGCCCTGGCTGCCGCCGAGCACCGCCACCCGCGAGGCGTCCACCGCATCGTGGGCCTTCGCCGCGTCCACCGCCCGCACCGCGTCGGTGATCAGCCGCCGGTAGTAGTGGCGGTACGGGTCCTCGATGCCCCGGGTCAGGAAGCCGGGGGAGGAGGAACCGTGCCCGTCCGGGCCGATGTCCGGGGTGTCCGCGGTGTTCTTGCCGCCACCGCCCTGGCCCCGGTTGTCCATCACCAGATGCGCGTACCCGAGCGCGCTCCAGGTCAGCCAGGAGTACGGAATGCCCCGGCCGCCGTTGTAGCCGATGTACTGCACCACGGCGGGCAGCGGGCCCGAACGCCCCTTCGGCAGCAGCAGCCATGCCTTCACCGGCTGCCCGCCCCAGCCCCGGAATGTCACGTCGAACACGTCGACGGTCGCGAATCCGGCGTCGTACGGGACGAACGCGGCGTCCAGGTCGTGGCGGGCCGTCTCGGTGAGCGTCTTCTCCCAGAAGGCGTCGAAGTCGGTCGGCTCCTCCGGCTCCGGCCGGTAGTCGCGCAGCCGGTCCAGAGGCATGTCGAACAGCAAGGGTCTAGCTCCTCTTCAGGGTGAGGTTGAGGGTTGCACCGTGGCGTCCGGCCGTGTCGGCGGTGATCCGGACGCCGTTTCCGGTGGGTGCCGCGCTGACACCCGGATCGGCCGAGACGACGCTCAGACCGCGCTGTGCCAGGTCCAGCACGACCGAGGACCGCAGCTGTGTCGGGTCGGACAGCGACACCTTCACCGTCTTCCCGTCCGGCCGCACCAGCACCGAGGCCGGGCCGTCCGCGGTCAGTTCCTGCGCGGTGCCGGCGGTCCAGAAGTTCGCGGCGACCAGCCCGTCCGCGCAGCGGCGTACCGCGTGCACGGCGGTGGAGCGGGCGATCGGCTTCACCGGCGGCGCGGACGACCACTGCTTCGTCCGCTCGGCCGAGGCAGCCGGGGCCTGGAGCCAGTAGTAGCCCGCCCCGCTCGGTGCGGCGCCGTGGTCCTGCCAGAGCGTCAGATACGGGCGGGTGACCGAGGTGTCCGTGCCGTACTTGAGGTTGATCTCGCGCCAGGTCGCGGTGCGCTCCTCGCGCAGACCGTTCAGTGTGACGGGCTCGGGGAAGACATAGCCGCCGGTTCCGGCCACATGCAGCCACCGGACCTCGTCGAGGCGGTCCGACCAGCCGGCGTCCGTGGGCGCCGCCGTGCCGTTGACGAGCAGGGCCGCCTTCGGGTCGCGGAGCTTGCGGTTCTCCACCACCGTCTCGGCCGTGCCCGCGTCCGCGCCGATGCCCGAGCCGACGCAGGCGATCACGTCGTCCAGGCAGAACCAGCTCTTCAGCCCGTGCAGCGAACTGCCGTACGCGCGCAGCTCCATGCCGTACGCGCCGAGCGTCGTGCCCGGCAGCGCGGTGCCGCCCGCCCAGTCGGCCGTGCTGGTGGTCCGCTGACCCGCCGCGTCCGCCGGGCGTCCCGTGATGACCGTGGTGCCCGGCAGCCGGGCCGGGTCGACGGTCGGCCAGTAGTCCTCGCTGTAGTGCCCGAGGTCGTCGGTGTAGAGCAGGACCATGCCGTCGGAGAGGTGCCAGGCGTGCAGGTTCTCGTTCTGGATCGACTCGTAGTTGTAGATCCGGGACGAGTACGCGGAGATGCCGAGCGAGAAGGACGGCCTGCGGTGGGCCGCCTTGTCCATGCGCGGGTGCTGCTTGTGCGCGACCAGCGGCCCCCGGGCCGGCACCGGGGAGGCGATGACCTGCCGGGCGGCGACCAGCGAGGCGAGGTCGGTGACGGCCAGGAAGTCCCGGTAGGTGTCCTCGGCGATCCACTGCTTGACCAGGGCGGTGAACCGGTCGGCCGTCTCGCCGGGGAAGCTCGGGATCAGGCGCACCACCGCCTCGATGACCGTCTGCGCCGACACATGGCCCTGCTTGCTGGGGCGGGCGATCTCGCGCCCGCACACCGATGCCATCACGTCGCCGCGCACCAGCAGCGGGTCGAAGCCGTCGTCGACCCAGCCGCGGATGTTGTCGAGGTCGGGGTCGGTGACCGTCCACGCCGTACCGGCGAGCAGGTTCAGCAGCCGGGAGAGGTTGTTCAGCAGCTCCTTGCCGTACCCGCCGTTGTACGGATGCTTGTAGTGCTGGAGGAAGGAACCGTCGGAGTAGAAGCCCTCGCCGGTCCCCTCCGCCGCGGCGCTCGCGTCGTTGAAGGCGAGGACGCTGTTGGCGCCCGAACCCTCGACGTCCGAAAGAGCGTCACGGACCCGGGCCAGATCGTCGCCCGTGCCGCTGAGCACCGCGTTGACGGCGACCACGGTGGAGATCCATACCCGGTTGGCGCCGGTCGCGATCTGCCGGTCGGCCCGCCAGAGGTTCGGGTCGGGCGTGTAGTGCCGTACGGCCCCGGTGATCCGGCCCAGCCGTTCCGTCCCGAGCGCGTCGTACAGCAGTACGGCCGCGTCGTTGAGGGCGAGCGCGGAGCCGATCTCCCAGTCCCAGTCGTTGTCGAACCGGGTGTGGCCGGGACCGTAGCGGTTCGTCAGCATCCAGTCGAGGCCGGCCAGCAGCAGATCGCGCAGCGCGGTGTCGCCGTACTGGGGGGTGCCGGGGACGGCCCACGCGGTCGCGACCGTGGCGAGCCGTTTGAACGATGTCGTCACGTGGTTGGAGAGCGTGGTGCTGGTCAGATCGGGGAACAGCCCGTCGGTCCGGGCCGGGTCGAGGCCCTTGACCGAGGTGGTCGCGGCCTTGCCGATCCTGGCCACGGCCGCGGCGATCTGCGGGTCCGTCAGGTCGAGGCCGGGGCCGCCGGTGAGCAGCGTGTGCCAGCGGGTGCGCAGGGCGGCGGCGTCGTCGATGACAGCGGCCGCGTCCGCCGCGTGCGCGGTGCCCGCGGTGGCGGTGAGCGTCAGCGGCAGCGCGGCAGCCGCGCCGAGGGCCGCCGCCCCGGCGAGAACGGTGCGCCGGGTGGCGCCCGGAGTGGTGCCTGGGTTCGTCATACGGCCCTCACAGGAGGTGTCGGCGGTCGACGGCCGCTGCCAGCGCGGCATGACCGGAAGGGTTGGGGTGGAGTCCGTCGCCGCTGTCGTACGCGGGCAGCATCAGGGACGGGCGTTCCGGGTCGCGCAGTGCGGCGTCGAAGTCGACGACGGCGTCGAAGACCCGGCCGGTGCGCACCGCCGCGTTGATCCGCTGCCGGACCGTTTCGAGTTCGGGCGTCCAGCGGGTCCAGCCGCCGAACGGGGCGATGGTCGCGCCGACCGTCCGCAGCCCGGCGTTGCGGGCGCGGAGCACCAGCTGCCGGTACCCGGCCAGGACGAGCGCCGGATCGGTCTGGCTCGGCGGCTGCTGGAGATCGTTGACGCCGAGGTGGACGAGGACGGTGCGCAGTCCGGGCAGTGACAGCACATCGCGGTCGAAGCGCGCCTGCCCGCCCGGACCGAACCGGGCGTCATCCAGCAGCAGCCGGTTGCCGCTGATGCCGAGATTGGCGACGGCCGAACCGGGCAGCCGCCTGGCCAGTTGGTCGGGCCAGCGCAGATCGGCGTCGTCGGGGGTGCCGACGCCCTCCGCTATGGAGTCGCCCAGCACCGCGACCACCGGTCCGTGCGCGCCCGTCACCTCGACGCCCGTCAGCAGGAACACCGAGGTGGTGCGCTCGCCGTCGACGGAGTGCGAGGCATGGGTGTTGCGGTGGAAGGAGAGCGGACCGGTGGGGCCGGGGAGCTTGGTCTCCACCGTCAGCCGCGCCGCCTCGGGGGCACGCAGTCCGGCGACCGCGTCGCTGGTCAGCGAGGAGCCCACGGCGAGCCAAGCCTGCCGCTGCCCGCCGAACGTCACCGGCAGGCCGCCTGCCGTCACCGGGCCGACGAGGACCGGGACGGTGCCGAAGGCATGCCCGTAGCGCAGCCGGACGTTTCCGCCCGCGGAGAGCCGTACGTTGGTGACGCAGGTGCCGTCGGTCAGGCCGGCGCTCGCCACCGTGTCCGTGGCGGTCGGTGTCGTCTGCGCGGTCGCCCACGACGTCGTCCAGCGCGACCGGCCCGTGCCGCCGCCCGGCCGCTCGGCCGCCTGTGCCCCGGGCGCCGCGGCCGCGACCGCCGCCAGACCGGCCGCCGCCGTCAGTACCCCGCGTCTCGCGGGTCCTCGCCCGCTCACTGGGGGCACGCACCCGTCGGGTCGTACTCGCTGCCGTAGGTGCCGACCGCGTCGCCACCGGTGTTGCCGCTCATCGTGTTGGTGCACACCGGACCTTGCGGGGTGCGCATGAACTTGATGCCGCCGCCCGCGTTACCAGTGATGGTGTTGCCGTAAATACTGGTGTTCACGCCGTCGGTCGCGGTGTCACCGCCGAGCCGGATGCCCGAACCGACGTTGCCGTGAATGGTGTTGTAACGAAAGATGTTGCCGCTGCCGCGTGCGTCCAGGCCGCCGGAGCTGGAGTCCTTCTGGCCGCTGCAGTCGTTGTACTCGACGTAGTTGTTGGTCGAGTTCTCCTTCACGTCGACGCACTCGTTGCCCTGGGTGGCGATGGTGTTGTGATGGATGCGGTTGTTCCTGCTGATGTCGGGGGCCGCGTCCGGGGCGCCGTTCGCCCCCTGCTGTTCCGGGGCGGTGCCGAGATAGATGCCCTCGCCGTTCTTGCCACCGCCGCCGAACTTGAAGTCGTTGACCCCGCAGTTGGTGATCGTGTTGTCGGAGATGTCGGCGCCGGTCACCAGATAGCGCACCCGCAGGCATTCGTCGGCGGCGTTCTTCAGCGTCATCCCGGTGATCCGCAGGCCGCCCACACCGTTGCCGGGAGTCGTGCTCATGACATAGATGAGCTTGAGGCGGTACCCGGACACATCGGTGGACGACCCGTGCAGCCCGTCCACGGTGAAACCGCTGAGCGTCGTCGAGTCGTGCTGCACCTGGATGATCCGGGCGTCGCCGGCCCCCTTCACCACGGCGTTCGACGGGCCGGTGATGGTGACTCCGGCGCGCTTGGTCACGACGTCCTGCTTGTACGTACCGGCGGCGAGGTTCACCACCGCGCCCGTCGGCGCCAGGTCGACCGCCTTCTGGATCGTGGCGAGCGGGGCGCTCGCCGACGTACCGGCGTTGGAGTCGCTGCCGGACGGCGACACGTAGTACGCGGTGGCCGCCTCGGCGGCCACGGACGGCGGGGGGAGGACGAGCGGGGCGCCTGCGGCGAGCGCGGCGACCAGAGTGGTGCGCAGTACACGGCTCATGGGGTGTGCCTCCTGGGGTCTGCGAAGGACAGAGCGAGCAGTACGGGGATGCTGGGGCCGAGGAGCAGGGGGCCCAGCGGTACGACGAGGGAGAGCAGCGCGGCGGAGATCACCGCGCCCAGCAACGCGGTGCCACGGGCCGCCGACCCGAAGCCGAGGGCCAGCGCACCGCGTGACCAGGTGCGGACCGTTCCGTGCGGGGACCGGCCCGCCTCGGCCGCGAGCGCCACATGATGGATGACGAGCGCGGCCGCGATGCCCACCTGCGCGGCGAGCAGCACGAACGTCCACGGCTCCGAACGGCCCAGCAGATGGACGATGTTGGCGGCCAGGACGATCCCCGCAGCGGTGGACGCCAGGGAGTGGCGCCACAGGGACCGCCAGTACTGCGGGAAGGCGGTGAACGTGTTGGTGAAGCAGCGGCTGTCACCCTCCGCCCGCCACCGCTGCAGGGCGTGCCCCATCGCGGCGAGCGCGGGAAGCCAGGTCACGACGCCGAGCGACAGCACGGTGAACGCGGCCCCGGCGGCCGCCGGGTAGGCCACGAACTCCAGCCGCCGCAGCAGCGTCGGCCAGCCGGACGAGAGGGTTGCCTGCATGATCAGCCGACCTTTCCTGTGTACGGCTCCGGGACATCGAGCAGCACGCGGCCGTCCAGCACCAGCCGGGTGGCCGCCACCACGTACGGGGCCGAGCCGTCGGTGCCGAGCAGCACGGCCGCCGCGTCGGCCGACACCGCGGCGGTACGGATACGACGGGCGACGGGGGAGAGGAGCACGGTCTCCTCGCCGAAGGTGACGCCCTGGCCCTCCTCGCACCCGACCCGCTCGGCGGCGGCCGGTGCCGGGCCCGGGACGATCGAGGTGAGGAAGAGCGCCTGTGTCGAGCGCGCGGTCGTGGCACGCAGGGTGTGCAGCGTGCGGGTGAGCCGCAGCTCCGGCGTGCTCGACGTCGGATTGGCCTCGACCTCGGTGGCCTCGGAGACGACCGGGGCGTCGAGCGGTGCGAACCGCCGCACCACGGCGGAGGCCGCCCCGGACCGGATCAGCCGGCCGCCGTCCGGCCGCGGTTCGGTCGGCCGGTCGGTCTGCAGCAGGAACGTCCACTCCCGCTCCGTGTCCGCCTCGGCGAGATCCAGCAGTACGAGCCGTCCCGACGGGGTGAACACCAGCGTCCGGTCCAGCCGCCGCACCCCGAGCGCGGGGTCGTACATCGCGGCGATCTCCGCCGTGGCGTGCGCCCAGCCGCAGTAGGGACCGGCGAGCACATCGCGCTGCCGGGCCTGCCGCTCGAACGGGATGTCCTTGTACACGTGGTACCGGTCCTCGTCCGCGTACCCCTGCCCGTCCACCAGCAGCAGATTGTGGTGCGCGGCCCGCTTGCGGTTGCTGTAGCCCTCGTCGACCGCGAGGAACGCACCCTGCGAGACCAGCACGAACGAGCCCGAATCAGGGTGGTGGTGACCCTGGTTGAGGGTCTCCCAGCCCAGTTCCGCCCGGTGCTTCGCGGAGGTCTCCCAGGCCTTGTGGCCACCGCCGGGGCTCGCCTTGAACGAGACGAGCGTGGCGTCGTCGTCCCATCCGGTGCGGGCCGCGAGCAGGCCGAGATCCGGGAAGAACGCCCGCGTCTCCGAGGGCCGGGCGGCGGCCACGGACGGGTCGTACCAGAGGTATTCGAGATACGCCTCCGGCAGGATCCCCGGCCGCACCCCGCTCTCCGCCGCCTCCTGCCACAGCAGTTCGCCCGAGGCGAGATCGCCCAGCCACTGCGCCTGAGGAATCCCGTACTGCGCCGCGAGACGGTAGTACAGGCCGGCGCTGTGTCCGCTGCGCCGGTCGTGGCAGTCGCCGTGGTCGACATTGAACGCGAAGCCGGGAGCCAACTGGTGCAGCCGGTAGCGGAAGGTGTGCGAGAGGAAGCCGCCCCGCCCCCACCAGTCGATGCCCTCCGCCTCCTGGAGGAGATCCAGATGGATGGCGAGGAAGGGCACGCCGTAGCGCCAGTAGACGACGCCCTCGGCGTGCGAACCGTCGTCCGGCATCAGGTCGAGGACCGTGCCGAGGTTGTCCTTGGCGCGCTCGGTCCACTCCTCCTTGCCCAGCACATAACCGGCCGTCGCCAGACCGGCGTAACAGATCCAGTTGTGGTTCTGCCAGTACGACGACGACCACCAGCGGCCCTCGCTCGCCACCGCGAACTCGTACATCCGCCGCCCCTGGAGCAGCAGCTTGTACCGCAGCAGTGCCCGCACCCCGTCCGGGAGCTCGTCGCCGACCCACCGGTAGGCCAGCGACAGATGGTGCAGCAGCCAGCCGGCGTCCAGATCGTGGTCCGGCATATGGGCCTTGCCCCAGTGCGGCAGCCGCACCGCGGCCTCGATCCAGCGTCGGCTCTCCGCCAGATGGACCGGATCGCCGCTCACCCGGTAGGCCAGCGCCGGGTTGGAGGCGGCGGGGCCGAGCCAGGTGATGCTGGCCAGGGGGTGGGTGCGCGGCGGGGTCAGCCCGCGGTGGCGGGCAGCCTCCTCGTGCAGCCGCGCCTGCTGTGCGGGGCGCGGGCCGGGCGGCGGGGTCGCCGAGAGCAACAAGGGTCAGTCCTCCGTCCGGAACCGTGCGGTGCCGCCATCGGTCAGCGAGACCGTCAGCACCCCGTCACCGTCCAGCCGTACGTCGGTCACGGCGGGCCCGGCCGACGCCGCCTGGTACACCGAGGCGAAGACGACCCGGTCCGACTGCGCGGTGAAGTCGACCCGGGTGCGCACGCGCTGCGGATCGTCGGCCGGACCCGGGCCCGGCCGGGAGACCGGACACACCGTCGCGCCGGGGGTGTGGGTGTGCCAGCCGTGCAGGGTCTCGTCGCCGTACCAGGTGGTGCGTACCTCGCCCGAGGCCTGGAGCTGGATGTCCAGCGCGACACCGGGGCGCAGCTGCGCGGTGAGGCGCCGCTCGTCCTCGGCACGCACCGTCAGCAGATCGACCAGATAACTTCCACCGAGCACCACCCGCCGCACCGCACGCACCCCCGCGTACGCCGTCGTCACCTCGGCGGTGACGGACGAACCGTCCGAGCCGAGCAGCCGGCCGGTGCACTCGGCCTGTTCGGCGTCGTTCACCCGGAACGCCGGATGGGCCTGTGTCGATGCGTACAGATCACGGAACTCGGCGTGTGCGTAGGGCACTTGACCGGGGTCGGGCTGCCACGGGGTGGTGTCCCCGTACAGATACAGCGACAACTTGTCGCGATGGCCGTGCGATCCGCCGTGCGGACCGAAGTCCAGCAACGCGTGGACGCCCGCGTGGTGCAGCACCGCGTACCCGGCGGTCGGGAACACCGTCACCGGACCGGGCGCCGCCCGCTCGGCCAGCGGCGGACCGGCGAACCAGCCGCCCAGCTCCCGGTCGAGCCCGTCGTCGAGCGCGCCGAGCTCGGTCCGGGCCCGCCCGGCCACCGCTTCCAGGGCCGGTGAGGGAACCAACTGCTGTGCCAGCGCCACGAGTTCGAGCCATTCGAGGGCGAGTGGACCGCGCAGATACGGGCCGTCGTGCAGCGCCGGCAGGATGCCGCCCGGCGTGGCGATCGTCGCCAGCACATCCGTCATCCCGGCCAGCACATCCACCACGTCGGACGGTACGGACGCCGGGTCGGTGCCCCGCAGCGCCAGCAGCGCGGCCCGCAGCACGAACCCGTGGTAGTAGGTGCTGCCCTCCCACTCCCAGCCGTCATCGGCGACCGCGACCCGCAGATGCGCGTACAGGCCGTGCTCGCCCTCCAGCCACCGCTTGCCGCCGTCCCACTCCCGGCCACGGGCCGCGGCGGCGGCCCGACTCGTCGCCACGCCGGCGGCGTTGAGCCACGCGGTGTAGTTGGAGGCGAGATGGCCCTGACCGGTCAGCACGTCCCGGGCGTCGAGCGCCGCCCGCTCCAGGTCGTCGAGGAGCGGCAGCACCGCCGCCAGGTGTTCCGTGGAGTGCTCGGCGAGCGTGATCACGGTGTGCCCGATGTTCACCGCCCAGATGGCATCGGTCAGCGCCTGGTGGAAGAGCCGACCGCGCAGCATCCAGGTCTGGGCCTCGCCGTGCCGCTCCGTGGCCAGCTCCGCGTACAGCCCCGCGTACTCCACCAGCCGCGCCACCGACTCCGCGCGCTCCTTGCGGTGGGCGAGCACCCGCAGGTGCCGCGCCCACGCCTGGTGCGAGAGCACCAGCCAGGCGCCGCGCACCGCCTCGTCGTCCACCCGGCAGCCGTACGCACAACGCGCGCCGCCCTCGGGGAACACCCCGGCGAGCAGATCACCGTGGTCGAGCTCCACACCGTGCGCCGGGCAGACATACGCGTGCCACCAGCCGCCGCGCTCCCGGGCGATCCGCCTCAACGCGGCCACACGCCACCGTCGATGTCCACCGTGGTGGCGGTGAGGAAGCCGGACGACGGCGACGCCAGGTGGACCACCGCTGCGGCGACGTCCTGCGGGGTGCCGGCCCGGCCGACCGGGATGCCGGCCTCCATCGCCTGCTGCGCCTCGGGCGCGGTGAACGTGTCGTGGAAGGCGGTGCCCTTGATGAAGCCGGGCGCGACGGTGTTGACGGTGATGCCCGTACCGCCGAGCTCCTTGGCCAGGCCCTTGGTGAAGCCGCGCACACCGGCCTTCGCCGCCGCGTAGGCGACCGAGCCGGGGCCGCCGCCGTTGTGCGCGGCCAGCGAGGACATCGTGATGATGCGGCCGGCCGACGACTGCGTCAGATGCGGCAGGGCGGCGCGCACGGTGCGGAAGGTGGACGTCAGATTGGTGGAGAGGACCTGGTCGAAGTGGTCGTCGGACATCTCGGCGATGGTGGCCCGGCCGATCAGATGACCCGCGTTGCAGACCAGGATGTCCAGCCCGCCGAGGAAGCCGGTCGCCTCGTCGACGAGCCGGTCCACATCGCCGGTCACCGTGACATCGGCCTTGAACGCCTTCGCCCGGCGGCCCAGCGCCTCGATCGCGGAGACCGTCTTCGCGGCCTCGTCGGCGGAGGAGTGGTAGTGGACGGCGACATCGGCACCGGCCTCGGCGAGCGCGACGGCGATGGCGCGGCCGATTCCGTGGCCTGCCCCTGTCACCAGTGCGCGGGAGCCGTTGAGATCAGCAGACATGAAGTAAGTACCTTTCGAAGAACGGTGGTTCGGGCCGTAATCGGTTACTTGAGACCGGCGGTCGCGAAGCCCTGCACGAAGTAGCGCTGGCCGATGAGGAAGAGAATGACCATGGGCAGCGTGGCCAGCGTGGTGCCGGCCATCAGGAAGTGCCACTGAGGGCCGTTCTCCGTCTTGAAGACGGAGAGCCCCACCTGGATCACCCGCAGGCTGTCCGTGCGGGTCACCAGCAGCGGCCAGAGGAAGTTGTTCCACGACGACTCGAAGGTCAGCAGCGCCACGGTGGTGAGCGCGGGCTTGACCTGCGGCGTCATGATCCGGGCGTAGATCCGGAACTCGCCCAGACCGTCGAGCCTGGCCGCCTCCTCCAGCTCCACCGGAAGGTCCAGATAGAACTGACGGAAGAGGAAGACCGCGAAGGGGGTGACGGCGCCGGGAATGATCAGTGCCCACCAGGAGTCCAGCCAGCCGCTGCCGCCCTGGCCGAAGATGTCGTTCCCGCCGGCCAGCGGCATGAAGCGGACGATCAGGAACTCCGGCAGCACCTTGGTGTACGTGGGGATCATCAGTGCGGCGATGAAGAGGTAGAAGATGACCTCGCTGCCCCGGAACTTGATCCGCGCCAGCGCGTACCCGGCCATCGACGCCACGACCACATTGATGAGGGTGTGGCTGAACGCGATGATGAAGCTGTTGCGCGCGTACGTCGCGAACGGCGCCGCCTTCAGCGCGTCGACATAGTTTCCGAACTCCCAGTGTTCCGGGAGCAGTCCGGCGTCCTGCGAGGCGATCTCGACCGGCGTCTTGAGCGAGGTGAGCACCATCCAGACGAACGGCACCACCATCAGCAGTGAGACGACGGTGAGCGTCAGATAGAGCGCGATCCGGCCGACGGAGAGCGGCTTGCCCTTCGTCCGTGGCCGGGCCTTCTCTGCAACCCCGGGCCTGTGCAGCTCAGTTGTGGCCACGGGTGCCTCCCATGATCCGCCGGTTGACCAGAGTGAAGCCCATCAGCAACACGAACAGCACCAGTGACTGCGCGGAGGCGTAGCCGATGCGGAACTCCCGGAAGGCGGACTTGTAGATCTCGAACGTCATCATCGTGGTGCTGTTGGCAGGGCCGCCGTCGGTCAGGATGTAGATCTGGTCGAACGACTGGAACGCGCTGATCATCGACGTGATGAGCACGAAGAACGTCGCGGGCTTCAGCAGCGGCAGGGTGATCGAGAAGAACTGCCGCACCTTGGACGCACCGTCCACCGAAGCCGCCTCGTACAGCTCCTTCGGCAGGGACTGCAGCGCGGCCAAGTAGATGAGCATCTTCATGCCGATGCCCTGCCAGATGCCGACCAGGATCACCGAAGGCATCGCCCACGATGTCGACGACAGCCAAGCCGGGCCTTGGATCCCGAGGAACGACAGGAGTGTGTTCAGCAGCCCGTTGCCCGGGTTGTAGATCCACAGCCAGACCAGAGCGATCGCGACGGTCGCCGTCACCTGGGGAATGAAGACCGCGGTACGGAAGATGCCCCGCGCCTTCAGCCCGGTGTGCAGCGCCAGGGCCACGAGCAGCCCCAGCAACATGCCGAACGGAACGGTGAAGAAGGTGTAGATGACGGTGTTGACGATGGACTTGCGGAACACCGCGTCGTCCAGCATGTCCCGGAAGTTGTCCAGGCCCACGAACTGCGGCGCCGTCAGCACGTCGTACTTCGTGAAGGCCAGAACCACCGACGCGACGACCGGCAGGCCGATCCAGAGCGAGGCGTGCAGCAGCGCGGGCGCCACCATCAGCATGCCGGCGCGTTGCCTGCGGCGCCCCGGGCCGGTGGGTGCCCGGCCGGTGCGTTTCTTCGCGACCGTGTGCTCGGTCGGGGAAGGCGGCCGCGCGGGCCTCGCCTTCAATACGGATGTCGCTCCCACAGTGACGGGTCCTTACATCCGGCCGATGGCGGCCTCGGCTAGCCGGCCGAGTTCCGCTATGGCGTCCTTCGCTGACTGGCCGCCCACGATGGCGGGCTCCAGCGTGGGCTTGATCTTTTCGCGGATCTCCATCCAGGCAGCGGTGCCGCCCTCCGAACACGCGTCACCCATGCTCTGCAGGGAGAGATCGACGAACTTGTTCTCCTTCACATAGCTGGAGTCGCTGAGATCCTTCAGCCCGGGAACCGAACCTCGCTGCTTGGCCGCACCGAGGATCGACTCGGGCGTCGCGAGGTACTCGATGAGGGCACGGGCCGCTGCCGGGTGCTTGGAACTGGCGGACTGGGTGACGAGCGTGCCGCCCTGGAGCATCGCGGGCTTGCGGTTGGCGAGGACGAACGCCCCGAGCTTGTCGTCCTTGAGGAGTTCCGGATTCTGTTCCCCGACCTGCCTCCACAGCGCACTGGACGTCATCATCATCGACGCCTTGCCGGTCTGTACGTTGGTCGGGGCCCCGAGGTCCGTCTTCTTGGCGTAGACGGCGGAGCCGTCCTTGATCAGGTCCTTGAAGAACTGCAGCGCCTCGACCCCGCGGGCGTCGGTGAACAGCACCTTCTTGCCGTCCGCGCTGAACAGCTGGCCGCCGTTGGCGAAGAGGAAGGTCTCCCAGCACTGGCGCAGATGGATGGAGAACGGGTCGAAACCGATCCGGCCGTCCTTGGTCAGCTGCTTGGCCACGGCGCGCAGTTCGGCCCAGTTCGCCGGGGTCTTCTTGATGCCGGCCTCGGCGAAGTGGTCTTTGCGGTAGACGACGATGCGGGTGTCGAGGACGACCGGCAGCGCGTACAGCTTGCCGTCGTACCGGGACGGCTCCAGCACCCGCTTCTCGTAGTCGTGCGCGGTGGCGAACTTCTCCGGCAGCTCGGCGATCGCCTTTTTCGCGGCGAACGGCGGGATCCAGCCCACGCCCATCATCAGCACGTCGGGCAGCAGACCGCCCGCGAGCCCCGTGGTGATCTTCTCGTTGAGCTGTTCGTACGTGGTGTAGTCCACGTTCACCTTGACGTCCGGATACTTCTTCCGGAACCCGCCGAGTATCTCCTTCTCCAACAGCGTCTTGCCGTCGGCGCCTTCGTAGATCGGGGTGAGCAGCGTGATCTCGCCTTCGGCGGGGCCGTCGGCGGAGCCGCCCGCCGAAGTGCCGGTGCCGCACGCACTGAGGGCGGCGGCAGCGGTGCCGGCGCCGATGGCAGCAAGCAGCGACCGTCTTTTGAGTTCCATGGGACACCCCTTTTGAGGTGGAGACTGTGGATCGATCCAGCGATGGCATCCCGGCCATGGCTGAGAAGCGCTGGTAAATCGATGCACTGATGCTAGGAACGCCGTGAGAGCAACGTCAACAGCTGATGCACATGAATTTTCAGGGATGTTAACGGGTGTACCGGTAAACGAGGTTCAGTAAATCGATACACTGGTAGGGTCAGACGGGTTCCGAACCGGAGGTGGCATGAGCGGGGTAACGATCCATCAGGTCGCGGAGGCCGCGGGGGTCTCCGCGAGCACGGTCTCCAACGTCCTCAACGGGCGTACGGACCGTATGCAGGCGGCCACGCTGGCCCGCGTGGAGCAGGTGATCGAGCAGCTCAGCTACCGGCCCAACCGCGCCGCCCGGATGCTGCGCACCGGCCGCATCAAGGTCATCGGCCTCATCGTTCCGTCGGTCGCCAACCCCTTCTGGGGGGCGCTCGCCCGTGAGCTGGAGGCCATCGCGCTCGCCGAGGGGTACCACGTACTGCTCTGCAACAGCGAGCGCGACGCGGCCCGCGAGCTCAAGTACGGCGAGGAACTGCTCGCGGACGGGGTGAGCGGAGTGGTGCTGTGCTCCTCGCTGCCCTCGCTCGACCATGTGACACCGCTGCTGAGCCGCGGGCTGAAGATGGTCGCCTTCGACCGCACGGCCCAGGCGGGCGACCCGCCGTCGCTGGCCTCCATCAGTGTTGACAACGCGATGGGCGCCGAACTCGCCACCCGCCATCTGATCGAACTGGGCCACCGCCGGCTGGCCTTCGTCTCCGGTTCGGTCAACAGCGTCAACCGCCGCGAACGGCTGCGCGGATTCCGGGCCGCCCTGGAGTCGGCGGGTCTCGACCCGGCCGACGCGATCGTCTGGCCCGGCGCCGACACCACCGAGTACGGTGACAAGGACGCGGCCGAACTGGGGCGCAACGCTGCCAGGGAGCTCCTCGGCGGCCCGCGTCCGCCCACCGCGTTCGTCGCCATCAACGACATGTGCGCGATCGGGATCTGCCGGGGCGCCAAGGACGCCGGGCGCAACGCCGGACAGGACATCTCCGTGGTCGGCTTCGACGACATCCTTCTCGCCGACCTCTTCGAACCGCCGCTCACCACGGTCCGCCAGCCGCTGCCGGAGATGGCGGCGGAGACGTTCCAGCAGCTGAGGGCCCGGATCGACTCGGCGCCTGCGGCGGGACGGTCACTGCTCATCCGGCCGAGGCTGGTCGTACGGGAGTCGACGGCCCCGGCCCCGGCGTCGACGCCGGCCGACGTGCCGACCGTGGCCGGGCAGCGGGTGGCGGGCCGCTCGGCGTAAGGGTGCCGATGTTCAGGGCCCGGCACGGTGCCCGCGCTCAGGGGTGGGCGAGTTCGAGAACGGTGATGCCGGCGAGGACGACCGCGCCGGCGGTGAGGCGCAGACGGCCGAAGCGCTCACGGAAGAGGAGCGTGGCGATCAGCGCCGCGATCAGGATGCTGGTTTCACGCAGGGCGGCGACGGTCGCCAGGTCGCCGTGGGCCTGGGCCCAGATGACGAGGCCGTAGGCGAGCAAGGAGATGGCGCCGCCCGTCAGGCCGATCCCGCAGACCGGCTTGAGCTGCGCGAACAGGGGTCGGCCCCGTCGGGCGAGTGCCAGGAGCGGCAGGACGGGGCCCTGGCACAGGAAGAGCCACGCGATGTAGCCGATCACGGTCTGGGACCGGTGGACCCCTGTGCCGTCGACGACTGTGTAACCGGCGATGACGACTCCGGTGGCCACCGCCGCGGCGAGCGCGGGCAGTTGGGCGCGCCGGGGCCACCCGTCCGCGAAGGCCAGACCGGCCAGGCCCGCGGAGATCACCAGGACCCCCACCATCTCGGTGGCGGCGAGCGGCTTGTCGAGCACGGTCACGGAGGCGACGGCCACGAGCAGCGGGGCGGTGCCGCGGGCCATGGGATACATCTGGCCGAAGTCCCCGAGCTGATAGGCGCGCAGGAGGAAGAGCTGGGAGAGCACCTCCAGCGCGGCGGAAACCAGGATGAACGGCCAGGCCCCGGCCTCGGGCACCGGCGTGAAACACACCATGACCGCCGCGCAGCCGGTGTACGCGAGGTTGATGAGGGTGAAGCCGACGAGTTTGTCGGTGATGCGGTGGGCCATCGCGTTCCACAGGGCATGCAGAACGGCGGCACTGAGCACGGCTGCGGGCACAGCTGTGCCCGCGGGAAGGAACGAGGGCATGACGGAAGGGCTCCAGGCGGCAGCAGACTATTGGGAATGGGATTCCGCGCTACTCTAGTCACATGGAACAGAATTCCGCCGATGTGTACCGGCTCGGCGCTCACGTACGGGCCAGGCTGCCGGAGCTCCGCGAGACCGAGGCCCGTGTCGCGCAGGTGATCCTCGACCAGGGGGCCGACCTCGTCGGGCTCAGCGTCAGCGACGTCGCCGCCCTGGCCGGCACGGCGCCGTCATCGGTCGTCCGCGCCTGCCAGCGCCTCGGCTTCCGCGGCTACCAGGAACTCAAGATCGCGGCGGCACGCCAGGGCCCCACCCGCGCGCCGGCGCCGGACCCCCACGACGATCCGGCCGCACGCGCCCTGGCCGACACGATCCATGCCTCCCGCGAAGCCCTCGACGACCTCGCCACCACGCTGACCGCCGACCGGCTGCTCGCCGCGGCCGCCGCGCTGAACACCGCGCCCCGCGTCGTGGTCGCGGCGGCGGGCCTCTCGGCCGCCGTGGCCGCCGACGCCGCCTACCGCCTGCGTGCCCTCGGGTGCGTCGTCGACGCCCCTGCCGACCCCCTCACCGCTCAGCTCGCCGCCGCCCAACTGCCCCCGGGTGCGGTGTGCCTGGCCATCAGTCACACCGGCGCCACCCGCAGCACCGTCGACACCGCTCGCCGCGCCCGCCGTGCGGGGGCCGAGGTCGTCGGCCTCACCAGCTACGCACACTCACCCCTGAGTGAGACCTGTACGCACACCCTCGTCGCCGGGGGACAGGATCTCGTCTTCGGGCTGGAAACCACGGCCAGCCGGATCGCCCACCTCGTCGCCGTCGACGCACTCGCCCAGACCCTTCTCGCCCTGCGCGCAACCACGGCGCAACAGAACCTCCACCTCTCCGCCGACGTCACCGCCGACCACTCCTACTGACCGGGCCGGGTGGACGTGAGTGTCACCCGCCGACGGGCAACGGCAATGCCGCGCGTTCGGATGCGTTACAGATCTCCACGAAGATCGACGTTCTGAAACGATGGTGCGGCGAGGTACGTGATGTGGGGGCTGCGTCAAGGGGTGCGGAATTCGCAGGTGGTGGCCAGTTTCACCACCGGGTCCGGTCGTTATTGATCCGTTACGGGCATTACAGTATGGTCGGAATGGATCCGGGATGTAACGTGCGGGCATCCGGTCGGCGGTGAAGCAGCCGCACGGCAGTTCCGCGAGAGGGGTTCGTGTTGCACACCCGCCCAGTCCGCCGCGCAGTAGCGGCCACTGCACTGTTGATCGCATCGTCCACGGCGCTGTCCGCATGCGGAAAGGGCGGTGCCACCGATGGTGCTGCCGCTCCCGCGGGTGATGTGGCCGTCGCGGGTGTGCACGTCACCCGCGACGCGGAACTCCATGCCTCCCTGCCCGCGGCCGTCAGGTCCAGCGGCACGGTCCGGGTGGCCACCGACGTACCGTATGCGCCGTTCGTCATGTTCAAGACCGAGGGGCGGCCCGAGCTCACCGGGCTCGACTACGACCTCGGCCAGGCGCTCGGCGCCAAGCTGGGGGTGCGATTCGCCTTCACCGCCCAGAAGTTCGACGGCATCGTGCCCGCCATCCAGGCCGGCAAGTTCGACGCGGTCATGTCGGCCATGACCGACACCAGGGAACGCCAGCGGGTCCTGGACTTCGTGGACTACTCCGTATCGGGCTCCGGAATCCTCGTGGTCAAGGGGAACCCGGGCCGGATCGCGCGGCTCGACGATCTCTGCGGCAAGAAGGTCGGTACCCAGGCCGCCAGCCACCAGCTGGAAGTGCTGAAGAAGCACCAGTCAACGTGCGCCGAAGCGGGCAAGGACGCCGTCTCCATCCAGACGTTCCCGAAGGATTCCGACGCCCAACTCGCCCTGCGCTCGGGGAAGGTGGTCGCCGACCTGGTGACGAAGCCCGGCGCCGGCTGGACGGCGAAGACCGCCGACGGCGGCCGTGCCTTCGAGGTCGTAGAGGACCCCGCCGCGGGCGGCGGCTACGAGGCGACACCCAACGGCATCGGTGTCGGCAAACAGCTTCCCGGGCTGACCGAAGCGATCCGGAAGGCCCTGCAGGCACTCATCGACGACGGCACACTCGGCAAGATCTGCGACAAGTACGGCGCCGCCTCCATCGCGGTGAAGCAGGCCACCAAGAACGCGGCGGTGTCCTGACATGAGCGCCCTCACACCCGCCGGGGCCGTACGCGGCGCCCAGGCCACCGCACCGCCCGCCGAGGCGAGCCTCACCGTCGTACCGATCCGCCACTGGGGCCGATGGCTGGCCGCCGCGGCGGCCCTCACCGCCCTCGTCGGCCTGACCGGCTCCCTCGCCGGGAACAAGAACCTGCACTGGGACATCGTCGGGCACTACGTCTTCGCCGGCCTCGTCTTCGACGGCCTGGCCACCACCCTGTGGCTCACCGCGGCAGCCATGGCCGTCGGCCTCGGGCTGGGCGTTCTCGTGGCCGTGATGCGCCTGTCGTCCAACCCCGTACTCCGCGCCCTGGCCAACGCGTTCGTCTCGGTCTTCCGCGGCACCCCGCTACTGGTCCAGATCATCTTCTGGGGATACGCGGGCGCCCTCTACAAGCACATCCTGATCGGCATCCCGTTCACCCACATCACCTTCCTGGACCTGGACACGAACACGGTCCTCACCCCCGCGGTCGCCGCACTCCTGGCACTGGGGCTGAACGAGGCGGCGTACGCGAGCGAGATCGTCCGCGCGGGTATCCAGTCCGTCGACCCGGGACAGGCGGAGGCCGCCCAGTCGCTCGGCATGCGACCGGCGCTCACCACTCGGCGCATCGTGCTGCCCCAGGCCATGCGGGTCATCATCCCCCCGCTGGGCAACGAGACGATCAACATGCTCAAGATGACCGCTCTGGTCTCGGTGATCTCCGCCCACGACCTGATGTCCAACATCCAGGACGTGTACGCCCAGAACTACCAGGTCATCCCCATGCTCGTGGTCGCCAGCATCTGGTACCTGATCCTCGTCACGGCACTGGGCCTGCCGCAGTCCTGGCTGGAGCGCCGCTACGGCCGCGGCACGGCACCCGCCGCCCCCGTCGCCGGGCCGCTGCGACGCCTCGTCACGGGCGCCGCGCTCCGGATCTCCCGGACCGGCCCCGCCACATCGACCGACACGAAGGGCTGAGAGTGGAAACGCCGATGGTGCACGCCGAGGGCGTGCGCAAACACTTCGGGAAGGTCTCCGTGCTCCGGGGCATCGACCTGACCGTCGAACGCGGCCGCGTCTGCTGCCTGCTGGGCCCCTCGGGCTCGGGGAAGTCCACGTTCCTGCGCTGCATCAACCATCTGGAGAAGATCGACGGAGGCAGCCTCTCCGTCGACGGCGCCCCGGTCGGCTACCGGCAGCAGGGCAATCGGCTGTACGAGCTGAAGGAACGCGAGATCGCCCGCGCCCGCCGCGACATCGGGATGGTGTTCCAGCGGTTCAATCTCTTCCCGCACATGACCGCCCTGGAGAACGTCATGGAGGCGCCCGTGAAGGTCGCGGGCGTCACCAGGGCCGAGGCACGTACCGACGCGCTGCGGCTGCTGGAACGGGTCGGCCTCGCCGACCGTGCCGAGCGCTATCCGGCTCAGCTGTCCGGCGGCCAGCAGCAACGCGTCGCGATTGCCAGAGCGCTCGCGATGAAGCCCAAACTGATGCTCTTCGACGAACCGACGTCGGCCCTGGACCCGGAACTGGTCGGGGAAGTGCTCGACGTGATGCGGCAGTTGGCCGCGGAAGGGATGACGATGGTCGTCGTCACACACGAGATCGGATTCGCCCGGGAGGTCGCGGACACGGCCGTCTTCATGGACGGCGGTGTCGTGGTCGAGGCCGGTGACCCCCGACAGGTACTCGGCGATCCCCGGCAGGAACGCACCCGCACCTTCCTGTCGAAGGTCCTGTGATGCCCGAGGCACCGCAGCGGGGCACGACTGCGCTACTGCTGTCCGACGCCCTCGCCCGCCGGCCACGCTACCTGGCGGACCTGGAACATCTGGTGTCCATCGACTCCGGCTCGTACAGCCCCGAAGGAGTCAATCGCGTCGCGACATGGACCGCGCGGCGTCTGACCGGCCTGGGGTTCGAGGTGGACCGCTCGCCCGTCGCGGTCCCGGGCCGCGACATGCGCTTCGGTGACCTGGTGGTGGGGCGGCTGCGCGGCCGGATCCCCGCCGAACAGGGCGGACGCCGCATCCTTCTCGCCGGACACCTGGACACCGTCTTCGACGACGGGACGGCGGCGCGGCGCCCCTTCACCCGCAATGGCCGGCTCGCTCACGGCCCCGGAGTCAGCGACGACAAGGGCGGCCTGCTGGCCGGCCTCACCGCCGTGGAGATCCTGCTGCGCCGCGGGATGACGGACTTCGCGGAGATCGTCTTCCTCGCCACCCCCGACGAGGAGATCGGCTCCCCGGCCAGCCGCCGGGTGACCGCGGAGCTCGCCGCGGGCGTCGACTACGGGCTGGGCCTGGAGTGCGCCCGGGAGAACGGCGACCTCGTCATCGCCCGCAAGGGGGTGGCGGACTTCCTGATCACCGTCACGGGACGGGCCGCCCACGCAGGCATCGAACCGGAACGCGGAGCGAACGCTGCACTGGCCGCTGCTCATCTGCTCATCGTCTGCCAGGAGATGAACGGGCTCTGGGGCGACGTCACGGTCAATGTGGGGATGGTCCGGGCGGGCAGCCGTATCAACATCGTCTGCCCCGAGGCCGAGTTGCACGTGGAGGTACGGTCCTCGACCCAATCGGGCATCCAGCGCGCCCGACAGGCCATCGTGGTGGCTGCCTCCCAGCTGGCCGTACCGGGCACCACGGCCACCGTGCGGCAGACGGAAGCATGCCCGGCCATGGAGGACACCCCGGCGGCCCGCGCCGTGTTCGCCCGTGCCCGGGAGGCCGGGGCGGACCTCGGCCTCGACCTGGGAGCGGCTGCCACCGGTGGCGTCGGCGACGCCAACACCATTGCCGGAGCCGGGGTGCCGACGCTCGACGGCCTCGGCCCGGTCGGCGGCGGCGACCACAGCCCGCAGGAGTGGCTGGACATGACGACGGTCCCGCACCGGGTTGCCCTGCTCGCGGCGCTGATCACCGCTCTCGGCGCCACGACGAGGGCTGACCCGGATACCCGGAGCACGCCGGTCCGCGTAACCTGAACCCCTTCAGAAAGGTGGCGCCCGGCCCATGTCCTCACTCGCCGAAGAGATCCGGCAACGGTTCGGTGACCTCAGCCCCGCCGAGCGCAAGGTGGCCCGAGTGCTGCTCGCCGGCTACCCGTCGGCCGGCTTCGAGACGGTGGCCACGCTCGCCGAACGCGCCGCGGTGAGCGCGCCCACGGTCATCCGTTTCGTCAACCGGCTGGGCTACAAGGGGTTCCCCGACTTCCAGGCGGCGCTGCGGGGGGAGCTGGAGGAACGCACCGCCTCACCTCTGCAGCTGTACAGCACACGGGGATACGGCACCACGCCACCCGGTGCTCCGGACGAGGAGGGGCGGGACACCGGGCACCCCGAGGGCGGACAGGACGTGTTCAGCTCCGAGGTCGCACGCACGCTGCGGGAACTGCCGCCCCACGACGTGCAGGCGGCGATCGCCCTGCTCTGCCACCCCAAACGCCGCATCATCCTGGCCGGTGGCCGGTTCACGCATCTGCTGGCGCAGTACCTGGGGCTGCACCTCATGCAACTGCGCGGCGACGTGGTCATCCTGCCGGACCGCGACGTGGAGCGGACCGCCGTCCTGGCGGGTCTCGGGCGGCAGGACGTCCTCGTGGTCTTCGACTACCGGCGCTACGAACCGGACAAGATCGTCATCGCCGAGATGGCCGCGCAGTGCGGAAGCAAGGTCGTCCTGTTCACCGACGCCTGGCTCTCGCCGGTGACCAACCTCGCCGACGTCGTCCTGCCCAGCCACGTCGCCGCGCCTTCGCCGTACGACAGCATGGTCCCGACGCTGGCCACCGTCGAGACCGTGCTCGCCGGGGTGCTCGGGCAGCTCGGCGAGGAGGGGCGCGGCCACTTGGAGCACAGCGAGGACGTGTCCCGCCGGGCAGGCATCCAGCCGGAAGACTCCGGGGCGGTCTGAGCCGGTGGCCCACCCGCTGTGCTGTCGAGTACACGTCCCCGTGCTCAGGTGCGATTGACGCGGTACACGTCCCGTACACAGAGGTTGAGGGCCGTGGTGGCCACGATGGCACCGGCACAGACCAGGAGCACGGCCCGGTCGGCCCAGGCACGCGCGGCGAGCGCGGTGACGAGGTAGCCGAGCGGGATGGCGATCCGCTCCCCGACACCGTTGAACGAGCTCATCCGGCCCAGTTCCTCCTGGGGCACGTGCTGTTGGAGTGCGGTGTTCCACGCCACGATGGCGACACCCAGCCCGATGCCCGCGAGCACGGTGGCGAGCAGGACCCAGGGCAGGGCCAGCCCGAAGCCCAGTGCCGCCGGTGGCAGACAGAGTCCGGCACCGGTGAGGACGGCGACGGCCAGCAGACGGTACGGCCTCCAGCGCAGGCACACCACCGTCCCGGCCAGGAGCCCGAACGCGAACGCGCCCTGGACCAGCCCCCAGGAACGCGCCCCCGAGTAGTGCTCGGCCGCGATCACGGGACCGAGGAGCTGAAAACCGGCCAGCCACGCGGCGACCACCACCGTGCCCACGCCGGTCCGCCGATCGCGACGATCACTCCGCCGACGACGGGACCGAGCACCTTGACGGCGTTGCTCGGAAGCCGGAGCGACGCGTTGGCCTGTTGCCGGTGTTCCGCCGCGACGACCTGCGCCACGACACCCGTCGCGGCCGGAGCCGTGAAGGCGGTGGCGATCCCGGACACGAAGCCGCACACGGCGATCGAAGCGGTCGCCGCCTGGCCGGTGGCCACGAGCGCCGCGAGCGCCCCCTGCGCCGCCGCGGCCAGCAGATTGCCCAGGAACAGGATCCGGCTGCGCGACAGCCGATCCGCGAGAACACCACCCGCGACGGTGAAGACGATCGTCGGGACCGAATTCGTCGCCAGCACGACACCGAGCGAACCCGCGCCACCACCCTGCCCGATCACCGCGTAGGCCAGGGCGATCGGAGCCATCGCGGACCCGGTCGCCGAGACGAGATTGGCGAGCACGAACCGCCGGAAGGCGGGAACCCGTAGCGGCGCCAGGCGGGGCGCGGCCGGGTCGGCAGCCGTCTTCACACCGCTCCCGTGGCCGGCGCGCCGGGCGCCGCGGGGCCGATGGGCCGCCTGCCTCCCGCCGCCACCCGGTCGAGCTCCTCGCCGATCGCCGCCCGCAGCGCGTCGTGTCGCGGGCCGAGCGCGAAACGTCCGTCGCTCCACCGGTCCTGCGGATACAGCCAGACGGGCATGCCGACCAGATCGCCCGGCTCCCACTCGTAGCGGGGCCACACGTGTGCGTGCAGAAACCCGTCGGTGTTGCCGAGGATCTCCAGGTTCACCCGGCGAAACGCGGGGTCCGTACGGCGGCAGGCACGTTCGACGGCTTCGCCGAGCCGGTCCATGTCGGACAGGAAGGCCAGCCGCTTGGCCCTCGGGAGTTCGGACAGGCGCTCCACTCCTGGTTCGTCGACCAGGAGCACCGAGTACCCCGGCAGGAACTGCACGTCCCCGATCACGGCGAATCCTGCCTCCAGGCGCCGCAGGACGGTCGGGTTCCCGCCCCGCAGGGCACTGCCTATTCGATCGCTCTTCCAGTCGTGGATCACGGCCGGAACATACAGCGTCCGGCCTTTACCGGATCCGTCACAGGCGCTGTTCGGCCAGATCCAGCCAGTGCGCGACATCGCCCGGGGCGAAGTGCCGGATGGCCCAGTCGGTCATGCGCAGACTCATATGGGCCCAGCAGGGACGCAGTACGTCCGCGGGCAAGGCGTCCAGGATGTCGTCGAGGCGACGCACGACCCCCGGCGCCTGCTCCTTCGCGTGCAGTCCGAAGCGCAGGGTGACCAGGTCGAAACGGTGGTCTCCCCGTCCGGCGCCGTCCCAGTCGATGACTCCGGTGACGGTACCGTCCACGGCGAGCAGGTTGCCGTGGTGGAAGTCCTGGTGCACGACGTCGTGTCCGGCCAGCAGGCGAGGACGGCCGGCCCCCACCGACCTGATCCGTCGCTCCAGGGCATCGCCGCGCCGGCTGTGCCGACGCAGCGGCTCGTGGAGACAGTAGCCGGGGCCGTCGTCGAGCAGATACAGGTTCATCGACGGGACATGTGGGTGCTCGGTCAGCAGTCCCGCCTGCGAGGCGTTGAGGGCGAGCGCCTGATCCAGCCCGTGGTGGTCCAGACGCTCCATGGGTGTCCCCGGCAGCAGCTGCTGGACCAGCACCACCGCACGGTCCACCTGGAGCGCCAACTCCGTCGACGGGCAGGGATACCCGCGAGCGCCCAGCACCTCGCACACCGCCAGCGGACCCGCCCGCAACTCCTCGATCCGGGTGTCCGGCCGCGCCTTGAGGACCGACCGGTGGCCGTCGGGCCACCGCACGTACGCGGCACCGACCTCACCGCCCGGACAGGGCCCCTCGACCACCAGCCGCACCCCGGCCCCGGCGTACACGGCGGCTGCCATCCGCTCGGCGTCCAGGCGCTCGACGCGCTTCCAGGTCTGCGGTGATGTGGTCATCGGGGCATTCTCCGATGCGGCGCACCCGGTTCCCCCGGTGGGGGTCCCGCGACGGCATGCGGGGGCGGTGGGCGTACGAGGCACGCCGATCGGCCGAGTGCCACTCGGCTCGTGCTGCGCCGCGCTGCTGCCGTGCCGGGGAAAGGGGGACGGCCCTTCCCCGGCACGGCGTCCCATCGGTCCGGCCCGGCGCGACTCAGTCCGCCGACGCCGTCCAGCCCAGCGCCTCGATGCGCGTGGCGTCGCCGGACCGGCTCTCGTCGAAGACCGTCCGGTTGCCGTCCTCGACCCGGACGGCGTCCACGTACACCCCACGCCCGACGTACAGCTGATCCGTCGTGTACCGCCACCTCAGCCGGACCTCCTTGCCGTGCCAGGCGGCGAGATCCGCGTCGAGGCGGTGCCACACCCGGCCGGACCAGCCGGAGACCGCGCCGGTGGGATGCGGCTCGGGCTCGGGGTGGGGTTTCTCCGCCGTCGGTACGGTGGTGAACGGTACGGGCTGCCAGGTCGCCCCGGCGTCGGCCGACGCCTCCAGGAAGAGGAAGTCTGAGCCGGGCTCGGTGTCCCACCACAGGGCCGAGCTCAGCCGGGCGTGCGAGGAGGCGAGGTGCAGTGCCGGCAGGGTGAGCGTGGCGGAGGCGGCGCTCGCCATCCCCGAGAACCACGCCGTACGGCCACGCGCGGGACGGACCGCGACGGCGCGCGCCATCCGGTTGGCCGTGGCGACGCGCGGCGCGCTGCCGGAACGCCAACTACGCACCGGGTGGACCGAGTTGCCGAGCACGATCAGGAACGAGTCGGTCGTCGGGTCCAGTACGAGACTGGTGCCGGTGAAGCCGGTGTGGCCCGCGGTGCGCGGCGTGGCCATCGCCCCCATGTACCAGTGCTGGTAGAGCTCGAATCCGAGGCCGTGCGCATCGCCGGGGAACGCGGTGTTGAAGTCGGTGAACAGCAGGTCGACCGACTCGGCGGAGAGGATCCGCGCACGCCCGTACACCCCGCCGTTGAGCAGCGTGCGGGCGAGGACCGCCAGGTCCCAGGCGCAGGAGAAGACTCCGGCATGGCCCGCCACCCCGTCCAGGCTGTACGCGTTCTCGTCGTGGACCTCGCCCCAGACCAGTCCGCGGTCCAGTCCGGACCAGGGCAGCCGGGCGTCCTCGGTCGCGGCGATCTTCGGCTTCCAGGAGGCCGGTGGGTTGTACCGGGTGCGGTGCATCCCGAGCGGAGCGGTGATCTGCTCACGGAGCAGGACATCCTGCGTGCGGCCGGTGATCTTCTCCAGGACCAGCTGGAGCGAGATCAGATTGAGGTCGGAGTAGAGGTACACCGTGCCGGGCGGGCTGGCCGGCACCTCGTTCCACAGCAGTTGCAGCTTCCCCTCCCGCGTCGGCGCCTTGTACAGCGGAATCCAGGCACGGAAGCCCGAGGTGTGCGTGAGCAGCTGACGGATCGTGATGTCCTGCTTGCCGCCACCGGCGAAATCGGGGAGGTACGAGGCGACCTTCGCCTCCAGTTCCAGCGTCCCGCGTTCGATCTGCTGCACGGCCAGGATCGAGGTGAACAGCTTCGAGACCGAAGCCAGGTCGAAGACGGTGTCCTCGGCCATGGGGATCTGCCGGTCGGGCGGGAACTCCACTCCGGTGTCGGTCTTCTCGTCGTACGCCGCGTAGCGCACGGCCTTGCCGATCGGCTGGTGCAGGGCCACCGTGCCGCCCCGCCCGGCAAGCAGCACCGCACCCGCGTACCAGGGGTGCTTGGGGGAGTCGGAGAGGAACTTCTCCGCGTCGGCGACCAATTGGTCCAGGGGCTCCTGAAGCAGTCCGGCGCGGGCAGCCGGTCCGCGCCGCAGCGTCGGCCGGCCCTGCCCCGACGCGGCGCTCCCGAGGGCTCCTGCGCGCATATCCGACGACCCCGCCCCCGGCTCCATGGCCGACGCCCGCTCCGCGAACGGAATCGGCGCCAGGGCGAGTGCCCCGCCCAGGGCCAGCATCCCACCCCCGAGCCTCCGTCGGCTGATCCCTCTGCCCGCCGCGTCCTCGGTCATCCGGAACCCCTTCCTGCTGCGCGAAAGTAACTTTCGAAATTTCGTCCGACAATGAAACTTCCTGCCGCCGCAGAGATTACTGTCACCCCCGCCGTCACGGAGGCCCCCTGCGTCACAAAGAATCTGACACAGCATCAGAAAATCTCTTCCCTCGGCTGTCCTGCTGCGGCATCCTGCGGCCCATGGAGACGGAGCTGAGCAAGAAACTGGGAGTCGAGCACGCCATCTTCGGCTTCACGCCGTTCCCCGCGGTGGCCGCGGCCATCACCCGGGCCGGCGGATTCGGCGTACTCGGCGCGGTCCGCTACACCGCCCCCGAAGACCTCGCGCGCGACCTCGACTGGATGCAGGAACACACCGATGGCAAGCCGTACGGCCTGGATGTCGTCATGCCCGCGAAAAAGGTGGAGGGGGTGACCGAGGCAGATGTCGAGGCGATGATCCCGGCCGGACACCGGCAGTTCGTCCAGGACACCCTCGCCAAGCACGGCGTACCGGAACTCCCCGAGGGCGAGGCGTCCGGCTGGCGCATCACCGGCTGGATGGAGGAAGTCGCCCGCAACCAGCTCGACGTCGCCTTCGACTACCCCATCCGGCTCCTCGCCAACGCCCTCGGGTCACCGCCCGCCGACGTCGTCCGGCGCGCCCACGACCGGGGCGTGCTCGTCGCCGCACTCGCCGGGAGCGCCAAGCACGCCCGCCACCACGCCGACGCGGGCATCGACATCGTCGTCGCCCAGGGGTACGAGGCGGGCGGCCACACCGGCGAGATCGCCTCCATGGTCCTGGTCCCGGACGTCGTCGACGCCGTCGGACCGCTGCCCGTCCTCGCCGCCGGCGGGATCGGCAGCGGCGAGCAGATCGCCGCCGGACTCGCCCTCGGCGCCCAGGGCGTCTGGCTCGGCTCCCTCTGGCTGACCACCGAGGAGGCCGACCTCCACTCCCGCGCGCTGACCCGCAAGCTCCTCGCCGCCGGCTCCGGCGACACCGTCCGCTCCCGCGCGCTCACCGGTAAACCCGCGCGCCAGCTCCGTACCGAGTGGACCGACGCCTGGGACGACCCGGCGGGACCCGGCACCCTTCCCATGCCGCTCCAGGGGCTGCTGGTGGCCGAGGCCGTATCGCGTATCCAGAAGTACGAGACCGGCGCGCTGCTCGGCACCCCCGTCGGCCAGATCGTCGGCCGGATGAACAGCGAACGCGGCGTGCAGGCCGTCTTCGACGACCTGACCCGTGGTTTCGAGCGTGCCGTGGACCGGATCAACCGCATCGCCGGACGGAGCGCCTCATGACTCGAACCCCCAACGGCTTCTGGGCCCAGGCCACCGCCGACCCCGACCGCACGGTCCTGATCGCACCCGACGGCGAGAGCTGGACGGCGGGCCGGCTGCACGCCGCCGCCAACCGCCTCGTCCACGGACTGCGCGCGGCCGGGCTGCGGCGGGGCGACGCGTTCGCGGTCGTGCTGCCCAACGGCGTCGAGTTCTTCACCGCCTATCTCGCCGCCGCCCAGGCCGGTCTCTACCTCGTACCCGTCAACCACCACTTCGTCGGCCCCGAGATCGCCTGGATCGTCTCCGACTCCGGCGCCAAGGTGCTCATCGCCCACGAGCGGTTCGCGCAGGCCGTGAGCGAGGCCGCCGACGAGGCGGAACTGCCGGCGGCCCAGCGCTTCGCCGTGGGCACCGTCGACGGCTTCCGCCCGTACGCCGAACTGCTCGAAGGACAGCCCGGACGAGCCCCGGACGACCGCACCCTGGGCTGGGTCATGAACTACACCTCGGGCACCACGGGCCGCCCGCGCGGCATCCGCCGTCCGCTCTCCGGCCGGCTCCCCGAGGAGAGCCACCTCGGCGGATTCCTCGGCATCTTCGGCATCAAACCGTTCGACGGCAACGTCCACCTGGTCTGCTCGCCGCTCTACCACACCGCCGTTCTGCAGTTCGCGGGCGCGTCCCTGCACATCGGACACCCGCTGGTGCTGATGGACCGATGGACGCCCGAGGAGATGCTGCGGCTCATCGACACCCACCGCTGCACCCACACGCACATGGTCCCGACCCAGTTCCACCGCCTCCTCACCCTCCCCGACGAAGTGAGACGGCGCTACGACGTCACGGCCATGCGGCACGCCATCCACGGTGCGGCGCCCTGCCCCGACCACGTCAAACGCGCCATGATCGACTGGTGGGGGAGGTGCGTCGAGGAGTACTACGCGGCCAGCGAGGGCGGCGGCGCCTTCGCCACCGCCGAGGACTGGCTGAAGAAACCGGGCACGGTCGGCCGGGCCTGGCCGATCAGTGAACTCGCCGTCTTCGACGACGACGGCAACCGGCTGCCGCCCGGCGAGCTCGGCACCGTCTACATGAAGATGAACACCGGTGGCTTCAGCTACCACAAGGATGAGACCAAGACGCGGAAGAACCGCATCGGCGACTTCTTCACCGTCGGCGACCTCGGCATCCTCGACGAGGACGGCTACCTCTTCCTCCGCGACCGCAAGATCGACATGATCATCTCCGGTGGCGTCAACATCTACCCCGCCGAGATCGAGGGCACCCTCCTCGGCCACCCCGCGGTCGCCGACGTCGCGGTCTTCGGCATTCCGCACCCCGACTGGGGGGAGGAGGTCAAGGCGGTCGTCGAACCGGCCCCGGGACACGAGGCGGGCCAGGAGCTCGCCGCCGGGATCCTGAGCCACTGCGAACAGCGTCTCGCCGGGTACAAACGCCCCAGAACCATCGACTTCATCGACACGATGCCCCGCGACCCCAACGGCAAGCTCTACAAGCGACGGCTGCGCGACCCGTACTGGGAAGGACACCAGCGGGCCCTGTGAACCACCGCCAGTCGGTGAACCACCGCCAGTCCGTGAACCACCGGCCGTTCGCCGCCCGACGAGCGCCTTCGTACCGGCTCTGGCAGGGTGTGGCCCATGAACGCGAGCGCGACGGTCCGGTCACTGGCGACCCGGTGGACGGTGGTCGTGCCGATCGTCGCCGCCCTAGCGCTGGTCTTCAGCTGGGGACGGGAACTGCCGGCGTTCGCCGTCGCCGTGGTCGCGCTCTGTCTCGCGGGCGCCGTCCTGGCCGCCGTGCACCACGCCGAGGTCATCGCCCACCGGGTCGGGGAACCGTTCGGCTCGCTCGTCCTGGCCGTCGCCGTCACCGTGATCGAAGTGGCCCTCATCGTCACCCTGATGGTGGACGGGGGCCCCAAGACGTCCGCGCTCGCTCGCGACACCGTCTTCGCCGCCGTGATGATCACCTGCAACGGAATCGTCGGGCTGTCCCTGCTCGTGGGCGCCGTCCGTTCCCGTGTCGTCGTCTTCAACGCCGAAGGCTCCGGGGCCGCCCTCGCGACCGTCGCCACACTCGCCACCCTCAGCCTGGTCCTGCCGACCTTCACCGTCGGCAAACCCGGCCCAGAGTTCTCCACCGCCCAACTGGCGTTCGCCGCCGTCGCCTCGCTCTTCCTGTACGGGCTGTTCGTCGCCGTGCAGACGGTGCGGCACCGCGAGTACTTCCTGCCTCTCACACCCGAGGGCGCGCTCAAGCCGGACGAGCACCACGCGCCGCTGCCCGGCCGGGGCGCCACCGCCCTGAGCCTGGTGATGCTGCTGGTCGCGCTGGTCGCGGTCGTCGGCGACGCCAAGTCCGTCTCGCCGACCATCGAGTCCGGGGTGGAGGCGGCCGGGATGCCCCAGGCGGTGGTCGGTGTCGTCATCGCGCTGCTGGTACTGCTGCCGGAGACCCTGGCGGCGGTGCGGGCAGCCCGTCGCGAGCGCGTCCAGACCAGTCTCAATCTCGCCCTCGGCTCGGCGATGGCGAGCATCGGCCTGACCATTCCGGCCATCGCCCTCGCCTCGGTCTGGCTCGACGGACCGCTCCATCTCGGTCTCGGCGCCACCCATATGGTGCTGCTCGCACTCACCGTGGTGGTCGGCGCGCTGACCGTCGTACCGGGACGGGCCACCCTGCTCCAGGGCGGCGTCCATCTGTCGATCTTCGCCGCGTTCGTCTTCCTCGCGATCAGCCCCTGATTCCGCGCGATCAGTCGTTGATTCCGCGCGGTCGATCCCTGATTCCTCGCAGTCGGTCCCTGTCCACCCGCCGGGCGGACAGGGACCGACCGATCGCACCGTGAGGAACTACCGGCGTTCGTGGACCCGCACGACCCGCAGCGCGGGCGAGCGCAGGATGTCCTTCTCACAGAACCGGGACGTCACCCACCGCTCACCCGAGTACAGCTCGGTCTGGTCGCTGTAGTGCGGCGAGTGCGGATCGGAGGACTGGGAGTACGTGAGCAGGGTGCGCGCCACCGGGCATGCGCTGCCGTCCCAGCCGACCGCCTGGATGTAGCTGGAGCCCGCCGACACCTCCCGGTAGCCGCCGGCCGCCGCGTCCCACACCGGCTCCGTCTTGTTCCAGATGCCGAGCGATTCCGTACCGCCGCCGATCGGGATGCGCTTCCCGTTCTGCTCCACCGACTGGTGCCGGCCCAGCGGGGCGTCCAGCGCGATCCCGGCCGCCCGCAGTTCGGCCACCGCGTCGGCGAGAGCCCTGGTGACGCCGGGCGCGGAGACATTCAGCGTGTTCGGCGTACCGACCGGATCGGCGGGGGAGAACGGCACCTTCCACAGCTCGGCCTGCGGGACCGCGGCCGTCGCCCTGCGCCAGAACCGGTCGAAGAGCAGCGCGCCCCGGCTGCGGGTGTCGACCTTCCGGTCCCAGCGCCGCAGCACCTCGCACGCCGCCGACACATAGACCGCCCTGCCGTCGCTGCCGACCGCACTGCCGCCGGGCAGCGCCGCGCAGGCCGCCGCCATGTCCGAGGCGGTCAGATCACCGGCCGGCGCACGGTTTGCGAACTGCTGGCCCTGCAGATCGGCCACGGTCAGCCGGCCCTTCGCCGCCATCGCGGACACATCCTCGACCGCGCCCCGGGTGCGCATCGAGCGGGGCGTGCCGACCGTGCCGAAGATCCTCTCGAAGCCGGTCAGCGGCGCGGACGCGTTCGTCAGCCAGGCGCTGTCGTTGGAGTTCTCCACGTACGGGGCGTCCTTCACGGTGGGCATCCGGCCCGGCCCGAAGATGCCCGGCTGGACGGCCTCCGGGTCCGAACCAAGTGCGCAGTCGCTCCTCGAACCGTCCAGCACCGCGAGCCCGGACGACGGATACGTCGCCCTGCCCAGCGGGGCGGAGCACCGCGCCGCGAGCTCGTCCGTGATCCTCGGCAGCACCTGCGACTGCGAGAAGAACGAATGCCCGGACGAATCGGCGGCGATGGTGTTCACCCACGGCAGCCCCTGCGTACGGTGCAACGCGGCCTGGATGTCGGCGGTGCTGCGGGCCCGGCTGAAGCCGAGACCGGCGTCCGAGAATCGCAGATTCACGGCGTTCGGGTCATTGAGCGCGTACGCGGTCGTCGTCGTCCAGGGCAACGGCAGCCCGGCACCGAGCGAGGTGACGACCGGCCCGTACCGGGTCCACCACTGCGTGCGGGTCACGGCACCGCCGCCCTTCACCGCGACCGAGACCGTGCGCTTCGTCATCCGCTCGGCTCTGCCGTCCACCAGATACGCGGTCGGATCGGCCGGATCGAGGGTGAGCTGATGCAGGTTGAGCGGGACACCGGTGGCCACGGTGTGGCTCCACGCGATGTTCGCGTTGTGCCCGATGGACACGATGGGCGCGCCGAGCAGTGATCCGCCCGCCACGTTCAGCTCACCGGGAATGGTCTGCTGCGACTGCCAGAACCGCCGTCCGCCCTGCCACGGGTAGTGCGGATTGCCGAGCAGCAGGCCCCGCCCGTTCGCCGTCGTGTCCCCGCGGAAGGCGACCGCGTTGGAACCCATGTCGGCGTTCTGCGTCGACAGCAGCCTCCGGGCCGCGTCCGCCGCCTCGTCCGGCGTCGGAGCCGTGGGCGGCCGCGAGCCATCCGTGGGCGGCCGAGCGTCCGTGATGCCGTCGATGCCGCGCCCCTGACCGGCGAGCACCGAGAGCGCGTAGCCGCGCACCACCACATCCAGTGTGGTCACCGGTCGTACCCAGGCGGCGCCCCGGCAGGCCGGGTCGTCGATCCGGTTCTGCGCCAGCCACGCGTTGTATCCGGCCGCCCAGCCGCGCTCCAGTTCCCTGACGTCACGGCTCTGACCCGCCGGTGCGGGAGCCTTCAACAGCTTCTCCACCGTGCGGCTCTGGCGGACCCCGCGGAAGTAGAGGTCGCTGGAGAGGTTCTTCGTCGCGGCGGACAGCGAGCCGTCCGGAGCCGCGTCCGGACCGAAGTACCGGGACCGCTCGCCGCGCAGCGTCACGAAGCCGTCGGCGAGGGTGCACACCTGGTCCGCGGCCTGGGCCCAGCCGTTGCCGAAGCCCAGGCTCGCGTAGTCCTTCGCCACGATGTGCGGGATGCCGTACTCGGTGTACCGGATCGTGGCGGACAGCCCGCCGCCCGATGGGCGGTGGGAGCGCGAGGCGTCGGCCGCGGCGGGCGGCAACGACGCCGAGACGGTGAACAGCGCGAGGCCGGATATCGCAAGAAGTCTCAGACGGTTGCGGAGCGGCAACGGTCCTCCCAACTGTGCGGGTGCGAAAGGCGGTTGCCCGAGGGTTCGAGTCGCCACGCGCAACTCAGCCAGCAGCTGCGCACCCCTGTCAACATCCCCTCCGGTATCCGGCCCCTTGACCCCCGGGTTCCGGCCGCACAGGATCACGCCATGACAGGTGTACGGAGCAGCACAGTCGACGGAGTCCTGGCACGCAGCGCCCGGCGCACCCCGGAGCGCACCGCCCTGCGGTACGCGGACAGGTCATGGACCTACGCGGAGCTCGACGCGGCTGTCAGCACCGCCGCCGCCGTGCTCGCCGGCGAGCACGGACTGCGCCCCGGCGACCGGGTCGCCTGCTACGCGCACAACTCCGACGCGTATCTGATCGGCTACCTCGGTTGCGCCCGCGCGGGCCTGGTCCATGTGCCGGTCAACCAGAACCTCACCGGCGACGACCTCATGTACATCCTCGAACAGTCCGGCAGCGCCCTCGTCCTCACCGACCCGGCCCTCGCCGACCGGATTCCGGCCGCGTTCCCCGTACGCCCGCTGCGCGACGCACCGGACTCCCTCCTGGCGGCCACCGCCATCCCGCGCCCCTTCGCCCCGGAACGCGAACCGGCCGCCGGAGACCTTGTCCAGCTGCTCTACACCTCGGGCACCACCGCGCTGCCCAAGGGCGCGATGATGACCCACGGCGCACTCGTGCACGAGTACGTCAGCGCGATCACGGCGCTCGATCTGCGGGCCACCGACCGGCCCGTCCACTCGCTGCCGCTCTACCACTCCGCCCAGATGCATGTCTTCCTGCTGCCCTGCCTCGCGGTCGGGGCACAGAACACGATCCTCGACGCGCCCGACGCGAACCGGATCTTCGACCTCGTCGAGACGGGACAGGCGGACAGCGTCTTCGCGCCGCCGACCGTCTGGATCGGCATCTCCCAGCACCCCGGCTTCACCACCCGCGAACTCGGCGGCCTGCGCAAGGCGTACTACGGCGCGTCGATCATGCCCGTGCCCGTACTGGAACGGCTCCGCGAACGGCTGCCCGCGCTCGCCTTCTACAACTGCTTCGGGCAGAGCGAGATCGGCCCGCTCGCCACCGTCCTCGGACCGGACGAGCACGAGGGCCGGATGGACTCCTGCGGCAGGCCCGTCCTCTTCGTCGAGGCCCGGGTCGTCGACGAGGACGGCAAGGAGGTCCCCGACGGCACGGCCGGCGAAGTGGTCTACCGCTCACCCCAGTTGTGCGAGGGCTACTGGGACAAACCCGAGGAGACCGCGGAGGCCTTCCGCGACGGCTGGTTCCACTCCGGCGACCTCGCGGTGCGCGACGCCGAGGGATTCCTCACTGTCGTCGACCGGGTGAAGGACGTCATCAACTCCGGCGGTGTCCTCGTCGCCTCCCGGCAGGTCGAGGACGCCCTCTACACCCACCCCGCCGTCGCCGAGGCCGCCGTCGTCGGACTGCCCGACCAGCGCTGGATCGAGGCCGTCACCGCCGTCGTCGTGCTGCGCGGCGACGCGACGGCGGCCGAACTCATCGACCACGCCCGCGAGCGGCTCGCCCACTACAAGGCCCCGAAGCAGGTCCTCTTCGTGGACGAACTGCCGCGCAACGCCAGCGGGAAGATCCTCAAGCGGGAGCTGCGCGACCGGTTCGCGTAGCGGATGGCGGCCGGCCGTCCGGCCATGACCGGGTACCCGCCGGTCATGGCCGCGCAGCAGGCCGCGGTGAAGAACATCCCCACGGGCGTGATCCAGTGGGCCGGGGGCGGCCCGAAGACCTTCAGCACCCGCCGCGCTCGTCCACGATCCGCCTGAACTTGCCGACCGACCTCTCCAGCGTCTCGGGATCGACGATCTCGACCCCGACGGACACCCCGATCCCGTCCTTGACGGCCGCCGTGATCGACGCCGCGGCCGCCGCCCGCTGCTCCGGGGTGGCCCCCGCCCGCGCCTCCGCCCTCACGGTCAGCGCGTCGAGACGGCCCTCGCGGGTCAGCCGCAACTGGAAGTGCGGAGCCACCCCGGGTGTGCGCAGCACGATCTCCTCGATCTGGGTCGGGAAGAGATTCACGCCGCGCAGGATCACCAGATCGTCGCTGCGCCCGGTCACCTTCTCCATCCGCCGGAACACCCTGGCCGTACCCGGCAGCAGCCGGGTGAGGTCCCGAGTCCGGTAGCGGATCACCGGCATGGCCTCCTTGGTGAGGGAGGTGAAGACCAGCTCGCCCTCCGCCCCCTCCGGCAGCACCTCGCCGGTGAACGGATCGACGACCTCGGGATAGAAGTGGTCCTCCCAGATGTGCAGCCCGTCCTTCGTCTCGACGCACTCCTGCGCCACCCCGGGCCCCATCACCTCCGAAAGGCCGTAGATGTCGACCGCGTCGATCGCGAACCGCTCCTCGATCTCGCGCCGCATCTCCTCCGTCCACGGCTCCGCACCGAAGATCCCGACCTTCAGGGAGGTCGAACGCGGATCGACGCCCTGCCGTACGAACTCGTCGAGGAGCGTCAGCATGTACGACGGCGTCACCATGATGATCTCGGGGCGGAAGTCCTGGATCAGCTGGACCTGCCGGGCGGTCATGCCCCCGGAGGCGGGGATGACCGTGCAGCCGAGCCGCTCCGCCCCGTAGTGTGCGCCGAGTCCGCCGGTGAACAGCCCGTATCCGTACGCGACATGGATCTTCTGCCCGGGACGTCCACCGGCGGCCCGGATGGAGCGGGCGACCACGTCGGCCCAGGTGTCCAGATCCCGTTGGGTGTAGCCGACGACGGTGGGGCGGCCCGTCGTCCCGCTGGACGCGTGGATCCGCCGTACGCGCTCCTCGGGGACGGCGAACATGCCGAAGGGGTAGTTGTCCCGCAGGTCGGCCTTGGTCGTGAAGGGGAAACGGGCGAGATCGGCGAGGGTACGGCAGTCGTCCGGGCGCAGTCCGGCCTTGTCGAACGCGGCCCGGTAGTGGCCGACGTTCTCGTACGCATGGTGCAGCGTGGCTCGCAGCCGATCCAGCTGGAGTGCTTCCAGCTCGTCCCGGCCCAGTCGTTCCGCCTCGTCCAGCAGAGCCGTCATCCGGATCTCCCTCTTCCGAGCAGGCGACCGATCATTCGGTCGATCTTTCGACAGTAGTAATTCAGGATGTTCCGGCCCATGGCAAGAGGAGTGACGCAGCTCATCCGCGTCGCGGATTCGCTCACACCGAACACGGCTGCGCCGCTCGGGCGGCCCTGTTTGGATGGCGGGCATGCCGATCTTCCACGCATACGACGGGACCGAACTCGCCTACCGCCTTCTGGGGAAGGGCACACCGCTGATCTGCCTGCCCGGCGGGCCGATGCGGGCCGGTGCGTACCTGGGGGACCTCGGCGGACTCTCCGCCCGCCGCAGGCTCGTGGTGCCGGATCCGCGCGGGACCGGGGACTCCGCGGTGCCGGACGACCCGTCGACGTACCGCTGCGACCGCCTGGTCGACGACGTCGAGGCGCTGCGCGAACATCTCGGCGAGGAACGCATCGACCTGCTCGCCCACTCCGCCTCCGCCAACCTGGCCGCGCTCTTCGCCGCCAGGCACCCCGAGCGGCTGCGTACGCTCACGCTCGTCACCCCCGGCACCCGGGCGGTCGGCATCGATGTCACCGACCAGGACTGGCGCGAGGCGAGCGAACTCCGGCGCGGCGAACCGTGGTACGCGGACGCACGGGCCGCCCTGGACGACTTCCTCGCGGGCCACGCCTCCGACCAGGTCCGTGCCGTTGTCGCGCCGTTCGCCTACGGACGCTGGGACGAGGCCGCCCGGACCCATGCCGAGGCGGCGCCGGCACAGACCAACTCCTCGGCCGCGCCCTTCTATTACCAGGACGGCGTCTTCGATCCGGCCACCACGAACGCCGCGCTGACGGCGGTCACCGCACCGGTTCTCGTCCTCGCGGGGGAGTACGACGCGGGGCCGACTCCGGACCGCGCCGCCGAACTGGTCGCACTCTTCCCGAACGCCGAGTTCGTCGTGCAGCGCGGCGCCGCGCACTTCCCCTGGCTGGACGACCCGGGCGCATTCGTCCGCACGGTGGAGGCCTTCCTCGACCCGGAGGTGCTCAGCGTGCACGCCGGTGGCACCCGGCTCGCCCACCGGGTGTGGGGGGATCCGTCGGCACCGCCCGTCGTGCTCGCCCATGGCCGCTGCGACGACAGCAGGACCTGGACCACGATCGCCGAACGTCTCGCGGCCGAACACCGGGTGTACGCCTTCGACTTCCGCGGCCACGGACTCAGCGACTGGCCCGGCCGCTACTCCCTCGAGCTGTTCCGGGACGATCTGCATGCCTTCCTGGAGGCCCGTAACCTGGCGGGAGCCACCGTGGTCGGGCACTCCATGGGCGCCGCTGCCGCCTATCTGCTCGCCGAGCGGGAACCCGGGCTGATCGGCCGGCTCGTCCTGGAGGAGGTGCCGCCGCCGTTCCCGCTCGATCCGCCGCGCGGTGTCGCCGAACGACCCGACGGGGAACTGGACTTCGACTGGCCGGTGGTGCCGTCGACCGATGCCCAGCTGAACGAACCGGATCCCGCCGGACGGGAACGCCTCGGTGAGATCGTTGCCCCGACGCTTGTCATAGGCGGCGGCCCCACCAGCCAGATCGTCCAGGAGAGACTGGTCTGGATGGCGGGGCGGATACCCGACGGCCGGTTCGTCAGCATCGACGCAGGACACCTCGTCCACACCGAGCGGCCGGATGAATTCCTCGCGGAACTAAGGAAGTTCGGCCTGTCCTGAGTCCGTCACGGGCGTCGACGGAGGGGTCAGGAACGGTGCAGCAGGGAGGTCAGGACCCCGTGGAGGGTGCTCTCGGCATCCGCCGCGGGGCCCGTCGACCGCCAGGCCACGAAACCGTCGGGACGCACCAGCACGGCGCCTTCGGACGTCGTCCCGTGGATCTCGGCCCAGTCGGCGCCGGTCTCCGGCTCCAGATCGGCACCCGGGCCGATGCCGTACGCCTGGAGCCGGACCGAGAGCCGGTCGGCGACCCGCGCCGCAGCCCGGCGCCACGCCATGTCCTCACCGTCGGTGAGCAGCACGAGCGTCTGCTCGTACAGATCGAGTGTGGACTTGCGCTCACCGCCTTGATGGACCCACAGATGCGGTGCACGACTGCCTGGTTCACCGTTCAACTGCACCCCTTGCGGCACCACCGGCTGCTCGGGGTCGGTGCCCAGCACCGCGCCGCGGACATAGCGGTAGCCCAGCGCCACGCTGAGCATGCCGCCCTGCTTTCCGCCGCCCACGCCCGGTGCCGCGGAGTATCCCGGGTGGCTGTGCTCGCTGGAGCGCGCCGAAGCCCGTGCGCTCGTCGCCCGTGCCACCGGCAGCCGTTCCGCCTCGTACGTGTCCAGCAGGCCCGGACCCGCCTCGCCCTTCAGCACGGTGGCGAGCTTCCAGGCGAGGTTGTGCGCGTCCTGGATGCCGGTGTTGGACCCGAACGCCCCGGTGGGGGACATCTCGTGGGCCGAGTCGCCGGCGAGGAAGACCCGGCCGGAGGAGTACCGTTCGGCGACCCGCTCCGCGGCGTGCCACGGCGCCTTGCCGGTGATCTCGATGTCGATGTCCGGAGCGCCGACCGCCGTACGGATGTGCTCGGCGCACCTCTCGTCGGTGAAGTCCTCCAGGGTTTCGCCGAGTTGGGGCTGCCACGGCGCGTGGAACACCCACTCCTTCTTGTTGTCGACCGGCAACAGGGCACCGTCCGCAGCCGGGTTGGTCAGATAGCAGACGATGAAGCGCCGGTCGCCCAGCACGTCGGCGAGCTGCCGGGAGCGGAAGGTGATGCTGACGTTGTGGAAGAGGTCGCCGGGACCCGTCCGGTTGATGCGCAGCTGGTCACGGATGGGGCTGCGCGGACCGTCGGCCGCGATCAGGTAGTCCGCGCGCACAGTGATGTGCTCGCCGGTCTCCCGGTTCTTCAGCGTCGCGTCCACCCCTGACGAGTCCTGGTCGAAGCTCTGCATCTCGGTGGAGAACCGCAGGTCACCGCCCTGTTCCCGGGCCAGCTTCACCAGCACCGGCTCCAGGTCGTTCTGGCTGCACAGGCACCAGCCGGTCGGACTGAAGCGAGCGATCCCGCCACCCGGGTCGATCTCCCTGAACAGCCACTCCTGATCGTCCCCGGTGAGCGAACCGGCTTGCAGGATTCCGTGGTTGTCGGCGAGGACGGAGGCTGCCTGCCGGATGCCCGCCTCGGCACCCGCCGTGCGGAACACCTCCATCGTGCGGACGTTGTTGCCGCGGCCGCGCGGGTGTGTCGAGGTGGACCGGTGCTTCTCGACCAGCAGGTGCTCGACCCCGAGCCGGCCGAGGAAGAGTGAGGCGGACAAGCCCACCAGGGAGCCGCCCACGATGAGGACCGGCACGCGGATGTCGACGTTCTCGTTCATCAGTTGCTCCAGCTCGGACGCCGTTCGGTTGCATTGTTCAATGCCCTGGTGAGAGCGGTTCGGACGCTCGCTCACCTGAACGGTTCATAAATCTCGCGCCACCCGGACCAGCGTTTCACGATCGGTCACGGAGACGACGTCCGCGGCCTCGGGGGCGGACCATTCACATCCGCCGGGAGAGTCCCCGCTCCGAATCCACTCGCCAACCGACGGTTGACGGCATGCCACTCGGCTCGACCACGAAAACGTCTCGAAGGAGATCGAAAGATGACCACCACCCTCTCGGAACGGATCTCCCAGTCCGCCTTCGACGGTTCCCGGCTGCGCGTCGTGCTGCTGCTGGACCTCTACGACGGGGCCCAGAAGGAGTTCCTCGAGGCGTACGAGCACCTGCGCAATCAGGTGGCGTCCGTCCCCGGACACATCAGCGACCAGCTGTGCCAGTCCATCGAGAACCCCTCCCAGTGGCTGATCACCAGCGAATGGGACAGCGCACCTCCCTTCCTCGCCTGGGTGAACAGCGAGGAGCACGTCGCGACGGTCCAGCCGCTGCACAACTGCGTGCGTGACACCCGGTCGCTGCGCTTCAGCGTCCTGCGGGAGACCGGGAAGGCCTTCGAGATGGCGCCCGAGACGGTCAAGGGCCGCCTCCAGGCGTCCCCGCGCCTGGGCGACGGGGTGGTGCGCCACGCGCTCACCTTCACCGTCAAGCCGGGCACCGAGGACGTCGTGGCGAAGATCCTGGCGGACTACGACTCGCCGAACGCACGGGTCGACGAGGACACCCGGCTGCGCCGCACCTCGCTCTTCATGCACGGAAACCGCGTCGTGCGGGCCGTCGAGGTCGAGGGCGACCTGCTCGCCGCCCTGCGCCACGTCGCCCGGCAGCCCGAGGTCAGGGCCGTCGAAGAGGCGATCAACCCGTACCTGGAGCAGGACCGGGACCTCAGCGACCCGGACTCCGCCCGGATGTTCTTCACCCGGGCGGCGCTGCCGACCGTCCACCACGTGACCGCTGGCCGGCACAAGGCGGAGGACATCCGCCGGCACGCACTCTTCTACGAGGCCAAGGAGGGCTGCGGCATGGCCCTCGCCCGGCTCCTCGCCGAGCACGACGAGGAGGCGGCCGACGACCCGGCGAGCATCATCGACAGCAGCACCATCTTCCAGCGCGACGACGTCGTCGTCCGCCTCCTCGAAGCGGTCGAACCGATCGACGCGCAGCCTGCCCAGGCGGTGGGCATCGACGGCCCCGGCAAGGTGGCCAGGCTCGGACGTCTTCTCGACGGCGGCGGCAACGCCGTCCCCACGGACGAGCGGGGCATCTCGCGGTTCCTCGAGCAGTCCGAGATGACCCTGATCACGGATCGGCGGGCCGTGGAGTCCTGAACCGCGCATCCGCACCCTGGGGGGTTCTCGCTCAACCCGTCAACACAACGCGCAATGCGCCAGGAGGAAAGCAGTCATGACCACGCACCGGCCACGCATCGTGGACCTCAGTGAGACGCAGCCCAACCGCAGGCGTGGAGGGGATCTTCGCGCCATGCTCACGCCGACAGCGGTGGGAGCCACCAGTGGCTTCATGGGGCTGGCGATCGTTCAGCCCGGCGACCGCATCGGCGAGCACTACCACCCGTACTCCGAGGAGTTCGTGTACGTCGTGAACGGCCTGCTGGAAGTGGATCTGGACGGTGAACCGTACCGGATGCGGCCCGACCAGGGCCTGCTGATCCCTCCCCATGTACGCCACCGATTCCGCAACGTGGGCGACGTCGAGGCTCGCATGGTCTTCCACCTCGGCCCGCTCGCCCCGCGTCCGGAGCTCGGCCACGTCGACACCGAGCACACCGAATCCGCCGACCGCGTCACGCCTCCGGAACGATCGGAGGCCGCCTCATGACCCGCCGGGTGGCGGTCACCGGCGTGGGCGTCGTCGCCCCCGGCGGGATCGGCGCACCGGCGTTCTGGGACCTCCTCGCGAACGGACGCACCGCGACCAGGGGCATCACGCTCTTCGACCCGGCCGGATTCCGCTCCCGGATCGCCGCCGAGTGCGACTTCGACCCGGCGGCGCACGGGCTGGACGCCGCCACCGTCGACCGGTCGGACCGCTACATCCAGTTCGCGATGGTGGCCGCCAGGGAGGCCCTCGGCGACGCGGGCCTCGACCCGGAGAAGGTGGACCCCTGGCGGATGGGGGTGTCGCTGGGCACCGCGGTCGGCGGCACCACCCGGCTGGAGCACGACTACGTCGCTGTCAGCGAGGGCGGTGCCCGCTGGGACGTCGACCACCGGTCGGCCGGCCCCCACCTGGAGCGGGCCTTCTCGCCCAGCACCCTCGCCTCGGCGGTGGCCGAGCAGGTCGGCGCGCACGGCCCGGTGCAGACCGTCTCCACGGGCTGCACCTCCGGCCTCGACGCGATCGGGTACGCCTTCCAGTCCATCGAGGAGGGGCGCGTCGACGTGTGCATCGCCGGTGCGTCGGACTCACCGATCACCCCGATCACCGTGGCGTGCTTCGACGCCATCAAGGCCACGTCGGCGAACAACGACGACGCCGAGCACGCCTCCCGGCCGTTCGACGCACGCCGCGACGGCTTCGTCATGGGCGAGGGCGGGGCGGTCCTCGTCCTGGAGGAGCTGGAACACGCCCGTGCCCGCGGTGCCACCGTGTACTGCGAGATCGCGGGCTACGCCACCTTCGGCAACGCCTACCACATGACCGGGCTGACCCCCGAGGGCCTGGAGATGGCCGAGGCGATCAACCGGGCGCTGGGCCACGCCCGTATGGACGGGTCGCAGATCGACTACGTCAACGCGCACGGCTCGGGCACCAAGCAGAACGACCGGCACGAGACGGCCGCAGTGAAGCGGGCACTGGGCGCACACGCCTTCGACATCCCGATGAGTTCGATCAAGTCCATGGTCGGCCACTCGCTGGGGGCGATCGGTGCGATAGAAATCGCGGCCTGCGTACTCGCCCTGGTCCACCAGACGGTGCCGCCGACGGCGAACTACGAGAGCCCCGACCCCGAATGCGACCTCGACTACGTGCCGCGCACCGCGCGTCCCCTGAAGCTGCGCAGCGTCCTCTCGGTGGGCAGCGGATTCGGTGGCTTCCAGTCGGCGGTGGCCCTGACCCGAACAGGTGGGAGGACACCATGAGAACCCGCAAAGCCCGGCGAACCGTCGTCACCGGCATCGGTGTGGTCGCCCCCAATGGAAGTAACACCGAGGCCTTCTGGAAGCGGACACACGAAGGAATAAGCGTCCTGGACCGGGTCACCCGCGAGGGCTGCGAACACCTGCCCCTGCGGGTCGCGGGCGAGGTGCGGGGATTCGAGGCGGTCGAGCTGATCGAGGAGCGCTTCCTCGTCCAGACCGACAAGTTCACGCACTTCGCGATGGCCGCCGCGGACATCGCGCTGGACGACGCCCGGCTCGGCCGCGCCGACTACGAGGATTCACCCTTCGACGTCGGCGTGGTGACCGCTGCCGGGTCCGGCGGGGGTGAATTCGGCCAGCGCGAACTCCAGCGGCTCTGGGGACAGGGCTCCACCTACGTGGGCCCGTACCAGTCCATTGCCTGGTTCTACGCGGCCAGCACCGGCCAGATCTCGATCCGCGGCGGCTTCAAGGGGCCGTGCGCGGTCGTGGCCAGCGACGAGGCCGGCGGTCTGGACGCACTGGCGCATGCCGCCCGTTCGATCCGTGGTGGCACCGAAGCCGTGGTGGTCGGCGCGGCCGAGGCCCCGCTGGCGCCCTACTCGGTCGTCTGCCAGCTCGGGTACGAGGACCTGAGCACCGTCGAGGACCCCACCCGCGCCTACCGGCCGTTCACCTCGGAGGCCTGCGGCTTCGTGCCGGCCGAGGGCGGCGCCATGCTGGTGGTCGAGGAGGAGCAGTCGGCGCGCCGGCGCGGGGCCAAGGTCCGGGCCGAACTCGCCGGACACGCAGCCACGTTCACCGGAGCGTTCAGGTGGGAGGAGTCCCGGGAGGGCCTCGCCCAGGCGATCATCGGCGCCCTGCGGGAGGCCGACTGCGCGCCGGACGAGATCGACGTCGTCTTCGCCGACGCCCTCGGTGTGCCCGCGGCCGACCGCGCCGAGGCGCTGGCCATCGCCGACGCCCTCGGCGCGCACGGCAGGCGGGTGCCGGTGACGGCGCCCAAGACCGGTATCGGGCGGGCCTATTGCGGTGCTCCGGTGATGGACGCGGCCGCCGCGGTGCTCTCCATGGAGAACGCGCTCATACCGCCGACCCCGAACGTCTTCGAGGTGTGCCACGACCTCGACGTGGTCACCGGCAGCGCCCGCCCCGCCGAACTTCGGACGGCTCTGGTGCTCAGCCGCGGGCTCATGGGCTCGAACGCGGCGATGGTGCTGCGGCGCTCCACCGACCCCCAAGCGTGAGAAGGAGAAGTCCTCATGACCGACCGACTGACCTACACGGAACTCGCCGTCCTGATGAAGAAGGGCGCCGGAGTCACCGTCGACCCGCGCGACATGGAGCAGCGCCCCAGTTCGGCCTTTGACGAGTACGGCCTCGACTCGCTGGGCCTGCTCGGCATCGTGGGCGTGCTGGAGAACCGGCACGGCCGGGCGCTGCCGGCCGATGCCGACCGTTGCAGGACCCCCCAGGAATTCCTCGACCTCGTCAACAACAGCCTCATGACAGGAGCCTGAAGTGCCCGGACACACCGAGAACGAGATCACCATCGCCGCCCCCCTGGACCTGGTCTGGGACGTGACGAACGACCTGGAGAACTGGCCGCGGCTGTTCAGCGAGTACGCCGCGGTCGAGGTCATCGAGCGGGACGGCGACAGCACGACCTTCCGTCTGACGATGCACCCCGACGAGAACGACAAGGTGTGGAGCTGGGTCTCCGAGCGGACCGTGGACCGTGCCAACCGCACCGTCCGTGCCCGCCGTGTGGAGCCCGGTCCGTTCCAGCACATGAACATCCGTTGGGAGTACTCGGAGGTTCCCGGTGGCACCAAGATGCACTGGGCCCAGGACTTCGCGATGCGTCCCGACGCACCCGTCGACGACGCCTGGATGACCGACAACATCAACCGCAACTCCAAGGTCCAGATGGAGCTGATCCGGGACAAGATCGAGCAGCGCGACCGGGAGCGCCGCACGGCCTCGGTCGGGGCCAACTGACCCGCCATCCGCCCACGTCCCGCCACCCGGCCGGCCGGGTGGCGGGACGGGAACCAGAAAGGCATCGCCCGATGCACCACGCTCTGATCGTCGCCCGGATGGCCCCGGGTTCGGCGCCGGACATCGCGAATCTGTTCGCAGCCTCCGACAGTGGCGAACTGCCGCACCTCGTCGGCGTCACCCGGCGCAAGCTCTTCCAGTTCGGCGACGTGTATCTGCACCTGATCGAGTCGGAGCACCCGCCGGGTCCCGAGATCGCGAAGGTGACCGAGCACCCGGAGTTCAAGGACATCAGCGACAAGCTCACCGCCTACGTCAGCGCGTACGACCCGCTGACCTGGCGTGGTCCCAAGGACGCCATGGCCCACGAGTTCTACCGGTGGGAGCGCGGCGTCCCCGCCTGAGACGGACGATCGCCCCGGGTCCGGCCGAAAGGCCGGGCCCGGGGCGATTTCCGTGGTGCAGGGGGATTTCCGTGGTGCCGGGGAGGGGGGTCAGTCGGGGACCACGCACTCGAACGCGTGGAGGTAGGCGTTGACCGCGACGACCTCGCCGATCAGCAGCCCGGCGTCCGAGATCCGGGTGACCAGGCTCTCCCTGGTGTGCTTCGCGCCGCCGACGTTGAGGAGCAGCAGCAGGTCCATCGCGGTGGTGAACCGCATCGAGGGGGTGTCGTCGACGAGGTTCTCGATGACGACGACCCTGGCTCCCGGGCGGGCCGCCGCGACCACGTTGCGCAGCGTCCGGCGGGTGCTGTCGTCGTCCCACTCCAGGATGTTCTTGATGATGTAGAGGTCGGCCTCGACGGGGATGGCCTCACGGCAGTCCCCGGCGACGATCCGGGTCCGGTCGACGAGCGTGCCCTCGTCCCGCAGCCGGGCGTCCGCGCGCGCCACCACGCCCGGCAGGTCCATCAGGGTGCCGTGGAGCGACGGGTGCTTCTCCAGCAGGCTCGCCACCACATGCCCCTGGCCGCCGCCGATGTCGGCGACCGAGGACACTCCGGTGAGGTCGAGGAGTTCGGCGACGTCCAGCGCGGACTGCATGCTGGAGGTGGTCATCGCGCGGTTGAAGATCTGCGCGGACTCGTGGGCTTCCTGGTGGAGGTAGTCGAAGAACCCCTTGCCGTGCACGTCCGCGAAGACGCTCCTGCCGGTGCGTACCGCGTCGTCTAGGTGCGGCCAGACGTCCCAGGTCCAGGGCTCGGTGCACCACAGCGAGATGTCGCGCAGGCTGTTGGGGTCGTCCTCGCGCAGCAGGCGTGACATCTCCGTGTGGGCGAACTGCCCGTCCGGGGTCTCGGTGAAGATCCCGTAACAGGACAGGGCGCGCAGCAGCCGCCGCAGCGGCGCCGGCTCGGCCTTCACCAGGGCCGCGAGTTCCTGCGCCGTCGCGGGCGTCTCGCCCAGCGCGTCGGCGACGCCCAGCCGGGCGGCGGCGCGCACGGCGGCGGCCCTGGCCGCGCCGAAGACGAGCTCACGCAGCTGCATGGCCGGCTGCGGGGGCGTGACGGGGTGCGGGAGGGCGGCGTGTACGGGGGTGGGTGTGGGGGTGGGGCTCACAGTGGTCATGCTGTTTCGCTTCTCCTCGTGCGGGGGTGCATCGGTCAGCACATCCCGGCCGGTGCGGACTTGGCGCAGACGTTGTCGGTGAACGTGTTGCCCTTACCGGTGTCCCCATTGGCGAGGTCGGCCGGCTTGTTGCCGAGCACGACGTTGTCGCTGATGGTGTTGCCGGTGTTCTTGGTGCCCACGAAGCTCTTGAACAGGACGACACCGCCGGACATCGGGGCGGTGCCCGAGTTGTCGCGGATCGTGTTCGAGCGCACCTCGGTGTCCGCGGCGCCGGTGAGCACGATGCCGGAGCCCTGGAGGGCCGGCAGCCGTTCGGTCGCGGAGCAGAACTTGTTGTTGCCGGTGATCTTGTTGGACTCGATCTTCATCGCGCCGGCCTGCGGCTTCCCCTCGTCGCCCACGACGAACACACCGGTGCAGTTGCCGGTGAAGTTGTTGTCGTGGACCGACAGGTTGCGTACCCGTCTGGCGGTGAAGCCGATCCGGTTGTCGGTGAGTGTGTTGTCCTGGAGCTCGGTGCCCCGGGTGTCGGTGGCGCCCCCCTCCTTGTCCACGGTGTTCGCGACGAAGATGCCCGCGTCGCCGTTGGCACGGGCGGTGTTGCCCGTGAAGGCACCGCGGGTGGAGCGCTCCTGGGCGATGCCCCAGACGCCGTTGTGTTCGGCGGTCACCCGCCGGACGGTCAGCCGGTCGGTCCAGGAGGCCCAGATGCCGTTCTTCTTGAAGCCGGAGACGGTCAGCGAGTCGATGCGCACACCGTCCACGGTCCCGCCCGCCTTGCCCAGGACGCAGATTCCGCTACCGGTCTTCGCGCAGGCGTTGGTGGCCTTCGGACCCGGCTCGGCCGGCCGCAGCACGGTCCCGCTGCCGGAGCCGCGCAGGGTCAGGCCGGGCTTGGTGATCAGGACGCTCTCCCGGTACGTGCCGGGCAGCACGACGACGGTGTCACCCGGCCGGGCGGCGTCCACCGCCTTCTGGATCGACTGGCCCGGACGGACCTCGTGCGAGTCCGTGGCCGAGGCGGAGGGGACAGACATTCCGCATCCCGCGGCCGAGAGGACCGCGACGGGGACAAGGATCTTGATGTTTCGTTTCCTCATGAGCCGAAGCTATGGTCGATCTCCCCCGGATGCCACATAGGGTGAGCGGATGGGTTCGGAGCGTGCCCGAATGGCTTACGCGGGATCGGCCGCCCGGTGGCCGGGCCGGCTCCGGCCGCGCGGGTGCCCGGCTCTCATTCCCCGGGTTCGCGCCGGGGTGCGACGACCGAGCGGGCCCACCGGTAGTCGGCCTTGCCGCTCGGCGAGCGCTGGATCCGGCGGGTGATCACCAGCCGACGGGGGATCTTGTAGCCCGCCAGACGGGTCCGGCAGTGGGCCTGGAGGTCGTCGAGCGAGGGCTCGGACGCCCCCTCGCGCAGCTGCACCACCGCCGCGACACGGTTGCCCCACCGTTCGTCGGGCACCGCAGCGACCAGTACGTCGTACACGTCCGGATGGGCCTTCAGTGCCTGCTCGACCTCCTCGGGGTACACCTTCTCGCCCCCGGTGTTGATGCACTGCGAGCCGCGGCCGAGCACCGTGACGATGCCGTCCTCGTCGACCGTCGCCATGTCACCGAGCAGGACCCATCGCTCGTCGCCCCTGCGGAAGAAGGTCTCCGCGGTCTTCTGCGGGTCGTTGTAGTACCCGAGCGGCACGTGTCCGCGCTGGGCGATCCGCCCCGGCTCGCCCGGGGCCACCGGCTCGTACGTGGCCGGATCGACCACCGCCGTACGGGAGTTGACCTGGAGCCGGAAGCCGTTCTCCGGACCCGAGTCGGCCGTGGCCGTGCCATTGAACCCGGACTCCGACGAGCCGAAGTTGTTCAGCAGCATCACCGTCGGCACGAGTGCCTGGAACTCCGCGCGCACCGAGTCCGACATGATCGCGCCCGAGCTCGACACGGAGAACATCGACGAGCAGTCGGTGCCCTTCAGTGGGCCCTTCAGCGCGTCGATCAGTGGCCGCAGCATCGCATCGCCCACCAGCGACACACTGGTGACCTTCTCCTTCTCGATCGTACGGAGCACCTCCTGGGGCACGAACTTGCGGTGCACCACGATCCGCTGCCCGAAGTTGAAACCGATGAAGGCGGTGAGCGTCGAGGTGCCGTGCATCAGCGGTGGTGTGGGGAAGAAGGTGATCCCGTCCCCGCCCGCGGCGACCCGCTCGGCGAGCTCCTGCGGGGTCTTCACCGGCTCGCCTGTCGGCGCGCCGCCGCCCAGGCCGGAGAAGAAGAGGTCCTCCTGGCGCCACATCACGCCCTTGGGCATTCCGGTGGTGCCGCCCGTGTAGATGATGAACTGGTCGTCGGCCGAGCGCGGCGGGAAGCCGCGCTCCGGACTCCCGGCCGCCTCGGCATCGGTGAACGCGACGGCGTCGGGGCCCCGGACCCCCGCCTCCGGTGCGCCCACCCGCACCAGATGACGCAGGCCCGGGGCCTTCGGCGCGGCGGCCGCGACCCGCTCGTCGAACTCGGCGTCGAAGACCAGCGCGGCCAGATCCGCGTCGCGGTAGAGGTAGACCAACTCCTCTTCCACATAGCGGTAGTTCACATTGACGGGGACGATGCGGGCCTTGAGGCAGGCCAGCACGGTCTGGAGGTACTCGACCCCGTTGTAGAGGTGCAGCCCCAGATGCTCGCCGGGGGCGATGCCCGCCTCGATCAGGTGGTGGGCGAGGCGGTTGGCCGCCGCGTCCAGCTCCGCGTACGTCAGCCGGCGCTCCGCACCCGTGCCGGGATGGTCGAGGTAGACGAGCGCCTCGCGTTCCGGGACCGCGTCGACGACCGACTCGAACAGGTCGGCAAGGTTGTACTCCACCGTTCCTCCTGACCCCGGAAGCTGACTGGCTCGGCGGTCATTAGAGCGCCGGGAGCCGCAACTGGGAAGAGGTGCCGCCGAGGAAATCTGACTAGCTGTCAGAAAACTATTGAACTGGGCCACCACCTACTGCAACCTGTTCTAGGTCTTTGGATGGGAGGCGGACAATGGCTGGTACGGAACACCTCGGCGTGCGGCGCGAGGGCGCCACGCTGGTGCTCACCCTGAACAGGCCGGAGGCGAAGAACGCCCTGTCGCTGCCGATGCTGGTCGGGCTGTACGACGGCTGGCTCGCGGCGGACGAGGACGACACGATCCGCTCGGTCGTCCTGACCGGCGCGGGCGGCTGCTTCTGCGCCGGTATGGACCTCAAGGCCCTGGCGGGCAAGGGAATGGAGGGCGAGCAGTACCGGGACCGGATGACCGCCGACCCCGATCTGCACTGGAAGGCGATGCTGCGCCACCACCGCCCCCGCAAACCGGTCATCGCCGCGGTGGAGGGCCACTGCGTCGCGGGCGGCACCGAGATCCTCCAGGGCACCGACATCCGGATCGCCGGGGCGAGCGCCACCTTCGGGCTCTTCGAGGTGCGGCGCGGACTGTTCCCCATCGGAGGGTCGACGGTCCGGCTGCCACGCCAGATCGCCCGGACGCACGCACTCGAAATGCTCCTCACCGGACGCCCGTACAGCGCCGCGGAAGCGGCCGGCATCGGGCTGATCGGCCGGGTCGTCCCCGACGGCACCGCGCTGGAGGAGGCCCTCGCCGTCGCCGAGCGGATCAACGCCTGCGGACCGCTCGCCGTCGAGGCCGTCAAGGCCTCCGTGTACGAGACCGCCGAGATGACCGAGACCGAGGGGCTGGCCGCCGAACTGGATCGCGGCTGGCCGATCTTCGCGACCGACGACGCCAAGGAAGGCGCCCGCGCCTTCGCCGAGCAGCGCCCGCCCGTCTACCGGCGCGCCTGAGCCGAGGAGGCAACCGTGCCCGAAACCCTCAGCGCACCGCTGGTGGTCGAATTCCCCTTCACCCGCTCCCTCGGACCCGTCCAGAGCGCCTTCCTCACCGGACTGCGCGAACGCACCGTCCTCGGCGTCCGCACCGGCGAGGGAAAGGTTCTGGTCCCGCCCGTCGAGTACGACCCCGTCACCGCGGAGGAGATCCGCGAACTCACCGAGGTCGCCGCCACCGGCACCGTCACCACCTGGGCCTGGAACCCCGCCCCGCGCCGAGGCCAGCCCCTGGACACCCCCTTCGCCTGGGTCCTCGTCCGGCTCGACGGCGCCGACACCGCGCTGCTGCACGCCCTCGCCGCACCCGGCCCCGAAGCCGTTCGCACCGGCATGCGGGTACGGATCCGCTGGGCCCCCGAGCGGACCGGCGCGATCACGGACATCGCCTGCTTCGAGCCGTACGACGGCGAGGACACCGGGCAATGCGCCCCGCACGACGGCGAGTTCACCGACCCCGTCACCGGCATCGTCACCCCCGCCAGGCTCGACTACCGGTACACCCCCGGCCGCGCCCAGAGCGCGTACCTCGACGCACTCTCCCGGCAGCGCATCGTCGGCGAGCGCTGCCCGTCCTGCCACAAGGTGTACGTCCCGCCCCGCGGCGCCTGCCCCACCTGCGGAGTCGCCACCGCCGAACGGGTCGGGGTCGGCCCGCGCGGCACCGTGACCACGTTCTGCATCGTCAACATCAAGGCGAAGAACCTCGACATCGAAGTCCCGTACGTCTACGCGCACATCGCACTCGACGGCGCGGACCTCGCCCTGCACGCGCGGATCGGCGGCATCCCGTACGACCGGGTGCGCATGGGCCTGCGCGTCGAACCCGTCTGGACCGAGGGCGGGCGGCACCCCGACCACTACCGGCCGACCGGCGAGCCCGACGCCGACTACGACGTGTACAAGGAGCTGCTCTAGATGCGAGACGTGGCGATCGTCGCCTTCGCGCAGACGGACCACCTGCGGCAGACCGACGAACTCTCCGAGGTCGAGATGCTGATGCCCGTCCTCCACCGGGTCCTTGACGCGACCGGGCTCAGGGTCAGCGACATCGGCTTCACCTGTTCCGGCTCCAGCGACTATCTCGCGGGCCGCGCCTTCTCCTTCACCATGGCCCTCGACGGCGTCGGCGCGTACCCGCCGATCTCCGAGTCCCATGTGGAGATGGACGGTGCCTGGGCGCTGTACGAGGCCTGGGTGAAGATCCAGACGGGCCAGGCGGACACCGCGCTCGTCTACTCCTACGGAAAGTCCTCGCCCGGCAAGGTGCGCGACGTCCTCACCCGCCAGCTCGACCCGTACTACGTCGGCCCGCTCTGGCCGGACTCCGTCGCACTCGCCGCCCTCCAGGCCCAGGCCCTGATCGACGCGGGCGACACGGACGAGGCCGCCCTCGCCGTGATCGCCCACCGCAACCGCGCCGCCGCGGCGGACAACCCGCACGCCCAGGTCGGGGGACCGGTCCCGGCCGGGGAGTACGTCGTGCAGCCACTGCGCACCGGCGACTGTCCGCCGGTCGGTGACGGCGCGGCCGCCGTGATCCTCGCCGCCGGTGACACCGCACGGGCCCTGTGCCCCCGCCCCGCCTGGATCCGCGGCATCGACCACCGCATCGAGGCCCATGGCCTCGGGGTGCGGGAGCTGACCGAATCACCGTCCACCCGGCTCGCCGCGACCCGCGCCGGAGTCTTCGAACGGCCGGTGGACACCGCAGAGTTGCACGCCCCGTTCACCTCCCAGGAAGTCGTCCTGCGCAAGGCGCTCGGGCTCGGCGACAACGTGAACGTCAACCCGTCCGGCGGCGCACTGGCCGCCAACCCCGTCATGGCCGCCGGGCTGATCCGCTTCGGCGAGGCCGCTGCCCGCATCCACCGCGGGGAGTCCGACCGGGCGCTCGCCCACGCCACCTCCGGGCCCTGCCTGCAGCAGAACCTGGTCGCCGTCCTCGAAGGGGAGAGCGCTCATGCCTGAGGAGCCCGTGGCCGTCGTCGGCATCGGCCAGACGAAGCACGTGTCCGCGCGCCGGGACGTCTCCATCGCCGGACTCGTCCGCGAGGCCGCCGTCCGGGCACTGGAGGACGCGGCACTGACCTGGGCGGACATCGACGCCGTCGTCATCGGCAAGGCACCCGACTTCTTCGAGGGCCTGATGATGCCGGAGCTCTATCTCGCCGACGCCCTCGGCGCGGTCGGCAAACCGATGCTCCGGGTGCACACCGCGGGCTCCGTCGGCGGCTCCACCGCACTGGTCGCGGCCAATCTGGTCTCCGCGCGGGTGCACCGCACCGTCCTCACGCTCGCCTTCGAGAAGCAGTCCGAGTCCAACGCCATGTGGGGGCTCTCGCTGCCCATCCCGTTTCAGCAGCCGCTGCTGGCCGGAGCGGGCGGCTTCTTCGCCCCGCACGTGCGGGCGTACATGCGCCGCACCGGAGCACCGGACACGGTCGGTTCCCTCGTCGCGTACAAGGACCGCCGCAACGCGCTCAAGAATCCGTACGCGCACATCCACGACCCGGACATCACCCTGGAGAAGGTCCGCTCGGCGCCGATGCTCTGGGACCCGATCCGCTACTCGGAGACCTGCCCGTCCTCCGACGGGGCCTGCGCGATGATCCTCACCGACCGTGCCGGAGCGGCCCGTTCGCCGCATCCGCCCGCCTGGGTGCACGGCGGCGCGATGCGCAGCGAGCCGACCCTCTTCGCCGGCAAGGACTTCGTCTCGCCGCGGGCGGGCCGGGACTGTGCCGCCGACGTGTACCGGCAGGCCGGCATCAGCGACCCGCGACGCGAGATCGACGCCGTGGAAATGTACGTGCCGTTCTCCTGGTACGAGCCGATGTGGCTGGAGAACCTCGGCTTCGCCGACGAGGGCGAGGGCTGGAAGCTCACCGAGTCCGGCGTCACCGAACTCGACGGCGATCTGCCCGTGAACCCCTCGGGCGGAGTGCTCTCCACCAACCCCATCGGCGCCTCCGGCATGATCCGCTTCGCCGAGGCCGCGTTGCAGGTCCGGGGACAGGCGGGCGAACACCAGGTGCCGGGGGCCCGGAAAGCGCTCGGTCACGCGTACGGCGGCGGGTCGCAGTTCTTCTCCATGTGGCTGGTCGGAGCCGAGCCTCCCACCCGCTGACACCAGGTCGTCCCGGACCGGCGCGAGCCCCTTCGCGCCCTGTCCGGGACCGCCGGGTGTGACTACGCTTTGGGCCCGGGACGACAAGTGGGAGGAGCCGAAGTGGCGGAGCGCACCACGGGCCAGCAGCCCTTCGCGGGCTGGGACAAGCCGGACCTCGATCTCAGCGACGCGCACTGGCGGTCGGGCAGCCAGGGCGTGGGAGACGTCCAGATCGCCTTCGTCGAGGGATTCATCGCGATGCGCAACGCCGGCAAACCCGGCAGCCCGTCGCTCATCTTCACCCCGGCCGAGTGGCGCGCCTTCGTGGTGAACGCCCGCGACGGCGAGTTCGACCTCACCTGAGGGCCGGACGAGGGCGTTCCCGTTCGGGTCGCGTCACCGCACACCGTGGGTAGCGTGGTCGCCGTGAATGGTGAGCGTGATCTCCGAAGCCTGTTGAGCGGAATGCGACCGGAGCTGAACCCCGGTCGCTACGTCTTCACGACTGTGCCCGACGGCGTCGTGCCCCGCGATGTCACGCCCGTCGTCACGGTCACCGAGGCCGAAGGGCTGACGCTGGTCCTTCCGGAGGCGCAGGCCGTCTCGGCCGGGCTGGGCCACGACTACGCCGCGGCCTGGATCACCCTCCGTGTCCACTCCGCGCTGGACGCGGTCGGACTTACCGCCGCCGTGGCCCTGGCGCTCACGGACGTGGGGCTGAGCTGCAATGTGGTGGCCGGCTTCCATCACGACCACCTGTTCGTCCCGTACGACCGGGGCGAGGAGGCCGTCGGCGTGCTGGAGGCGTTGGCCGCGGAATCCTCCCGGGAGCAGGGGCGCGGATCCGCCCGAGCCCGGGGCGCGGACCCGGCCGGGTCCGGCCCGCGCGCCCGTCGGCGCCCCGGCCTGCGCGGACCCGGCTCCGCAACGTGAGCCCGGACACGTAACATGGCTGCATGTCCTTCCTCCGCCGCCGTAGCGCCGCCACACCCGCGGGCCCCGACTTCGACGTCCTGGCCATGGACCCGGGGGACTGGCCCGGAAACCTCGGCGCCGGTCTGCTGCCCGCGCCCGACGGAAGCTGTCAGGGCGTCTTTCTGCGTTACGACCTGTTCGGCGGACGCGGCCCCGCGATGATCATCGGCAATCTCCCGGAGGGCTCGCCCGCCCGCGAGACCGAGGAGGGCCAGGTCCCGTTCGAGGTCGCCCAGCTGCTGCTCGCGCTGGAGAACGACGAGCCGGTCGAGGTCACCGGCACGGAGGACATGCCCGTGATGCAGGGCGACAACCTGCTGATCGTCCGCCGGGTCAAGCTCTCCGAGAGCCGGATCTCCTGCGTCCAGTTCGACCGCAGCGACGGCGTGCTCGTCACCATCGCCAGCTGGGACCGGCCGATCACCGACGATCTGTACACCCTGCTGAAGCCCCTGCCCGCCGAGCTGTTCCAACAGGGCTGAAACGGTCCTCCCGTCGGCCGTCCGCCTGTCCCGGGCGGCGGCGGGGCACATACCCCAACATCTGTCCAAGTGCTCGCGGCCTCCGTCCAAGAGGCCGCTTTGTCGTGCTCCTTGTCGGGCCAGTCGTCGGACCTTTACCGTCGGCCGCATGACATCCGGGATCACGCGACGCACCACAGTCACGACAGCGATCGGCGCAACCGGTGCTCTGGCACTGGGAATTCCCACCCTCGCCGGCACGGCTACCGCAGCCGGCACCTCCGATGAATCGCAGGGTGCCGCCTACTCGAAGGAACAGGCGGATCCGACTCTCCGGTACGACGCCCCGGCCGCGAACTGGGAACGTGAGTCGCTCCCGATCGGCGGCGGTGCCCTCGGCGCGAGTGTGTACGGGACGCTTGCCTCCGAACAGCTCACCTTCAACGAGAAGACGCTGTGGACCGGCGGTCCCGGCTCCGTCCAGGGCTACGACTTCGGGAACTGGACCGCCCCCAGGCCCGGCGCCCTCACCGGCGTACAGCAACGCCTCGACAGTCAGGGCGCACTCGGCCCGGACGCCGTCGCCGCCGAACTCGGACAGGCGCGGCGTGGCTACGGCGCCTACCAGGTCTTCGGCGACCTGCGGCTGGATCTGCCGAACGCACCGGCCGCCCCCGACGCCTCCTATCGCCGCACCCTCGATCTGCGCAGCGCCCTCGTCTCCGTGACCTACGCCCATCAAGAGGTGGGCCACACGCGGGAGTTCTTCGCCTCCCACCCGGGCAGGGTCATCGCGGGGCGCCTCCGCGCCGACCGTCCGGGGCAGGTGTCCTTCACCCTGCGCTACACCTCACCCCGCAGCGACTGCACCGTCACCGCCGACCGCGACCGGCTCACCGTACGCGGCGCGCTGGAGGACAACGGTCTGCGCTTCGAGGCCCAGATCCGCGTCCTGACCAGCGGCGGCACCATCACCGCGGGCACGGACGGCACCCTCACCGTCACCGGCGCCGACAGCGCCTGGTTCGTCCTCGCCGCGGGCACCGACTACGCCGACGACTACCCCTCCTACCGGGGCGACGACCCGCACCCGGCGGTCACCGCCGCCGTGGACTCCGCCGCCCGGACCTCCTACGAGAAGGTCCGCGACACCCACGTACGCGACCACCGCGCCCTCTTCGACCGGGTCGCCCTCGACATCGGCCAGCAACTGCCCGACCTGCCCACCGACCAGCTGCTCGCCCGCTACACGGGCGGTGCGAGTCCCGCCGACCGGGCACTGGAAGCGCTGTTCTTCCAGTACGGCCGCTACCTGCTGATCGCCTCCTCGCGGGCCGGCTCGCTGCCCGCCAACCTCCAGGGCGTCTGGAACAACTCCACCACCCCGCCGTGGTCGGCCGACTACCACAGCAACATCAATCTGCAGATGAACTACTGGCTCGCCGAGGTCACCAACCTCGCCGAGACCACCGCACCCTACGACCGCTACATCGAAGCGATGCGCGCCCCCGGCCGGAAGACCGCGAAGGAGATGTTCGGGACCGCCGGCTGGGTGGTGCACAACGAGACCAACCCGTACGGCTTCACCGGCGTCCACGACTGGTCCACCGCCTTCTGGTTCCCGGAGGCCGCAGCCTGGCTCACCCAACAGATGTACGAGCACTACCGGTTCGGCGGATCCACCGACTACCTGCGCTCCACCGCCTACCCGGCGATGAAGGAGGCGGCCGAATTCTGGCTGGCCAATCTGCGCACCGACCCGCGCGACGGACTGCTCGTCGTCACCCCCAGCTACTCGCCCGAGCACGGCGACTTCACCGCCGGTGCCGCGATGTCCCAGCAGATCGTGCACGACCTCCTCACCAACACCCTGGAGGCCGCCCGTACCCTCGGCGACTCACCTGCCTTCCGCAGCCGCCTGGAGACCGCCCTCGACCGGCTCGACCCCGGGCTGCGGATCGGCTCCTGGGGCCAGCTCCAGGAGTGGAAGGGCGACCGCGACGACCCGGCCGACGACCACCGCCATGTCTCGCACCTCTTCGCCCTGCACCCCGGGCGGCAGATCGAACCCGGCAGCAAGTGGGCCGAGGCGGCCGAGGTCTCCCTCGGCGCGCGCGGCGACGGCGGCACCGGCTGGTCCAAGGCATGGAAGATCAACTTCTGGGCGCGGCTGCGCGACGGCGACCACGCCCACAGGATGCTCGCCGAGCAGCTGAAGAACTCCACCCTGCCCAACCTCTGGGACACCCACCCGCCCTTCCAGATCGACGGCAACTTCGGCGCCACCTCGGGCATTGCCGAAATGCTGCTGCAGAGCCAGCACGACACCGTCGACATCCTCCCCGCCCTCCCGTCGGGCTGGCCGGACGGATCGGTGCGCGGGCTGCGCGCCCGGGGAGGCTTCACGGTCGACATCGAATGGGCCGCGGGGCAGGCCCGCCGTGTGGTGATCACGGCGAGCCGCAGCCGCGAAGTGACCGTCCGCAGCTCGCTGTTCGCGAGCGGCGAGAAGGTCTTCAAGGCACGTGCAGGCGGTCGCTACACGCTGGTCGCCGAGGGCTGAGCGAACAGCGCGGTCACCCGCGCCGCCGAGACACCGAGCCCCGTGGGACCGCTGATGTGCCACGGGGTTCCGGTGCCGCGCAGCAGGTCCTGCTCGCGGTAGCGCCGACAGTCCCGGTGCCAGATCAGGATGCCCGCGATCCAGTGCTTGAGCTCCAGCACGTACCCGGCGAGGACCTCCCTCGCCTCCGCGTCCAGCCCGAAGTCGTCGTAGAGCACCGGGAGTTCCTGATCGGCGACGTGCAGGAACTGCCTCAGCCGCGACTTCATCAGGTCGTACACGATCGCCACACCGGTCGGATAGTCCACCCCGAAGAAGTTCTGCACGACCAGGACGCCGTTGTGCACCTCACCCTCGAACTCGATCTCCTTCTGGTACGAGAACAGGTCGTTGAGCAGACACGCGTAGTCCGCCGCCGCGTTCTCCAGGGAGCGCAGCGGCCCGCTGTGGTAGATCTCCGGCGGGACCTTCCTGCCGTGTCCCAGCCGGCACAGGCTCATCGTGAGGTCGGAGCCGAAGGTCATGCGCCGCATCTCGACGTAGTCCACCGGGTCGGGGATGCGGTTCTGCACCTGGTTCGCCAGCTCCCACACCCAGCTCGCGGTCATGTCCTCGACCGCCTTCCGGAACGCGCGGCGCCCGTCCGCGTCCATCGGGGTCGAGGTCCTCGCCCAGAGATCGGCGAGCCCCCGCTCCAGGGCGTTGACCGGTTCGGGCGTCCCGGATCCGTCCAGGGGCATGAACAGCGACAGACGCTCATTGGCGAGCTTGGCCCCCGCCAGGTCGCGGGCCCGTCCGTGCACCACCGGGAACCAGTCGTCGCCGTACGTCCCCCAGGTCAGCCACTGCGAGGAGAGGTCCAGTTCCTCCGGCGTCGCGTCCGGGTGCAGCCCCGCCGCGCACAGCGGCAGATCGGTCGCGAGGAGGCGCTCCTCGTCCCAGATATGCGAACCGGGCACCCCCGGCTGCGCCTCCAGGATGCCCATCCGGCCCGCCCAGTCGACGATCCGTACCCGCGCCCCGTCCAGATGCGGACTGAGCGTCGTGCCGAAGGGCAGCTCGAAGTCCGGCAGCAGCGACGGGCCGACGCGCTGGTACGGCACATGTGTATGGCTGCGCAGCCGGGCCGCCTCCGAGCGTGACGTGAACCGGATCGACGCCGCGGCCATGCCGAAGCCGGTCGTGGCCGCTTCGACCGCGCCGTCGTTCATGTAGCGGCTGGAGCGCATGTGCCACTCATGACCGCCGGACTGCCAGTCCTGCAAGCCCTTGACGTACGCGAGAACGGCCGCGGCATCGGTGGGGTCGAGCCCCTTCTCCGCGCAGAGCGGACCGAGTTCGGTGAGCGCGGTGTTCTCGAACTGCTGCAGCCGGGACGTCAGCAGATCGTTCACCGCGTCGGCGGCCTCCTGTGTGGTACAGCCGAGGAAGTGCTCCAGGACCAGCACACCGTTGCTGTTCTCGCCCTCGTCCTCGACCTCCCGCTGGTACGAGAAGAGGTCGTTGCGCAGGTGCACGCCGTCGGAGAAGGCGTCCCGCAGCACCCGCAGCGCACGTTCGTCGGCCACCGCCTCGGGGACCTCGGCGTCCGCCGCGTACTCCACGAGACCCGCCGACCAGGGGGCGCCGCCCACCTTGCGGCGCATCTCGATGTACTCGACGGGGTTCGCGATGCGCCCCTCGTTGATGTTGGCGAGCTCCCACAGCGACTCGTTGAGCAGGTTCTCCGTCGCCACGGCGAACCTGGCCCGCCAGGCGTCGGACATGCTCGGCACCGTACGCGCCCACAGATCGGCCAGCCCCGCCTCGACCGGATTGGTCGGTTCCGGCATCGGGGCCCCGCGGTCCATCGGCATGAACGCCGGCAACCGATCCAGATACTGCTTGGCGCCCTCACGGTCGGGGTTGCGCTTGAAGAGCTCCAGGAAGTGGTCGTCGAAGAAGAAGACCCACACGTACCAGTCGGTGACCAGCGAAAGCGCCTCGGCCGAGCAGTCGGGGTGGGTGTACGCGCACAGCAGCGCGTAGTCGTGGGAGTCGATGTCCTTCTCCTCCCAGATGCCCGAACCCTCCACCATTCCTATGCTGCGCGCCCACTGCTTGGTGTGTACTCGGGCCTCCTCGACGTGGGCGTTGAGCCGCGCCGGATACGGAACGTAGAAATCCGGCAGGGTGAACGGCTGAGCCATGTGCGTCCGGCCTTTCCTGGATCGCCGTGCGAACGTCGCACGGACATGATCGTGTCGGCGCCAGCACTACCCTTCGGCCGTTCGGGGCACGCACATCCGGCATTAGTCACACAAAAGGCGTGCTCATGGATGGCGTCCGGACACCGGTCCGCGGCCGCCCCACCCCTCCGCGGGACCTGGGCGACGAGCCGTCGCCGAAGACCAGTTGAATCTTTCCGCCGCAGGTCAGGCGCCCTGCCAGTGGTCTGGTCCACTGGCTCGACCCGTGACCTCCACGGATCCCTTGACGTGCTGTCATCTCAGGTCGGAGAGTGTGCGCGCACAGCGGAACAGTGGGATCGGATCACGCACGGCTCCATCACGCACGGCTCCAAGAAGGGTTGTCATGACGTCCAAGCAGAGGACCGGACTCGCACTCGCGTTGACAGGTGTCGGCGCACTGAGCATGGCGCTGCTCAGCCCCACGGCGCAGGCCGGTGCGGCCGGAGTGCGGCCGGAATGCCCCCGCAGCCTCGGATGCGACTGGGTACCGGCGGCCTACCAGCAGACGGGTGACCCGGCCGACAAGGAGACGTACGGGAATTACGACACCGCGGACCGACCGCACACCAACAAGGTCAGATTCATCGTTCTGCACGACACCGAGGAAGACTTCGACACCACCCTGAAGATCTTCCAGAACCCGCTGAAGCAGACGTCCGCCCACTACGTGGTGCGCTCGGCCGACGGCCATGTCACCCAGATGGTCAAGGGCAAGGACATCGCCTGGCAGGCGGGCA